>JAEWHT010000101.1 GCA_023387695.1 Pseudomonadota bacterium | reverse complement strand
ATTGTAATACGCCAGGATCAGGGCGCGATGACGCGGATGAATGATCCAGGACGCGACGGGAAAATTCTCGTCGCGGTCACCCTTGCCGGATCGCAATTCGCTCGCAGAGGTCATCGAGGGCTGATCAACAATCGTTTGGACAGGAAGGGCTTTTTCGCTCGCGCGGGCTCATGCCGGCGACGCCGCCGCGGCCCCCATATAGGGGAATACGGCCGCAAAACCAATCCTGTCGCGCGATGGCAGCCCGTCCGGATCCGGCCTGAAAAGGCGGCCCCAGGGCCGCCTTTGTGGGCCAATGGCCGAGCTTACTGGTTATGGTTCTTCAGGACCTGGTCGCAGGCCTGCGAAATCTTGGGCCGGTTTTCCTTGAGGCAGGCCAGGATGGTGAAATCGCCCTGGTCGATGACCGGACGGCAGAACTTCTGCACATCGCGCGTGCAGGCCTTCTGCTCGGCGTCCGTGCCACGCCCGCCCTGCTGGGCGAAAGCGGTCGTGGAGAGGGTTGCCGACAGCACGGTGAGAGCGACGAGAAGCTTACGCATTGTATTCCTTCATTCTGACGGCAGAATCGAACCAATCCCGGACAGCACAGGGCCGACGACGGAACGATTGTTCTGATGGCAAGTTGCCGCGGAAACAGCGGCACCGGAGAAGGCACAAGCGCTGGTAAATGCGGCCAAATTGGCGCCGTGCCTACCAAATCAGGTCTTCCCTCAGCCTTCATTGGCAGATGTAAGAGTTTGATACTACGTCATAATTCGCCGACGTGGTGTTTTACTGCATACCTGTTGCAGAGCTGCATCTGTCCACCCGGCGATTTCAGCCGGAAATAGATGGAAACAGAGGAGTTCGGGGCCGGACCGTGGCAGAGGCACTTCGCGAGCCTGACATCGCGGACGATTAGGCTTCGAACGTGACACAGCCTCTTGAACCAGACACAGGCTCGGAACACTAAACTTTCGATGTGGCGAGACGCGCTGCCAAGAGCGGGCGTCGTTCCAAAACGGGATATTGATGATGAAATTCTTTGGGCGATCTGAACTGGCAATCAAGGCAGCCGGCGTTGGTGCGGCGTTGCTCTTCTCTGTTGCGGCGAGCCACGCTCAGTCGTCCGGGCCGTTTGCCGGCTTCGACGGTGCATGGAGCGGCACCGGCACGGTGTCGCTGTCCGACGGCTCGACCGAGCGCATCCGCTGCAAGGCTGACTACAAGGTCGCCGGCACCGGCCTCAACCTCAAGCAGGCCCTGCACTGCGCATCCGACAGCTACAAGTTCGACCTCACCAGCGACGTGACCAGCCAGGGCGAGCGGATCTCCGGCAATTGGAGCGAGTCCAACCGCAACATCTTCGGCAATCTGCAGGGCACCGCCGGCGGCGGCCAGATCGACGTGTTCGTCGAGGCCAACGGCTTTGCAGCCAATTTGTCGCTGCGCACCAACGGATCCAAGCAGACGGTGCAGATCTCGTCCAAGGGCGAAATCCGCGGCGTGAACATCACGATGACAAAGGGCTGATCGTCCCTTCCAGCGTCGACGGGAATACGGCCCCCGGTTCTTGCGAGCCGGGGGCCTTTTGCTGAGATGGACAATTTTCGAAGACAACTGCTCAAGGCCATCGGGCTCCTTGCCACCAGTCGCGCGTGGGCCAATGATCGACCGTCTCTTCAGCAAGGCAGTGACATGCAGCCTTCGTCCGTGAAACCGCGGCATGTGCTTTGCTTCCTTGGGAAAGATGAAAGCCTTCTGCATCCGCCGACGGCGGTCGCGAAGACGATCGCTGATTTCGGTTTCGAGATCGATCGCACCTATTCGCAAGCGCAGCCCGATCCTCACATGAAGCGATCGTTCGGAGTTTGCTGGGACCGCGTGTTTCCCAACGCATGGTCCGCTGACGACGAAGCCGCCGTCGCCGACCACAAATCCGTGCTCTACGTGCTGAGCCCGCCGATGGAGCAGCCGAAGGCGGTCGCCTATTCAGCCGCAGCCCTGCGCGTCGTCGAGGAGACGATCGAGGCCGGAGCCATCGCCGTGAAAGGCGAAAGCGCGGGCGTCGCTCATGGGCTGAAGCGATGGACGCAGCTCGCCCGCGATTGCAAGGCGGCCGCAAAGACGAACCAGGGCCTGGCTCTGACAGCCGCCATGAGCCGAACCTGCCGCCTCGCCTTCGCCAAGCGTCCGCTCGACGGCACCGCCTACAATGAGAGCGTTGGCTTCCACCTCGTCGGATTGCCGGAGATCTATGTCGCCAAGGCGCGCGGCAGCGATCGCGACGCGGTGAAGCTCATAGACGAGATCGCTGACGCGATGGCCGCGCGTGGCATTGACGCGACGTTGCGGGATCGCAAGCTCAGCCTCTCGCGGGACACCGACTACGCTGAGGATGATTTCAAGTTCAATCCCTATGGGATCGTTCGCATAGAGACGTGAAGCAGCGCATCACGGCTTGCGCGCGACACATTCGCACCGGGACCTGAAATAGACCGCGTCCGGATCGCGCCCCCAGGCGTCCCAACCCGCGAGCGCCGCGTCGATCTCCTCGTCGGTCGCAAGCGCCTTGCTCACGAGTTGCGGCCCGAGGCCAAGCAGGCTTCGTCGCGCATCTGCTACCGCATCGGCACGGCTTGCAGCATCAGCGCTGTGGTTGACATAGCTTGCGCCGGCCCAGACCGGCGTGAAGCCGTGCGCGCGGAGGATCGCGCTCTGCCGGCGACCGAAGCGAAGCGCACCGGGATCCTCATGCTCGTACCAGCGCTGCCAGAGGTCGAGCGCAAGACTCACACCATCAAACTCGGGATAGAGAATGTTGCCGCCGACATCGGCGTCACGGGTGCCCAGCACGCCACCCGGCTTCAACACACGTCTCGCTTCGGCCAACGTTTCCGCCAACTTCGCCCGGCTCTGATGATAGAGCACCGCGTGAAAGAATACGGCGTCGAACGCACCGTCCTCGAACGGAAGTGCAATCATATCGGCTTCGACAAAGGAGAGATTGGTCGCCCCCGAATGCGCAGCAAGCTGTTTGGCGGCCGCGATAGCATTCGGCTCGATATCGACGCCGATGGCGGTGCCGACGATCTCCGCAAGCGCGGCCGTGATCGTTCCGGGACCGCAACCGACGTCGAGCAGCCTCATATCGGCCGTCAGAAATGGGACGAAGAAGGCGGCCGCCTCGCCGCTCCGCTTTTGCTGGAATGCCGTGATCGAACTGTGATGTCGCGCGTCAGCCATCATGCCTCCGAACCGCAGCCAGCATGCTGCGATTCGGTGGCCGGGTGATGACCCCCGATCAGATCGCCGGCTTGTCGGGCCCCTGCAGCTTGGCGTGCAGATTGATCAGCCACATCGCCGTCGGCCGCAGGATGAAGAGGTCGGCGACGAGCGCGGCCACCATCGAGAAGGCGCTGAGCCAACCGAACAGCCGCAGCGACGGCAGGTCCGAGAACACGGTGACGACGAGGCCACAGGCCAACACCACCGTGGTCAGGATCAGCGCGGGGCCGACCAGCACGGTGGCACGCTCCACCGCGAGTGCCGAACCGACGCCCGGTTTGCTCTCCAATCGCAAGCGATTGAGGAAGTGGATGGTTGCGGAGAGGCCGAGGCCGAACGAGACGGTGAGCGCCACGACGCTGGCGAATTGCAGCCCCTCACCCATCGCCCACAGCACCGTTCCTGACATCACCACGGGGAAAATGCCCGGCAGGATGCACGCGAACATCACCACCCATGAGCGGAACGCGAGACCGATAAAAATCGCGACCAACGCGAATTCGACGGTGAGACCGCGGTTCAGTTTCTCGATCATACCGGCGGAGTTGCGGGCCGCGATGGCCGCAAGACCAGTAACGGCGACTTCATAGCCGGGATGCTTCTTGCGGACGGCGTCGAGCTCGGAATCGAGCTTGTCGACGATCGGCAATAGCTGGCTCGAGTCCTTGTCCGGCACGCGGCCGGCCACGACCACCGCATCCTGCTGAGCGTCGATGAACCGCCGCACGAGATGCTCGGGGATGACGTTGACGTATTCCTTAAGCGTTGCGACGTCGCTGCTGCCGGCCTTTTCAGCCAGCCAGCGGCGCAGCGTCTCCAGTGACCAGACGTTACCGACACCGGCCGCCTTCTCCACGGTCTCGTGGACGTCGGCGATGGTCTGCAGCGTCTCCGGCGAATAGAGCGTTTCACCCTTCGGAAGCTGGATCAGCACGTTGACCGGATTGGCGCCGGTCAGCTTGGCATCGAGCCGGTTGCTGGCGGCAACCGCCTGACGCTTGTCCGGCACCTGGTCTGCAAGACGGTAGCGCGGCTGCAGATTGGCGTAGATAACGCCGAGGCTGGCGACGAACAGCAGCGCGATCAGGCTGAACAAACCAGGCCGCCCAACCATGCGCACCGCAATCCAATAGCAGAAATTGCGCAGCGCCTGCACGCCGGCATCCGCACTCTGGAACTTGACCGCAAAGAGCTTCTCGTTGCGCACGAACAGCACGCCGAACACCGGCACCAGCGACAGCACCGTGACGAGCGCGATGATGGTCGCTGCAAGGCCCGCCTCGCCGAATTTGCGGATCAGGTCCGAGTCCGAGAACTGTAGCGCAATAAAGGAAATGCCGGCGGTGCCGTGGGTGAGCACGCAGGCCGGGCCCACCACCAGCACCGCGTTCTTGAATGCCGTGAATTTGTCCTGGCCTGCGATCAGCCGGTCGCGCGCGGCGAAGGTGAGCTGCATCGAGTCCGAGAACGAGATCACCATGATGAGCGGCGTCATTACGTTCAGGAACATGTTGAGATTGAAATTGGCCCAGCCGAGCGCGCCGAGCGCAATCAGGATCGCGATCATCGGCGGGAATGCCGCCACCACCATGAATGAGATCTTGCGGAAGAAGATGATCGCGATGATGCAGCCGGCGAGGATGCCGAGGATGTTGTAGGTGAGGCCGTCGCGCTCGACCGCGTTGCGGATCTCGAGCTGCATCACCGGCACGCCGGAGAGCTGCACGCTGAGCCCGGTGTCGCCGAGATCCTCCTTCATCAACGCGCGGATGTCGCCGACGACCTTGGTAAGCTTGCTGGAGGCAACCACCTCCGGATCGAGCGAAAGCACGATCAGCGCCAGCGTGCCGTCCTCAGACAGTAGCTTGCCGCGGATGATCTCGTTGTTTTTGACCGTCTCGATGAACTGGTCATAGGCCGCGCCCTCGGGCAGCTCGGACGGGAACAATGCGGCCGGCAGCTTGCCCGGCGCCGGCGCCTGGCGCGCCGAGAACAGCGAGACCAGACCGCGCGTGCCTTCAACGAGCTGCAAGTCGGTGACAAAGTCACGAAGCTTCTCGAGGTTGTTTCGCGCCAGGAGTTTCTGGCCTTCGACCACGACGAGAACGTCGAATTCCTCAGCCGGGAACTTCTTTGTCACCGCTTCATACTGGCGGAATTCCGGCGTGTTGGAGCGGAACAGCTGCGACAGCGAATCGTCGATCTTGATCCGCTCGATGCCGAACACGGCACCGACGATCAGGGCGACCAAAATGATGCAGGAGACGATCGGCGCGCGGACTGCAATCAGCCCGAGACGTTCCAGCCCGAAGGCAATTGAGGACGCCGGTCCCTGCTCGACCTTGTCGACATGAACCTCATTCTCGCGGTGCTTTTCGAGCATGCCTTGTCCAGTTCCTCAATCGGCTCAATCTGTGAACTTGTTACGCCCCGCGAGCGGCTTGAAAACGCCATACCAATGGGAGGCTTGCCCTTTGAAAATGCGCGGAAAATCGCCGGCAGGGTTTAGCAGGTCAATCACCCTTCTCGCAAGCGCGCGAAGCGTCTCCGGATCAATCAAGATGCGGCGATTTTACCGGAATGCCCGTCATTCTGGCACAGCCGAGCCGATTCGACGCGGCGCGCGGTCGGCGCTCTCGTCCTTGAGCGTCACGCCCGTGACCTGCCGCGCCAGCCCCTCGCGGACGAGCCAGGCGATCTTGTGGGCCGCCTCATCATAGCTCAACCCAGCCTTGTGGATGTTGGACACGCAATTTCGCTCGGCATCGGTGAGACCAGGCTTTGGTGCGAACGTCAGATAGGCACCGAGGCTGTCGGGCGCGGACAGGCCCGGCCGCTCGCCGATCAGCATCAAAGCCATGCGGGTGCCGAGAATGGCGCCGATCTCGTCGCCCAGCGCAACCCGCGCGCCTGAGGCGACGACGACGTGGCCGATTGCGACAGCGTCACCTGCGCCCAGCAGCGGCAGCAGACTTTGCAGCAACGCGACCCCATGGGCATGGACTGCAGCGGCCGACAAGCCATCACCGATGACGATCGCAAGTTGGCACGGCGCGACGGCAAGATCCGCCAACGCCGCAGCTGAGCCGGCGTCGAGCTGCCGCCCCAGATCCGGGCGGCGCAGATAATTTCCGCGATCGGCGGCCCGGCTGCTGACTTCGGCGACGGCAAGGCCAAGGGCCTCGATCCCGGCAAGAAGACGCGGCGTATCGAAAGCAGCATGCACGGCGTCGCGAGCGCGGGCATGAGCCAGCGTGAAATCAAGCAGCGGCTTCGTCGGCAGGCTTGCACCACTCCGCCCGAGCGCGACGCGCGCAGGCGTGAACGATTTCAAGTCGACGGTCGGACGCGCCGGAACGGGCTTGTTGCTCATTCGGCGGGAACGGAGGCTTCGCGCAACCGGATCGAATAGTTCGACGCGTTCTGCTTGCCGCTCGTGGCCGCGCGCGCAAAGGTGATGAGATGGTGCGCGATCATGGTGCAGCCGATCAGGCCTTCCATGTCACCGCGACGTATCCGCCCCAGCGCGAACTTCCAGAACACGCGCTTGTAGTCGCCGCGCACGCCGACTTTCCAGAAGATGTTGCGCATCATGACGAGGCCGCGCCGGATATTGGCCCAGGTCTTCATCTCGTCCGGTACCGGCATCTTCAGGCGATGGGGATAAACTTCGTCGCATTGATACTGGAAGCGCGCATAGACCTTCTCGGGCTCGTAGGCGACGCTCATGGCATGCTTCCAGGATGCGACGACGTCGTCATAGGGCAGCAAGAAATTGACGTTGGAATCGCGTCCCTCGTCATCGACCAGACGCCCTTCCTTCTCCAGTCGATCCCATAGCGGCGTCTTTGGCAGCGCCTGAAGCAGGTTGATGGTGAGCAGCGGAATCCGGGACTCCTCGACGAAGGCGAGCAGCGCGTCCGACGTGTTCGGCTTGTCGGTGTCAAGCCCCATGATGATGCCCGATACCACCTCCATGCCGTAGGAGTTGATGGTGCGCACACCTTCCAGGATCGGGACCATCATGTTGTGGTCCTTGTGCATGGCCTTCAGCGCGTCCGGATCCGGCGTCTCGATGCCGCAGAAGATCGTGATGAAATAGGCCTCTTGCATCTTCTTGAGGATCTCGGGCCGCTTGGCGATGTTGAGAGTCGCCTCGCAGGCGAGCCGCATCACGTAGCCGGTCTTCTTCTGCCATTCGATCAGATGCGGCAGCAAATCCATCGCAGCCTTGCGGTTGCCGATGAAATTGTCATCGACGAAATAGACCGTGTCGGTCATGCCGCATTCGCGCAGGCGGTTGAGCTCGGCGATGATCTGCTCGGGCGACTTGAGGCGCGGGTTGCGGCCGTAGAGGCCGGGAATGTCGCAGAACTCGCACTCATACGGACAGCCGCTGGAATACTGGATGCTGCCGAGGAAATAGCGCTTCACATCGGCAAGCTCATAGGCCGGGATCGGAAACTCCGTCATCGGCACGCGGTCTTTGGTCGTCAGCACGACTTGGCTCTCGGGGCGCGAAATATCGCGCGACAGGATATCGAGCAGCTGATTGGTGGCGTCGCCGAGTTCGCCGACGTGGAGATAGTCGAACGACGGATAATAATCAGGACAGGCGCTGACCGAGGGACCGCCGAGTGCGACAGGCAGGTCGAACTCATGGGCGCGACGGCAGATGTCGTTCATCTGCTGGCGCTGGATGTGCATGCCGCTGACGAAGACGGCTTCCGCCCATTCGAACTCTTCCTTGGTGGTGCGGCGGAGATTCTCGTCGACGAATTTGACCTGCCACTCCTTGGGCAGATAGGCCGCGAGCAGCAACAGGCCCTGCGGTGGCATGAAGGCGCGGACGCCGTCGGTCAGCGGATAGGCATGTTCGAAGGTGCCGAAGGACGACGTGTATCGCGGGAAGACGCAGAGAATATGCCGGCTCGTTCCGTTGCTTTCAGCGCGCATCGAACTTCCCCCAACGACGTTCCACTGATGGTACTGACGAGGTCTCCAGACACATAGCGTAACGCTGCGACCGGAATTCCTCAATATTGTGGCACCGAACTAATTCGTGAGACGCGCCAATGGTTTCCCCGGTTCACGCCGGCGGACGGGGTTTTTCGCGAGGTTTTTACGCATCACGCGATCAGCCGCGCAGCAAAATCGGGCAAGAGGCCTGCATCACCGGCAAGCCGGAAGTCGGCGCCGGCAATGCCTGATCGCACCAGCCAGTCGTCGAACTCGGGTGCACGGGCCGCACCGAAGACGTCACGGACATAGAGCGCGTCGTGGAAAGACGTGGACTGGTAGTTCAGCATGACGTCGTCGGCGCCCGGCACCCCCATGATGAAGGTGACGCCGGCCGCCGCGAGCAGCGTCAGGAGATTGTCCATGTCGTCCTGGTCCGCTTCGGCGTGGTTGGTGTAGCAAATATCGATGCCGAGCGGCAGGCCAAGCAGCTTGCCGCAGAAATGGTCCTCAAGCCCCGCCCGGATGATCTCCTTGCCGTCGTAGAGATATTCCGGGCCGATGAAGCCGACCACGCTGTTGACCAGCAACGGCGCGAAGGCTCGCGCGACCGCATAGGCACGCGCCTCGCAGGTCTGCTGGTCGACGCCGTGATGTGCATTGGCCGATAGCGCCGAGCCCTGCCCGGTCTCGAAATACATGACGTTCTCACCAACCGTGCCGCGCTTCTGCGACAGCCCGGCCGCTTGAGCCTCCCTCAGCAGCGCGAGGTCGATGCCGAACGAGCGGTTGGCGGCTTCGGTGCCGGCAACCGACTGGAAGACGAGATCGACGGGCACGCCCTGCTCGATCAGCGACAGCGTCGTGGTGACATGGGTCAGCACGCAGCCCTGCGTCGGAATCTTCAGCCGCGCGATGATCTCGTCCAAGAGCCGTAGCAATTGCCCGATCACGGCCGGATCGTCGCTCGCCGGGTTGATGCCGATGCAGGCATCGCCGGCCCCGAGCAGCAGGCCGTCGAGGATCGAGGCGGTGATGCCCTTGGCATCGTCAAAGGGATGATTGGGCTGGAGCCGCGTGCTCATCCGGCCCTTCAGGCCGATGGTGTTGCGGAACGCCGTGACGACCTCACATTTCCGCGCCGCCAGGATCAGGTCCTGGTTGCGCATCAGTTTCGAGACCGCGGCTGCCATTTCCGGCGTGATGCCGGGCGCGAGCCTGCGCAGGGTCTCCCGCGTGGCGGCGTCCGACAGCAACCAGTCGCGGAAGGCTCCGACCGTCAGCGAGGAGACCTGCGCGAACGCCTTCGCGTCGTGGCTGTCGATGATGAGGCGGGTGACCTCGTCGGCCTCGTAGGGGATGACGGCTTCATTCAGGAATTGACCAAGCGGGACGTCAGCCAACGCCATCCGCGCGGCGATCATCTGCTCTGCGCTAGCAGCGGCAATGCCGGCCAGCCGGTCGCCGGAGCGCGGGGGCGTCGCCTTGGCGAGGAGGTCGCGCAGGTCGGGGAAGGTGTAGGTCGTGGCGTCGATGGCGTGGCGGTAGACCAAAGGCCCCTCCGGGGTTCGCCGGCCGGTGACCGACTCCCGTCGGCCCTACAGGCAGCGCTGGCGTCAGGGAATACGCGCTTGGCGGGTTCCGTGCACGCCGATGTTTGGGGCACTCCGGCCATCCCCGGGGTCAATCCTGCCGGGAACCGATAGGGTTCCAGCAAAACCCTGAGATAGCTCGCCTTTCCTACGACGAAGGGCGCACACCCCCAACTTGTGCGTTAACAGAGCGTCCATCTTCATTCTGCATAGTTTTGCATCAATTTTATACGACCGCGCCACCGGCCGCTCCTGGCCAATTGGGCCCGACCACCATGCAAATCGATCGATCTGGGAATGCTGCCGGCCTGGCAGGCCGTTTCACGCTGGCCACCAAGCTCTATGCGATCTTCGCGCTGTTCGCCCTGCTCACCGCGGGGATCGCGATGCTGTCCGACTACAACAGCCGCCGCAGCGCCGAATTGACCAGCGCGATCGAGACGGCCAATGCCGCCGCGCTGAACGTCGAGCGCGTCAACTCGCTGGTCTATGCGGTGGTGATGGAATCACGCGGCGTCTACATGTCGACCGAGCCGGCCGTGGTGAAGAAATACGGCGAGGGCCTGCTCAAGTTCAACGAGCAGATCCTCGGCGTCGTCAAGCGCTGGGAGACCATCGTCAAGTCTGACGATGCCGAGCAGTTCGCGACCTTCAAGAAGCGCATCGAGCAGTTCGTCGAGTTCCGCAAGGAGCTGGTGCGACGTGGCGTCGAGATCAACGCAGCCGCAGGCCGCGAATGGGGCGACAACGACGCCAACCGCGCCGTGCGCTCGGCGCTGAACAAGGATCTCGAGGCGCTGTCCAAGGTCTATGCCGAGCGCGCCAAGCAGATCGCACGCGAGACCGAGACCAACCGCACGCTGTCCTTCGTGCTGACCTGCCTCGGCGGCGTGGCGCTGGCGCTGGTCGTGATCGGCATCATCATCATCGCCCGCTCGATCGCCCGGCCGCTCGCCGCGATCACCGCGACCATCAAGCAGGTTGCCGACGGTGCCGAGAATGTCGTGGTGCCGCACGCCGGCCGCGCCGACGAGATCGGCGCGCTGGCCCGTGCCATCGAAGTGTTCCAGGACGCGATGGGCCGCAACCGCAAGCTCGCCTCGCAGGTCTCGCAGGATTCCGCGGCACGCGAGCAGCGCGCGCAGCATATCGAGCAATCCGTCGAGGCGTTCCGCGAAGCGATCGGCGCGATCATGCGCGGCCTGAGCGACAACGCCTCCGTCATGCGCGAGACCGCGCAGACCATCACCCGCGTCACCGCCGATGCAAACGGCCGCGCCGGCACGGCGGCGAATGCCAGCGAGCAGGCCTCGCACAACGTCACGGCGGTCGCGGGTGCGGCCGAGGAGCTGTCGGCCTCCGTCGAGGAGATCGGCCGTCAGGTACGGCAGAGCGCAACCGCGGTCGAACAGACCGGCCAGCGCACCGAGAAGTCGATCTCGGAGATCGAGAGCCTTGCCGCCGCCACGCAGCGCATCGATGGCGTGCTGACCCTCATTCAGACCATCGCCGAGCAGACCAATCTGCTCGCACTCAACGCCACCATCGAGGCCGCCCGTGCCGGTGACGCCGGCCGCGGCTTTGCCGTCGTCGCCCACGAGGTGAAGGCGCTCGCGGGACAAACGGCGAAGGCGACGGCCGACATCAGCGAGAACGTCGCGATGATCCAGTCCTCGACCCGCAACGCGGTCGATGCCGTGCGCGAGATCGGCGGCGCGGTGCGCGAGATCAACGAGGTCACCTCCGCAATCGCAGGCGCCGTCGGCCAGCAGGACCAGGCCACGCGCGAGATCTCCTCGAACGCGCAATCGGCAGCGCAAGGCAACGAGACGCTGGTGGCCAACATCACCTCGCTCCGCGACGCCATCGGCGAGACGGATACGGCCGCCTCCTCGGTGCTGACGGCTGCAAGCAGCCTCACCGAAACCGCGGACACGCTGTCGCGTGAAGTGGAAAAGTTTTTCCAGAACCTGCGCGCGGACAACCGCACCGCCAAGGCGGGATGACAGAACAGCCACCGCTGTGACGGCGGCTGACCTATTCGGACACGATCTCGAAATCAACCCCATGCACAGTAGGCAGGGATCAGCTCGTTCAAGGGCTCGATCGCCAGCGCAGGTCGAATACTGATTTTACGAAATAGATTTGACACGTCGGGCAAAACATTGGCATCATATCATCATGGCGGCAGTGCTCCTGTCCGAACCTCGCGCCTCCGGCAAGCCGCAGCTCGTTAACGAACGCATGGCTTGATCACCAATCGCGTGCTGTTTCTCTGCACAGGCAGCTGCTATCGAAGTCGCTACGCCGAAGAGCTTTTCAACCATTACACCGGAATCGAAGAATTGGCCTTGCGCATGGCGTATGTGGCTGGACTCAAAGATGGCTCCAACCTTCGCGGTAAAGGGCTTGCGACACTGGTAGCACTTATGAGCGCCAATGCGGGTCGACTTGCCGCACATCTTGGAAATGCGCTCCACGCCGCCGCAGTGCGGGCAGACGGGCCGTTCGGCCGAAACCGGGCTTCAACGAAGGCATAGGCATTTTCTTAGTTGCGGAAGCGCTTGGCTGAAAGGACCGATTTCATAAAGATTTTCCTTTACAGAACAATTACATAGGACATTTTGGATACATTTCAGACAGTCGTAGAAGGATATCTCCTTACCTCCGCTGGGTTGTGCCGTTGATACCGTTCAAGTAGCAAATAATGTGACATTTCGACTCGGTGCTAACCATTGCGGATTAGAGTTGTTGACTTAAATGGCAACAGTCTTAGAGTTGGATAATGCACAGCTTCTCTTCAAGCTTGATCCGCAGCTGGAGCCGCAGGAGCAAGAGTGGCGCTGCATCTATTTATCGCCACGACTTGCCGCTTGGATCACGGACGAACTACCCGCCCTCAAAGCGAAATGGGAATCTGAGATCGACTGCGTCCAGCAACTGGACGCCTTTGTGGAGGTGTATTGTGCCGGTGAAAGGCTCAACATACCGGAGCACCTTCATCCGATCGCTCACGTCAAAGACGGAATTTGGGTGCTCAAAACGCCGGATCTTCGCATATTCGGTTGGTTCCACGCTAAGGACTGTTTCATCGGCTGGCGTGCTGAACATGCGGACCGCGTCAAGGAGTATAATCTTTATGCGGGATTGGCTGGAGAAACGGCCCATTTCCGAGATCAACTCGATCTAAACGAACCAAAGTTTATCCCCGGAGAAGACCCTAATGCCGTCGTTTCAAATTACTCTGCGTCCTAGCAAGCGGGCGGCCGGTCGTTTCGTAAATAATGTTCGACGTAAATTGCTACGTGCTCTCTCGGAAGAGTCTGCAAAGAGAGGGCTAACACAAACAGACATCGCGCGCGAGATTGGCGTGCATCGATCTGTTATCAACCGCGAACTGCGCGGCCAAAAGGACATAACACTTGGCCGGGTGGCCGAGCTAGCCTCCGCTATGGGGAGAAAAGTAGAACTTGAATTGCCCGAAAGAGCTAGCGCCGTTGCGCGCGAAGCCAACATTTCCTTTTTCCCCGCCAACGACGATGACGAACCCATCCATCAGCGCGTGAAGGTGAAGGTCGGCTAAATGCCACACAGAGCGATGGCATGGTTCTGCGACGACGTTCGCGAGGAGCGTGGTAGCAAGGAAACTATCGTCGGTCTATATTCCGACTCTATTGCAGTACCTCGCTTTCCTGGCGCGTTCAAAAAAGTGATTGTGGTAATTCATATCCATGCTGATCTGAACGAACCTTTGACCGAGATAAAGCTCTTCCTCCGCAGTCCAAATGCAGAGGAAGAGGAAATAGCAGATTTCGACTTGAGCGATTTTGAGCAAGGCAGACAGCATGCACTAGAAAGGCGCATGCCGTTCCTATTAGTCGTAGCACAAGTCACGGTTGAGCCATTGAAGGTCGAAATAGAGGGTGTGATTGAAGCAGTCCTTAGGATCAACGGTGAGCGAATGACCGTCGGCGCACTGCTGGTGAGACAAATCAAGCGACCGCTACAATCCCCGCCCCCTTCATCGGACAATCCCGGCTGAACAACGCTCGTGTTGCTGGCCTGATGATGGCAGGTCGACGGGTCCGGCAAGCATAATATTCCCGCAGCAAGACCAAAGCAAAAAGGGAATCCCATGAGCCAGCCGCGGCGCGTTCTCTCGGCGCAGGTTGCCCACGAGACCAACACGTTCTCGGTCATTCCGACGACGCTCGAGGACTATCGCAAGCGGCTGTTTCTGCGTGATGCCGAGGTCGCGGCGACGCTCGCCGACACAAGGATGGAGATCGCCGCGCATCTGGCCGCAGCCAAACGTTACGGATGGACCCTGGTGCAGCCGGTCGCGGCCGCGGCCACCCCATCCGGAAAGGTGACGGCCGAATGCTGGGCCGAATTGCAGCGCCTGGTCTATGCGGCCTGCGAAACCGGGCCGCTCGACGGTGTCATCCTCGCATTGCACGGCGCGATGGTGACCGAGACCGACGACGACGCTGAAGGCGCGCTGCTCGAAGGATTGCGCAAGCGTCTCGGCGACACGATCCCGATTGCGGTGACGCTCGATCTGCATGCCAACGTCACTGAACGCATGGGCCGGCTCACCAGCATCATGCTGCCCTACCGCACCTACCCGCATATCGACCAGTATGAGACGGCGTATCGCGCCGCTGAACTGTTGCAGTCGGCGATGGACGGCACGACCCGTCCGAAGGTGTTTCGCCTGCAAGGCCCCCTGCTCGATGGATGCAATCACGGACGGACCCAGGGCGGCGTGATGAGCGACCTGCTGGCCCGCGCCGCGGACATGCAGGCGCAAACGCCTGGCCTGTTGTCCGTCGATGTCTGCGCGGGCTTTAGCCGCGCTGACATTGCCGAGGTCGGCCCCAGCGTTCAGATCACCTTCGATGCCTCCCACAACGCCGCCGAAGCGGCCGCGCGGCAGGCAGCGACCGCACTCCAGGACGAAATGATCCGCCGGCGCGCCGAGGTCACCGTCACGCCGCTCGACTTGCCGGCCGCGGTGAGGCTTGCCGCTACGGCCGCAGCTGACGTCGCAGATACCCGCCCGCTCGTGATCGGCGATTTCAGCGACAACCCTGGCTCGGGTGCCTATGGCGATGGTGTCCGCCTGCTGGAGGCGCTGCTGCAGGCGGAAATTCAAAACGTGCTGTTCGGCGTCCTCGGCGATCCCGAAGCCGCGGCCCGCTGCCATGCCGCCGGCCTTGGCGCCAGCCTGGATGTCGTTGTCGGCGCCAAGCGGCATCCCGCCAGCTACGGACCTCCGCTGACGCTCACCGGTCGGGTGACTGGCCTCTCTGATGGCGCCTTCGTCTGCGAAGGACCGATGAATGCCGGCCAGCCCATGACGCTCGGGCCCTCGGCCCTGCTCGAGGTCAACGGCATCTCCATCGCGATCTCGACCAACACGTTGCAGACCTATGATCAGGAAATGTTCCGGATTCTCGGCGCAGAACCGGCCCAATTCCGGATCGTCGCAGTCAAGTCTGCACATCACTTCCGGGCTGCTTTCGGACCGATGGCCAAGGAGGTGATCCTCACCGACAGCGGCGGCCTCGCCACCAACGATCACAGCAAGCTGTCCTACCGAAAAGTCCGCCGTCCGATCTGGCCGCTCGACGAAATTCCGCCGGGTTGAGCCTTGCCGCACGGCCGTGCGCTGCCAGCCGTCGCGGAGTGAGGGGCTCAGAACATCATCGAGACGATCGCGATCAGGCCAATTGCGGTCAGTCCCCAAGCCAGCGAATGTATTGCCCACGGCTGCATCGTTGCGCCCCGTCCGGAATGTTCCTGCTGATCACAGGGAACGCCCGGAAGCGGCGCGCGAATTGAGATAGATCAATAGCTGAAGATGAGCACGGAGACGGCGGCCACGGTGAAAGCACCGGCCGCAAAAACCATCAGACGTACGATCAAATCGCTGCCCATGCCCGATGTTAGCCGAGAACAGGACCAAGGGCCTGTGCAGTTCGTGCCAGAATGGCAAATGTCATATTTGCTTGTACGGCGCAGCCCGGGCTTTCACCCGCGGCCCACAGGTAAACGCGGCCCTATTTCGGCAGGCACTCCACGTTGTAGGCGATGATGATCTGACTGGGATCGGCTTTTCCCAGGGCTTTTAGATCCTCAAGGCCGCTCTTCAACCGTGCCCCCGCCTGACCCAGGCTTGCCTCGAGCGTCCACTTGGCAGCCTTGCAGCGCTCCTCGTTCGAAAACTCCTGGAACACGACGGTCGGCTCCAGCCGCCATTCCGCCCTGTCGTTCGTCGCGGCTGGACTGATCGAATAGGAAAAGACGTACATCAGGACCCACATGAGGGGGCTCCGGCGCAATGCGAGCGATATGCCACAAGGCGTATCGCGCCACCGGATGGCATTTCCTCCTTGATCCAGATCAAGGAATGGCAGCGGCTTCATCACGCGCCGCGACAACGAAAAGCCCCGGCGCGAAGGCCGAGGCTTGCGATCCAGTCCGCGTACATCCGGCGAACCAACCGTCGAGGAGAAAGCTAGCGGTGAATTTTGAAGAGAAGATGACGAGGTTTCGACGACAGAATGTCGCGCTGGCCGGAACCCGACAGGCACCACGCCTCGTCGGCATGGACCGATAACAGCAGGTCACTTGATCCTGTCATGAAGATAGATCTCGATCTGCTGCAGCAGACCGTCAATCGAATCGTTGGCGGTATCGAGCACCAGACGCTCGCGATCCCAGGGCTCATAGCGCCGATTTACGATCTCATGCCAGGTCGGCAGTTTGAGGCCGTCGATATCCGACGCGCGGGCTTCGGCGCGCTGCCGATGCAAGGCCACATCGCTGCAGATCACTTCGATCTCGACGACGTCTGCCGATGCCTGCAAAGCCGTTTGCCGCCAGCCGTCGCGGCTGGCCAGCACCGGATTGACGCTATCGGCGACAACCATACGACCGAGCCTGAGATTTTCCGCCGCCAGCGCGTTGGCGATGACGTAGCCCATCGCACCGACGTCGCGCCCCTCCGCGCGGAGCGCTTGTTCAATCGCGTCGACACGGACATAGCTCGCCGACAGCCGCCGCGTCAGTTCGCGCGAGAGCGTCGTCTTCCCGGTGGCGGGGAGACCGCCGAAGACGATGAGCATGGGCTGTCTCTTTGTCATGCCGCATGATCCATCGACACGCCTTGGGTTGCAATGGGGCCTACTGCCTGGTCAGGTCCGACGCGATGACGACCAGCCACCGCAAACGAAGTGATCCCGCTCCTGCTGAATTTCGATAGGCATCAGTAGTTCATCGGAGATGTTCTTCGTCCTGTCAGAAACTAATTTGCCGCGCTCATGGAAGTTGGCGTAGGCAATGCCTGACAGTCGGAAGAGGAACGATCCGCCTATTTTGATCTGCAATGAATGCAGGCGCCCAATGGACTACCTCGCGACACTGCCAGAGATTGCAAAGCTACCAGCAGTGCTGGCCTACAGGTGCCTGCCTTGCCGAAGAGTGGACACGATCAATCTGGAGTGAGCCCATTTGAGGCCGCTTGCAACGCGATAGATCCGTCAAAGCTGGCTTGCCTTCATCCGCGCTAGTTCGAGACTGCGGAGGATAGCAGAGTGCTGAGCGATGAGAGCGTTCTTCGCTTCTCCCTCCTCGCACTGATCTATGACCACGGTGGTCTTTCTCATGTAGTTGTCCAGCTGGCTCAGGAGCTCAGGAATGTGTTGGTCTGCAACCTCTCCGAAGAAGCGACCAAGCTGGCGGGTTACGTTGGGCAGCACGACGACATTTGGCATGGAAACTCGCGATGTTGACGCGCATCAGAATACCGATCGACTCTGCAAGAACTCACAATTTCCTTATCGAAAATTTGCAACCGCGAAATTGAAGGCTTTCGACGCCAATGCAGACTCGTTCCGCCATCGAGCCCACTTAATTGTAGAGCCGATGGAGCGCCTTGATAATTTCGCGCAGGCCGTTGATGTGTGCTTGCACGACCTCGCGAAAGTCGCGAGACCGCAGCTCATTCGCGCTGTGCTCCGATTCTTTCAGCAGAAGCTCGGCATCAGCCAGCGTTTTCATCGACATGGAGCTTGTGTCAGAGAATGGCCCCGGAGTGCCTAGGAGTCCGGGGCCATAACCTCAGCAACGTCATGGTGGCGCCGCTCGGCTACCTGACTAACCTACGACGTTTTGAAGCACGCGCATTGAGATAGCGCAACGCTCGTGGAATTCAGAGCGCGATCGGTGCTACTGCAGCCTTCGGGAACACTGAGATCGAGAGCCCGGTTCGATATTTCGGATCGAGATCCGACGACGCCATCGCGATAGCAGTAGGCGTCTGCCTTCGGGGGCTGAACAGACACGCTCTGCCCTCTCCTCCCAGACGGCTCCGAGCCAACAGCAGAGAAAAAGCCGCGGTTGAGGATCAGAAGCCGATGCCGAGCATCAATACGAAATCACGGCGGCACCAAAATCCTCCACACGCGACATCCGGGGGGACTGCCGCAACGCGTGTGACCTGGTGGATACGCGCAATTGCCCATCGATCGGCATGCAACGCGTATTGCTTCTTGGAGGGCCTCATTGTCCCCTGATCCGCGAGGGCCGGCAGGGCCGCAGATAGAATGAACGACGTCGCTACGACCGCAGCAAGCATCAACGAACAAATCCGATTCATCTCCGCTCCTCCTCTTGGCGCCGGCGCGGGCAATACCCCACCGGCTCTCAATCGCTTCAGAACCCGACGCCGATGATGGTGCTGTGACCACCGCCACCGCCGCCGCCACTCACGATGCTGGGACGTGCAACCGCCTGCTGGCGGGCGCGAGGCGCATCGTTGTCGGGCTTGGCACGACGAGCGGGCTCGCGATCGGCATCGCGGTTGGTCTGTTTCTGCCGCGACTTGTCATCGTCGCCGCTCTTGCGAGAGGCGGTCGCAGCCGACGCCGGATTCTCATTGGCGACACAGACATCGCCCTTCAGGGTCTCGTCGCTCTTGCACTGAATCGGACAGACCCGTGTCGCGTGCTTGGCGAGCTCGCCGACCAAGTCTTGCGTCACACTGATCTTGTCGGCCTCAACCGGCTGGCCTCCGATCGTGAAGTAACGACCAAGGGCAGCCTTGGTCGAGTCGCTCAGCTTGCCATCCGGCTTGCCGGTCAGGCAGCCGAGCCGGACCAGCTCAGTCTGAGCGGACGTGACGAGCTGCGGCGAATTGGGCAGCGTGGCCGCCCGCTTCGCAGCCTCGGCATTGAAGCGATCGATCGCGGCAACGACCACCGGTCCGAGCCGGTCGCAGGAGACCGTCTTCAAGAATCCCTTGAGATCGTCGATGCCGGTTCCATCGCTCCCTTTGGCGATGATCGCATCCAGCTGGGTCTGTTGGTCTTTGCAGGCGGCTTCCTTCGCCGCCGCGAGGTCAGCCACCCTGCGGGCCTCTTCGGCTTCCTTTGCCTGTTTATCCGCTGCCGCTTTTGCTGCCGCCGCGGCCGCAGTGGCGCGGTCGCGCTCGGTCTGCTCGGCCTTCTGCTTGGCTTCTTGCGCCTTGCGCTCGGCGTCGGCGACTTTGGCAAGCCGGTCGGCCTCAGCCGCAGCTGCACGTCGCTCATCCTCGATGCGCTTCTTCTCGGCTGCCGCCGCGGCCGCGGCTGCCTTCACCTTCTCGGCTGCCTCGGCCTCGCGCGCCCGGCGCTCGTCGTCTTCCCGCTTCTTCTGGGCGGCCAGTTCGGCCTGCTCGGCCTCTGCTTTCCGCTTGGCCTCCTCGGCAGCCTGTCGGGCGGCCTCGCGATCGGCACGCGCCTTGTCCTCGCGCTCCTGGATCGCCTGCTTCAAAACGTCGATGCGCTGTTGCGCGGTGATCGCAAGCGGCGCGTCGGGAAAGCGCTTGATGAAGCGCTGGAGCACAGGGATGTCGACGCTATCCTTGATCTTGTCCCACTCGATCTGTTCTTTCGTCGGTGGCGTATCGCGAGTCGGCGGCGGCGTCTGCGGATAAGCCGCGACCTGAATATTGGTCTGTGGCTGGGTGCCGAGCGCCTCCATCTGCGCACGCGCCAAGTCCGCGTAGAAACCCGTTGGATGGGTCGCCAAGAAAACTTCCCACGCACGCTTGGTGCCGATCTTTTGCACCAGCTCGTAGTCGGCCTTTATGTCACTGACAGGCGCCTCTTGCGGCACGACCGGAGCAGGCACCAGCGAGATCGTGCCACCGCCGAGGGCACCATATACATAAGGCTCCTGCCGGTTGGCGGTCGACTTGAGGACCTCATCCCGAACCCGGCCGAAGGCGAGACGCACATCAAGTCCAGGCACAGGCAGATTCTTGAGAATCGAAACCGTAAACGGACTGTGCTCGCCGTCGCCGTCATCTGCCGTGGAGCCGGCCTTCGCCGCGTATGCGATCAAGGTATCCGTCATGGTCGGCTCGACCTTGCCCAGGCCGCTGCTGACCGCACGGGTCACAACACTGCGCCGTTCCCGCCGCATCGAGCCGACGAAGGGATTGTCACGGCAAGCGTCGAGAATGACGAGGCGCAGCTTCTTGGCGCCGTCGGCCGAGGAGACCATCCTTTCGAGCGGGATCGCTTCGTCGTCCGCGTCACGATCAGAGGCCAGCTTCGCATCTACCGGGATCAGGTAATTGGTGCCCCCGATCTCCAATCCATGTCCGGCGTAGTAGACCACCGCGATATCAGCCTGGTCGGCCGTCGTCTCAAACTTGCGGATCGCACGCTTGAACTCGAGATTGCCAACGTTGATGAGTGTATCGACACTGTCGAAGCCGGCTTCGCGGAACATCTTCGCGATAGAACTCGCATCGCGCGCGGGGTTGGGCAATTGCGGAACCGACTGGTAGCTCGAGTTGCCGACGACCAGCGCGACGCGGCGCTCGGCAAACGCGCAATCGGGCGCCAGGACCACTAAAAAGAAGGTCCCGACGATCGTCGCTACCGCTGCGGTAAACCGCCGGATCATCAAACATTCCGTTTTGGCGAGCAAACAGCACAACACCGAGCCGCGAGGCGAAGGTTGCAGGAAGTCGGCCAGCCCGAAATCAATAATCGATATGGGATTTTATCTGCGAGGCCATTGTCTCGCAATGTGTCGAAACGCCTTCACACCAAGGTATTTTCCCGATTCCGTGCGTGACACAAGTCACAAAGATCGTGACTCGCGCGACCGCGTCAGCCCGCCGCACAAGTGTCGACAGCGTAACGCATGGAACTCGTGACAACGTGATTCAGGTCACGCAACCGGTAATTCAAAACCGTCTTCCTGTTTCGAAATGTTGCTAGCCAGATACACCGCGCGGAATTCACAGGCGCTGCTGACCAAAAACGAAAGCTCGCGGTTTCGCGCGCCAAAAGCGTCAATTACGCTTGGCTCAATATTTTTTGATTCCGATTTTTTGGGGAACTGGCTATGGGCGCGTTTGCGAAGTGGGCTGGTGGCGCGGGGGTTGCGGCGATTGCCACCCTGCTGTTGGGGACATCGTCGGCTTTGGCGCAAAACTGCGGCGCGACGACGCAAACCGGTGCGACGATCAACAACATAGGCACGCTGGCTGTGCCCACGAGTTCTGCCAGCGCTTCCATTTCAGCGGCGATCGGTAACGTCAACACCGCATTCCTGACGCAGCAAGGCAGCGCGTTCGTGTCGGCCCCGGCGAACCCGGCGCCGGATCAGCCCGGCGGGGGCGTATGGGCTCGCGCCGTCGGCGGTCAAGTCAACATTAGTTCGTCTTCTCAATCGCAGGGTGTCTCGACGCAGGCTGGTGCGGTTTTCAACACCGCCACGACCAACTGCAACAACGCGCAGAAAGAGAATTTCGCGGGCGTTCAGGTCGGCGCCGATATCGCTCGGCTGAACTGGAGCGGCTGGAACGTGCATCTCGGCACGACGGCGGGTTACCTCGGCGCCAAGACTTCCGACAATGCGGGTTTCAGCAACAATTTTGAGGTGCCCTTCTTCGGCACCTATATCGTTGCCACGAAAGGCCGTTTCTTTGCAGACCTGATGGTTCGCCAAGAGTTCTATAATGTCAGCTTGAACAATCCGGGCTTCGCTTTTGCGAACCAGCCGATCGGTGCGCACGGTTACTCGATCGCGGCGTCGACCGGCTACAATGTCGACCTGGGCGACAGCTGGTTCATCGAGCCGTCAGCCGGCTTCATTTACTCCAAGACGTCCGTCGACAACTTTACGGCGCCAGGCGTCTCTGGTCCGAACTTCACCGGCATCACCGGCATCATCCGGACCAATGACGTCGAGAGCGAAATGGGTCGCGTCAGCTTGCGCGGCGGCAAGACGATCGCCACACCCAACGTCATCTGGCAGCCGTTCGCGTCCGTGAGCGTTTTCCATGAGTTCGCCGGCAACGTCACCTCGAACTACACGTCGCTGAACGGCGTGTTCCCGGTCGCCGGTGCGCCGTTCACATACAACCAGGCAACGACAACGTCGCGCGTTGGCACCTACGGCCAGTACTCGCTCGGCGTCGCCGGCCAAATCGTCAACTCCGGTTGGCTCGGCTTCGTCCGCGTCGACTATCGAAACGGCTCCAACATTGACGGCTGGACCGGCAATGCCGGCATCCGCTACCAGTTCTCGCCGGAAACCATCGCCGCCGCGATCATGCCGACCAAAGCTGTCAGGATGGTCAAGGCGCTCCCCGTTGCGATCACTGCCTCCAACTGGACCGGCTTCTATGTCGGCGGCTTCTTCGGTGGCTCTGCCGGCCGGACCGATGTGAGGTTTGGCGATCCCGCAACCAATAGCACCCGGCCGTGGACGACCGGCGCTCTCGGCGGCGGACAGGTGGGATACAACTACCAGTTCAGCAACGGCTTCGTCCTTGGTGCGGAGGGCGACATCGGCGCCGCCAACATCCACGGCGCGCGGTCGGTCGGTGCTAGCCTTGCCCTCCCGGGCCTCACCTCGGCCTTGTTCGTCGCGGAAGACAAGACGGACTGGGTCGCCACCGCAACGGCTCGTGCGGGCTATGCTTGGGGACGCACTCTCCTCTACGTGAAGGGCGGCGCGGCTTTCGAGAACGGCCGGACGAACGCGACCTGCTATAATCCGCAAGGTGGAGCACTCGCTCCCCCAACCGTGTGCGCGAACGCGGCGGGCGCCCTCTTTGCAAGCGGCACCGGCTTCGGCGTCTCCAACAATCGTCTCGGCTGGACGCTCGGCTACGGCACCGAATTCGATCTGGGCAAGAACTGGTCGGCGAAGGCCGAATATGACTGGCTGTCGTTCGGACGCGACCGCGCCCTTGCTTCCGACGGCACGACGATCCTGTCGGTCAAGTCGGACAGCATCAGCCAGGTCAAGATCGGACTCAACTATCGCTTCGGACCCCAAGCGGTGGTCGCCAAGTACTGACCGATTGCAAATCAGCTAACACGAAGCCCCGGCATCGTCCGGGGCTTTTGTTTTGCTGAATTGGGAGGGCGCTGGGCGGAGCTTCGCTGATGGGGCGAGAGACGGGGCAAGAGACGACATGTCAAATCGCCTTGGGCAGCCTCCGGCCGATGGAGCGCCCTGCCCTCATTAAACCAGGCTAGAGACGCGAGTAGCTCAGACCGTATCAATCAAGATATTTGCGAAGGATTTCGACCAGGCGGTCCGGTCCCGTCTGCGGCGGCATGAAGCCGAGATATTCCCCGTTCCGTCCCATCAGGTAGATGACGCCCGAGTGATCGATCGAATAATCGCCGCTTCGCTCGTCTCCCACCTTTCGGTAGTAATTCTTGTAGGACGTGGCGATTTGCATGATCGCCTCGGGAGACCCGGTCAGCCCGATGAAGCTCGGGTGAAACGCTTTGAGGTAATCGGCAAGCACTGCGGTGTCACGCTCAGGATCAATCGTGATGAAGATCGGTTGAATGCTTTCGGCTTTGGATTTGAGCGCATCCAGCGCCTGCGTGATTGCCATCAGGTCGGTCGGGCAGACATCGGGGCAGAACGTGTAACCGAAATAGACGATCATCAGCTTGCCGCGAAACTCGGCGTCGCTGCGGATCTTCCCGTGCTGGTCGGTCAGCGTGAACGGCCCTCCGATCGGCCCACGGCCGTACATGAGGTCGTCCATCATCTCGGCGGCCGAGGATTGCGGCCCGGCGACCGCCGTCACGACGCCGGCCATTAACGCCGCCGCAATCAGCGCGCACGCCACAAGTTTGTTCAACGCCGATCTCGCTAATCAAGCACCGAATGTGATCACAGTGCCCGTCGTTGTGGTCAGCACTTTGCCCGGCATCTGGCGCTGCGCTTCCTGTGTGAAGTTCAACCCGCTGCAGTGCATCGGGATCACCACGTCAGGATTGAGCTTGGCAACCTCAGCGACAATCTGCGTGAGATAATCAGCCGGTGCAGGCCCGAGATGGAAACCTCCCATGATGGCATGAACCTTGTCGATGCCGGATACTGCCATCGCCTGGCGCACCGAATTGACGATGCCGACATGACCGCAGGAGGAGATGACGATCAGGCCCTTGTCTTTCAAATTGAAGCAGGTCGCGTGCTCATGGATATGTTCGTCGGGCACGATTTTGCCTTCCATCTCTGCCGGCAAGTAGTGGCTGGCATTGCAGCCGGCACCGTCCTTGAGCTGAAATCCCACCATGCTGTTTGGAAGCACCTTCTCGATGCTGCTACGGGTGATCTTGCCGGTGGTGAAAGCCTGACCGCCGATCACGACCGGAGCTTCGCACAGCACGACCTTCACGTTTTGCTTGGCGATGTCCCGGCGGTCGAGCGTGCCGAAGTCGGCAAGGTCGCCTGCGGCACCCGTCCTGACGTAGCGCGGGCAGAAATTATCCTCGCCTCCGGCATACATCGTGAGGTCGGCCGGCAAATCCTTGCGGTGCCGTTCAAGAAAGCCGAGCAGACCGCCCCAATGGTCAAAGTGGCCGTGGCTCATGATCAGCGCGTCGATCTTGGACGGATCGAGCTTCAAGAGCTCCATGTTGCCGTTGATCGTTTCGGGCGTCCAACCGAAATCGAGAAGAAAGGTCTTCTTCTCATTGCCACGCTGCGGCTCCAGGTAAAGCGACAGCCCCCATTCGCTATGCAATGGCCGCTTCGGATCGGCCGGACGGCCAGGCTGTGTCCTGACTCCGCTGACGTCCTGCGGTTTGAAAAAGACATCGCTTGCGCTGTCGACGACCACCCGGACGCTGAGCTTGTCGATCGTCGGAATCTCGATCGGGCCAGCCTTGGCCACCTCCCAGCACGAAAAGCTGCCTGCCGTAGCTGTGAGCGTGAGGCCCGCGGAAAACTTCAAAGCGTCACGTCGGCTAAAATTCATCATGAGCAATTCTCCGTCGACAAATCGGTCTGCATAGAGACTGTCCGTCAATTACATGCGTAAGCGAATACACTGTCAACGCCAGAGGAGATCATCTCGGCTGACTTCCGTTGCCGGTCAAAACTCCCGTCGACTTCTCCGCACCCTTCAGACCACGGAGAATGCCTAGCCGCATCGCATCCGGAGCATACGGAAAACTTTGCGCCTATCGATCATCGTCTGTCAGGACCGCCGACGGTTTCGTCGGAGATTGTCGTCAGCTTGATGTTCGCTTCCGCCCGCGTCGCGCAGGGACACGAACCACCAGGCATTCGCCGCCTGCGTCAGTGCCGTAACGGCCGCGCGGCGGCACAAGCCCTTCGTAAAGCATTCATTAATCAATACTTCTTTTTGCGCGCATGGATTCAGTTGCGCAACCGTTTTTTACTCTACTTTAGACTGCGCCCTCGTAATCCAGGCTCAGCGCGTAACGACCCGCAGGCGGTTAGAAGTACGCGGTAGTTGGAAGCGGAAGTGCGGAATGAGTGTTGGGAATTTGTGGCTGCGTGAGACGTTTGCGGGATCGACCGTAAAAAGCCTGCTGTCATCGCGAGTCCTCGGAACATATGCATTCCTGATCTCGCTCCTCAGCGTCTTCTATGTTTCCAACGCTTCACTTCTCCTGGGCCACTATGATCTGGGTTGGCACCTTGCCGCTGGTGACTTGATCAGAAGCGAAGCGCGCGTTCCGTTCCAGGACCCCTGGGCATTCACGCTCGGAACCAAACAATGGTTCAACCTCTCCTGGCTGTGGGATGTCATCGCCAGCTTCATCTTTGAATTTTCCGGATATGGCGGCCTCATCGCGCTCGTTGTTGCGTGCGGAGCGCTGATCGTCGGGTACCTCACGTCGGCATGCCTCATCAGCGGCGCTTCTGCACTCGCAACCTGCATCGCCGTGTTTTTGGGATGCCTGCTGTATCCTGCCTACGAGGCTGCCCCGAACATCTACCTGGCGGCATCTCCGAACGTCGCGACAATGCTGTTCAGCGTCATCTTCTACCGCGAATGTCTGCGGTCAGCGAAACTGTTGTGGCTGCCTTTGCTGATGATGCTCTGGGTCAATCTCCACGGCGGATTTGTGCTCGGCTTCATGATCCTCGCGGTCTTTGGCGGCGGAGCCTTGGTCCGGCGCGATTGGAACAGGTTCAAGACCATCGCGCTTGTGGGCAGCGCCTGTTTTGCCGCAACGTTTGTGAATCCGCTGGGCTGGCGGATCTACGAAGGTGTTGCGGAAACCCTGGGCCACTTCGTCCAAGCCAATATCGGCGAATGGCTACCGTATTCCCACAACATCGAACTTCCGGGCAGCATTCCCGGAATGATCTACATTCTCGCATTTGCTGCACTGGAATTCCGCCATCGCGCGTCATCCAGCATTCGGCTGGAAACACGCATTCTGTCCTGGATGTTTCTGGCCCTCGGGTTTCATCAATTTCGCTACATGTCGTTCTTCTTCCTATTTTCGGCAGTCCCGGTCGCTGTGCACCTCGATCAACTTCTTCCCAAGCGGTTACCTCAGCTGAAAATCCAACAGGCCCTCCTGACGGCCTCACTCGTCGCTGCCTGTGTGCTACCGCTCGTTGTCATCCAGAACGAGCCGGCCGTGGCGTTGCCTGACATGCTGTCGGAGCAAGACGCCGAATATCTGCAAACACATCTCGCGCATGCGCGTGTGCTCAACCACTGGAACGTGGGAGGATATCTGATCCTTCTGACCCATGGATCAGTCCCCCTGTTCGTGGACGGGCGGGCGGCCACCGCCTATCCCGACGAACTCTTGCAGGACTACTTCAAGCTCGTTCACTGGGAGGTCGATGAACGCACCTGGGATGACGTCCTCGAGAAATACCACATCGACGCCGTGTTGTGGCTGAAGGGGCACGAACAGCTGAGGCAGTTCCTCGTCGGCAAGCGCGGTTGGAAGGAGGAGCATACCGGCCTCTACGAGAGCGTCTATACGAAGCCGGTCATGGGACATTGACGAGGAATGACAGTGCAAGCGTGTCCGCTGCGGGTCGATCACGATCATTTTGCTGATCGTCGGCGGATTGTCTTAACTCTCACCGGTCTATCATTCGCGGTTTGAACCACTGGAATGTTCGCGTGCGTCCATGAACCGAATGCTGCTCGGCCTTGCAGTCCTTGCGATCGGCGCTGTCTCGGTCGGGATCTCCTTTGTCAAAAAGCAGGCCTTTGCAGAGTCGCACCGTCGAAGCCGGCAAAACATCCTTTATTACACGCTGAGCCGGGTCGATCATCCCATCATCGTTCTCGGTGACAGCATTGTCGAAGCGTCGACCCTGCCGCGCGAGCTCTGTGGCCACGCCATCGTCAACGCCGGCCTGGAGGGTGCCTCGACGACCAGCGATCTGGGCAGCTGGTTGATGGATGTTCTCGACGGCAAACCTGCCGCCGCTATCGTGATCGCGCTGGGGATCAACGACGCGTTGGGGGCCGCGCGGGACTTAGCTCAGTTCGAAGCGAACTACGGCTCACTCGTAGCGGCGCTTTCAAAGGCGACGCCCCATGTGATCACGCTGGCGATCCCGTCGCTCGATGTTTCATCTCGTCTGTCCGACGAGACGCGAACGAAGGCCACGCCGCTCATCGACAGCTATAATTCCGCGCTGCCGGCGATCGCCGCCCGATCCGGCGCGACCTTTGCCGCTTTGCCGCCGCTGCCGACGCCGCACACGCTTGACGGCGTGCACCTGAACGCCGCCGGGTATCAGCTCTGGAATGAGGCCGTTGTGAAGGGAGCATCGGTCTCATGCGGCTCGCAATGAAACCAGCTGTCCGCTCGAACAAGCTTTTAGGATTGGAGCTGCTGCGCTTCCTGACGGCCTTTGCGATTTTGTTGTTCCACTATCGGCAATTCGCCTTCGTGGGCGGCAGGGAAGTGGGTCTTGTTCAGGACCAGCTGCCGATCTATTGGCTTTTCGGCCCGCTCTACCAGAGCGGCCCGTATGCCGTCCGGATATTCTGGTGCATCAGCGGCTTCATTTTCTTCTGGAAGTACCGCGACGCGGTCGGGGGGCGCCTGCTCGACGGATGGAGATTCTTCGTCCTGCGTTTCTCGCGGCTTTACCCGTTGCACCTCGTGACACTTCTGTTCGTCGCCGCACTTCAGCCCTTGTACTTCAAGCTCACCGGCTCATTCTTTGTTTACGAGAACAATGACGCTCTCCATTTTCTTCTTCAATTGTTGATGGCGAGCAACGCCACGACCCAGGAAGCCCTCAGCTTCAATGGACCGATCTGGTCGATCTCCGTCGAAGTGCTGGTCTATTTCTTTTTCTTCGTGATGTTGCTGGCGACCCGGTCGTGGCTGCTGAACCTGGTGGTCATCGCCTTCAGCCTGACGATTCCCGGACAGATCGCGGACTGTTTCGCCTTCTTCTATGCGGGCGGACTGGCGGCGATAGCGCGACAACACGTCACGTCTCGCCCTCTGACGGTCGAAGGCGCAAGCTGGCTCGCTCTCGGCGTTTTCCTGTTGTGCGGATATTGGCTCACGAATGGCCGTCTGGAATCGATCGGCCTTCTGGTGATGCTGATCTGCACGCCCATGCTGTTGTACAGTCTTTCTCGCGAAATGGTTTTGCCGGCCCGCCTGCAGCAAATTGTCGAGGCGGCCGGCAACATGACCTATTCAAGCTATCTGCTGCAATTTCCAATTCAGTTGGCGATGATGCTGGGCTTTGCGTTGATCCGAGCGCCGGCTCCCATTTACGACAACGCCTTCTTCGGACTCTACGTCGGCACGACGCTGCTAGCCTCGTATTTGAGTTACCGTTATTTCGAGGCACCGGCACAACGGCTGATCCGTGACGCGCTGTTGCAACCGCGCGCCGCTGAGGCGTTGACCGCCTAACCTACCGGCCCCGGCGTCCAATCGTCGCCGGAGAGCGGCTTGACGGTGACCTCCGGAATGACGCCGAGCTCCATGCCCGGATCGAAATGGCGCATCGTCCGCTCGTTGAGGTCGATGATGCGGCCGGGCTTGAGCGGCCCGACGTCATTGATCTTGACGATGACCTTCTTGCCGACGGCTTCGACCAGTGCATATTTCGGCCTCGCCCCGAATTGAACGCCGCCGAACTTCTCGCGGAGACTCGTCTTGATGGCGGCAGTCCAGACCTCGGGATCATAGCGCTCGCCGGAAGCTGTGCTCGGACCACCCTCCTCCTTGCCGGGCTTGAGCGGATTGTACGTCGATGCGGCGCCAACGATCGCTGTCTCGCAGGCAGCCTCAACGACGGCGCTTGATTGAACCCCACTTGTCTCACAACGTGCAACGGTCACAGAAACGGCAAGCACAACCAGGGCGCCGCAGATTGCGGCGCTCGAGCGGAACACCATTACTTCTCCTTTGATTTTTCGTTCGGTTCCCGATGCCGCAGACCATGGCCAAGCAGACGCGAAAGCGTTTTCGAACTTGCGCCAATCTTTTGCGGATTCGAGCCAACCCCTTGGCTCAAGGAACCGTCACGGGAACCAGAGTGATTCCCGCACTGTGTTTTGTTGTCGCCGATTAAGACGGGGAATGAGTCCGCAACATGACTCCGGGGATACGGCTTCTACGACCGGAGTCTTACGTGCTCCAAGGCACCGGAGTCTTACGTGCTCCAAGGCAAGAGACAGCCTCATCTCAGTGTCCGATGCCGAGCAGCGCAGCGGCGACACTTCCGGGAAGTTGCGGAATCCGCCGGAAATTCCGGCCAAATTAACGATCGACGGAGAAAGGGACCGTTGTGGCCCCGATAGAAACCTGAGTTTCAATCACGGTGGCCCAGGATGTTCCTACAGAAGGAATAATTCCCGTGCGTTGGCTCATCAAGTCTCCCTTAACCATCGTAGCTGTGCTGCTCGGCTTTACGCTCAGCAGCTTCTGGGCGCTCGTGGTTTGGAAATCCACAGAGGAGAAGGCGGCCGCGCTTGCCCATGCTGGCCAGCAAACGCAAGCGCTGACGCATTCGCTCGCTCAGCACGCGTCGAAGAGCTTCGGCGCGGTCGCACTCGCATTGTTCGGCGCCAGCCAGTACATCGAGCACTCTGACAAGTCCGCGCGAAGTTCGGCCGAGATCAATGATTTGCTGGCGCAATACGCCAAGAACATGCCGCAGGTGCGCGAGCTTGGCGTGCTTTCGCCGAATGGCGACTGGATCTATTCGTCGTTTGATACCGTACCGCTGGTGAACAACGCGGATCGCGAGTACTTCAGGTTTCATCAGGCTCATCCCGAGCAAGTCGGTCCCCGCATCAGTGAACCCGTTATCTCGCGCGTCACCGGTCGGCCGACCCTGCTGATGACGCGGCGACTGCCAAACGCCGACGGCTCGTTCGGCGGCGTGGTGCTCGCAGCGATCGACCTGGCCTACTTCCGGTCGTTCTACCAGGGCTTCGAAGCCGACCAGGAACGCACGGTCACCTTGATGAAGACCAACGGCAAGGTCCTCGTCCATCGCAGCGATGAACAAGTCGGCAAGGACATGGCCGGCAGCCCCCTGTTCGTTAGCCGGCTCCAGGAAACTTCGACAGGCCTTTATTCGATCGTCTCGCCGTTTGACGGTCGAAAGAAGCAGTTCACCTTTGAGACCGTCGCCGAGTTTCCGGTGGTTATCAGCGTTGCCGTCCCTGAAGACAGCATCCTCGCCGAATGGCGGGGCAGCCGGAATTTCGACTTTCTCCTGGGCGCGGTCATCTCCACGATCTTCGTCGGGCTCGCCGCCCTGGTGATGCGTCAATTCCGCGAGCGTTCGACCATGGCCAGAATGTTGCGCGAGCGCGAGCGCGGATATCGGCTCCTGGCCGAGAACGTCGAGGATGTCGTCACCCGGCTCGACCTCAACGGACGGCGTCTCTACATGTCTCCGTCGATCGAGAAGATGCTCGGCTGGACGCCGGCCGAAGCCCTGCAACACGAGGGTTACGAGATCGTCCATCCCGCTCATCGGGAATTTGTCAGAGGCGCGGTCAATCGGCTGGGGTCCGAAGAACGGACCGCCATCTGCGAATACCTCATGCGATCGAAGTCCGGGGACTATATCTGGGTCGAATCGCAATTCAGCTTCGTCCCGGAGACGGACAGCTCTCCGGCGGAAGTCCTCGTCGTCGTCCGCGACATCACCAAGCGCAAGGCGGCGGAAGAGCAACTCGTCGCTGCGAACGCCCGCCTCAAGGATCTTTCCGAAACGGATACGTTGACCGGGATCGCCAACCGGCGAAAGTTCGACGAGACGCTCGAGCGCGAGTTCAAGCGCTGCTACCGGTCGCAATCGCAGCTGTCGCTGCTGTTCATCGACATCGACAAGTTCAAGGCGTTCAACGACAGCTACGGTCATACGGCCGGCGACGAATGCATCCAGCGCGTCGCGAGCGCGCTCAAGGCCACCCTGAAGCGGCCTGGCGACCTCGTGGCACGCTATGGCGGCGAGGAGTTCGCGGTGCTGCTTCCGGAAACGGGCGCACAGAATGCCGAGACCGTCGCCGAGGCATTGCGCGTTGCCGTCAGCGATATGGCCATCGCCCACCAGGGCAACAGCCATGGTCGCGTCACCATCAGCATCGGCCTTGCGGCATCGCGATGCGACCCCGCCAGCAGCCCTCCGGCAGTCCTCGCAGCAGCCGACACCGCGCTGTACGTCTCCAAGCAGGACGGACGGAACCGCGTCACGCTCGCGGCGGAAAGCCCGAGCCTGAGATTGGTGCGGCCGGCCTGACGCGCCGGCTGCGCCTAGCCCATCGCGCCGCCGCGCTTGATCAGCTCCTTGCCGACGGCGGCGAGGTGCACCTGGTCCGGGCCGTCGCCAATGCGGATGAAGCGGGCGTAGACATAGGCACGCGCAAGGAAGGTATCCTGCGAGACGCCGGCGGCGCCGTGGATCTGGATGGCGCGGTCGATGACCCGGGCGGCCATGCTGGGCACGACGATCTTGGCGGCGGCGATGAGATCGCGCGCGGCCTTGTTGCCCTCGCGGTCCATCTTGTCGGCGGCCTGCAGCGTGAGCAGCCGCGCCTGCGCGATCTCGCAGAAGGAGTGCGCGATGTCCTCGCGCACCGAGCCCTGTTCGGCGAGCGGCTTGCCGAAGGCCACGCGCGACATCGAGCGCTGGCACATCAATTCCAGCGCGCGCTGGGCGCAGCCGATCAGCCGCATGCAATGATGGATGCGGCCGGGACCGAGGCGCCCTTGCGCGATCTCGAAGCCGCGGCCTTCGCCAAGCAGCATGTTCTCGGCGGGCACGCGGACGTTCTCGTAGACGATCTCGGGATGGCCGACCGGTGCGTCGTCATAGCCGTAAGTGAGCATGTCGCGGACAATCCGAACGCCCGGCGTATTCCGCGGCACCAGGATCATGGATTGCTGGCGATGGCGGTCGGGATCATCAGGGGCGGTCTTGCCCATCACGATCAGGATCTCGCAATCCTCGTTCATCGCGCCTGAGGTGAACCATTTGCGACCGTTGATGACGTAATCATCGCCATCACGCGCGATCGAGCACTGGATGTTGGTGGCATCGCTGGAGGCGACCTGCGGCTCGGTCATCGAGAAGCCGGAGCGGATGCGTCCCTCCAGCAGCGGCTTCAGCCAGCGCTCCTGCTGCGCCTTGGTGCCGTAGTTCGCGAGCACTTCCATGTTGCCGACATCGGGCGCCGAACAATTGAAAACCTCCGGCGCCCAGAGGATGCGGCCCATGATCTCCTTAACGGGCGCGTATTCGAGATTGGTCAGGCCGGGGCCATGCTCGCCTGACAGAAACAAGTTCCACAGCCCCTGCTCCCGCGCCAGCCGTTTCAAATCCTGAAGCACAGGCGGCGTCTTGTAGCGCGTGGCTTCCGGCTTCACCTGCTCGTAGTAGAGTTCTTCGACCGGCTCGACCTGCATCCGCATGAACTGGCGAACGCGCTCCTGCAGCTCCAGCGAACGGGCGGAGTGTTGAAAGTCCATTTGGTCTCCTGTTCGCAATATTGGAGTTCGTCATGCCCGGGCTTCCACGTTCTTGTCACCGGAAGCAAGACGTGGATGGCCGGGTCAAGCCCGGCCATGACGCTCTGGAGGCTCGCCCTTTACGTCCCCTTCAGCATCTCGCTCGCAACAACCCAGTCGTTGCCGTCGAACTGCAGCATATAACCGTCTTTGATCGGACGGAAATCCTGCGGCGTGGTGTTCAGCGTGATGCCGGGCAGCAGCAGCGACAGCGGTACGCTCTTCAGGTTGGACGCCTGCGCCATGATGTTCTCGCGCGTCAGACTGTCCTTGCATTGCTTCAGCACCACGACCAGCGCCTCAGCGACCGTGTAGCCGTAAAGTGCCGCGACGTTGTTGATGTCGGCATTGGGCAGGCGACGCTTCATGAAGTCGATATAGGCCGACATCGCCGGATCGTCCTTCGGCTCGGCCGTGAACGGCTTGAGCGAGCCGAGCGACAGCACGCCCTTGCCGGCATCGAGGCCGGCCGGCGCCATCACGGTTGCCTTATTGGCGCAGCCGGAAGCAAGGAAGCGGGTCGGCTCCCAGCCGACTTCATGGGCTTTGCGGATCGCCTGCGCGCAGGCGCGCGGCGTCACGGAGTAGATCATGAAGACGTCGGCCTTGGTGTTGGCGAGCGTCAGCACCTGGGAGTCCACGGTGGGGTCGGTCACCTCGAAGCTCGAGGCCATCGCGATCGCCTTGTCGGCGTCAGCGCCGAGCGCTTCCTTCACCCCGCGAAAATATTCCTTGCCGGCATCGTCGTTCTGGTAGAGCACGGCGAAACGTGCATTCGGGTTCTTGGCGCGGGCATAGGCGACGTCGATCGCGGCCTCGCTGGTGTAGTTCGGCGCCCAGGGCAGCGCCATCGACCACGGCATGTTGGCCGGATCGTTCCACTTCGAGGCCGAGCTGATCAGGAACAGCTGCGGCACCTTGTTGCTGTTGAGATATTTTGCGATCGCCGAGCTCGGCGCCGTGCCCATGGTGGCGAAGATGAAGGCGACGCCGTCGCCCTCGACCAGCCGCCGCGCGGCTTCCATCGTCTTCGGCGGCGAGAAGGCGTCATCGAGCGACAGGAAGTTCAGCTTGCGGCCGTTGATGCCGCCCTTCTCGTTGATCTCGTCGAAATAGGCGGACAGCACCCGCCCGGTGATGCCGAGCGGCGACGCCGGGCCGCTATAGGGCATCGTGTTGCCGATCTTGATCTCGGTGTCGCTGACGCCGGGACCGTAGGATTTTTGCGCGGAGACGGGTGCGGACAAACAGGTGGCAGCCAACGCTGCGGCCAGGGCCAAAGCGGCTTTCATGGTTTCTCCCCAATGATGATCGTCCACGCGAGGCGACCGCGCGACGTGCTGCCTTTTGCCAGCGCGTCAGCTCAGCGGAGTTCCGCCAGATGGTCTTGCGTCGAGTTGCTGGTTACCCGGCGCCGCGCTTCGATCCCGTATAGGAGCGCCGCAACAGAGCGAACAGACTTCCGCCGGTCGCTGCTCCCAGCAGATAGACGACCAGAGTCTGGATCGCGAGCGGCAGGCTGAGATTCATCCTGAAGAAGGTGATCGTGACCGTCTCGAAATTCTGCGCGGCGAAGATCCCCGTCGCGGCGGCGAACAGCACGATGACGGCAATGTAGAGCCAACGCATCACGATCCCCTTCCTGCCCGGCCTAGTGGCGCTGCTTCAGACTGAAGCCCAGGCTGATCCAGCCGGCCCCCGCCATGACCAGGTCGATGCCGAGGAACAGGCCGAGGATGTAGACACTGTTCACCGGCCAGCGCGCCACGATCAACAGACCGAGCAGCAGCGTGATGGCGCCCGACAGCGCCACCCACACCCACGGACTCTCGCGCTTCATGCTGAAGGCGAGGAACAGCCTGACGGCGCCGGAGGCGATCAGCGATGCACCCAAAAACAGTGTCAGCAGGACTGCCGCGAACAGAGGATTGTCGAAAGTCAGGAAGCCGGCAATGACATAGAGCACGCCGAGCAGCGCCCAGATCAGGAATTTGCCCCAGCTCTTCATCTGGAAGGCGCCGATGATTTCGGCAGCGCCGGCGACGATCATCATCGCACCAACCACGAGCACGCTCGCCACCGTCGCCATCACGACGCTGCCGAGCGCGACGAAGCCCGCGATGAGGTAGACGACGCCAAGCGCGACGATCCAGCCCCATTTGCCATGCAACGCGGCGATGCCGGAACCGAGGCCTGAATGTTGAGACGTATCCGAAGCACTTGTCATGACGCACCTCCTGCATGTGGCGCCCCAGAGCACATCTCAGGATAGCACAGCGCCGGGACCACAGCCAGCAGAGCAGCCCCAGCAGCCGAAAACGTTGATGCAAATCAAGGCCGCGTCTTTGCCGCCTTGCGCACGTCGAGCACGGCCTGGGCCCATTCGGCCGGTCGCTCCTGCGGCAGATTGTGGCCGGCGCCTTTGAAGACGCGCCGCTCGAAGAAACCCTCGAACTTGCGCGCGTGATGGGCGGTGCCGGGATTGACGCCATCGCTGTCACCGTCGATCGTGATCGCGGGGACGCCGACTGGCGGCTGCGCGGCGAGTTTCGCCTCGATGGCGGCATAGGCGGGATCGCCTTCGACCAGCGCATAGCGGTGGCGATAGGAGTGGATCACGACATCGACGAAATCAGGATTGTCGAACGACACCGCGCTCTTCTCGAAGGTGACATCATCGAATTGCCATGTCGGCGACCACATCGCCCAGAGCTGACGGGCGAAGCCGCGACGATTGCGTTCCAGCGCGCGGCGACCGCGCTCGTTGTGGAAGAGATATTGATACCACAGCGCCGCCTCCTCCGGCGGCGAGGCCGGCTCCATCGAACGGGCGATGTTCTGGACGTTGTAGGAATTGCCAGAGACCAGCCCGACGACGCGCTCAGGGTAGAGCACCGACACTACGCAGGCCGCTCGACCGCCCCAATCATAACCGCCGACCACCGCACGCTCGATGCGAAGCGCGTCCATGAAGGCGAGCAGATCAGCGCCGAGTGCGGCCTGCTCGCCCGAGCGCAGCGTTGCCGCGGAACGAAACCGCGTCGGCCCGTAACCACGCAGCCACGGCACCAGCACCCGCGCACCGGCTTGCGCGATCAGCGGCGCGGTCTCAGCATAGGCGTTCACGTCATAGGGAAAGCCATGACCCATGATGCAGGGCCAGCCATCAGGCGCGCCGTATTCGAGATAGGCGATGTCGAGGACATCAGTCGTCGCGAATTTGTATTGCATGCTGTGCACTCGACCTGGCGCCGGAGCCTATCTCGCGCCCGTCGGTGATCCAACACTTTTTGCGCGTCGTTCCTGCTGCATCACAATCAAGGTGCAGCATGGTCTATGTCTCCATGACCGGCTTCCGTCCGCGAGGCATCCTGCAATTGCCGCGGTTCTGGTGGCGAACAATCCGATCGCTGGCGCAGGCGCGCCGTGCCCCGGGGATTGTGGCGGTCCAGGCGCGGATCGTTGACGGAACTTATCACACGCTGACGGTCTGGTCGGATCTTGCTTGCATGCGCGACTTCGTTGCGACCGGCGCGCACCTCAAGGCCATGAAGAACTTTCGCAAACTCGGGACCGGCAGCGTCTTCGGCTACGCCTGCGACCAAATTCCCGACTGGAATATTGTCTATCAGCTCTGGAAGCTGCACGGACGAGAGGTTTAGCCGCCTGTCTCAGGCGGCCTCCACCGACTTACGCTCCGTGCGCGCATCGACCTCAACCGGCCGTGACGCCTTTTCGTCGTCGATCATGCGGGTCACGATCTCGACCGGCATCGGCCGGCCGAACAGATAGCCCTGCACGCTGTCGCAACCTTCTCCGCGCAGGAAGTCGAGATGGCGCGTGGTCTCGACGCCCTCGGCCAGAACGGGAATGTTGAGGCTGCGGCCGAGCAGCAGCGTCGCCTTGACGATCGCAGCCGCGTGCGCGCTGGTCTCGACGGCCTGGATGAAGCTCTTATCGACCTTGATCTTGTCGAAGGGAAACGCCTGCAGGGTCGACAACGAGGAATAGCCGGTGCCGAAATCGTCCATAGCGACGGTGACGCCAATCGCCTTCAGCGCCAGCACGACCTGGAGCGCATGCTGGCGGTCAGCAATGATGCCGCTCTCGGTCAGCTCGATCTCGAGCCGCGACGGCGCCAGGCCCGTCTCGTTCAGGATTTCCGCCACGCGCCGCGGCAGATCGTGATTGAGCTGCATCGGCGCGACGTTCACCGCGACCTTGAACGGCAGGCGCCATTGCGCAGCGGTGGTGCAAGCTGTCCGCATCACCCAGTCGCCGATCTCGATGATCATCCCGGTCTCTTCGGCAATCGGGATGAAGGCATCGGGCGGGATGCGTCCCTTCTGCGGATGATTCCAGCGGATCAAGGCTTCGAAGCCGACGATGCTGCCGGTGTTAGTGTCGTTCTGAACCTGATAATGCAGCTCGAGCTCATTACCGGCGAGCGCACGCTTGAGATCGATCGCGAGCTCGGCGCGGACGCGGCTGGCCTCGTCCATCGACGGCTCGTAGGTGCAGATCTTGCCGCGACCGAGGCTTTTGGCGCGATACATCGCCAGATCAGCACGCTGGGTCAGGAGTTCGCCGGTCTGGCCGTGCTCCGGAAACAGGGCAACGCCGATGCTGCAGCCGACCGCGAGCGTCTGGTTCTGCCACTCGACCGGGTCGAGGACGATGTCACGCAGGCGCTCGGCGAATTTGAGCGCCTCGCCACGGGCGAAGACGTCGCACTTCACGGCGACGAATTCGTCGCCACCGGTGCGTGCCAAAAATTCGCCCGGCTGCAACTGACCGGCAAGACGTTGAGCCACCTGCTGCAACAGATGGTCGCCGCCGATGTGACCGTGGACGTCGTTGATGTCCTTGAAGCGATCGAGGTCGATTGCGAGCAAGACGACGCGCGCAGTGTCGTCGCCGCGCCCGGCGAGCAGATCATGCAGGCGCTGCACGAGACCGTTGCGGTTCGGCAACCCGGTCAAGGGATCGTGCATCGCCAGATGCTTGAAGCTCTCGGTCGCCTCGTTGGCGGCGTGCAGGTCGATCGCGTAAGCCGAGGCCGCCATCGCCATCATCAGGGTGATCCCGACAATGACGCTGGTGATCATGAACGTATCCGACAGCGCCTGCGGCGGCACCGCCATATCGAACACCGGATACACGGTGACGGCGGCCATGCCGGCGAAATGCAGCGACACGATCGCGAGGATCATCGACAGCGCGCCGCCATATTTGCAGAAGCGCGTAATCGGCCGCGCGATGCGGTTGGCGGCGACCGCGCCGAAACCCGCCGCGAACACGACGGAGAGCGCGACGAGCGGATAATTCCAACCGAGCGCGCCCGGAATTTCGAACGCCGCCATGCCGGCGTAATGCATCGCGGCGATGCCGAGACCAAAGATCGCGCCGCCGCCCTCGATCGCGGGCCCGAGCTTTGTGCGGGTGGTGATGTAAAAGCCGACCCAGGCGAAGATCACCGTGATCATCAGCGAGGCGAAGGTCAGCCCGGGTTCGAAGGCGCGCGCGACCGGTGCGTTGTAGCCGAGCATCGCGGCAAAATGCGTGGTCCACACCGTGCCGCCGGCGACCAGGCCCGAGAGGAACAGCAGGTTGAAGCGCCGCGCGCCGGTATTGCGCCTGACGCGTGCGAGCAGCCGCATGGACAGCAGCGACCCGAGCACACAAACCAGCACCGCGACCGCGACGTAACGCAGGTCGTGCTGGCTGGGCAGACAGGTCAGGGCTTGCCACATGCGAGGTTCTTCTCCTGGAAATTAGATACGGAGCGGAATTGCAGACGGATCAGTGCGCCTCCGATCAGGGTTAGCGGCGCGTGAACGCCGCTTCGCCTCACCAAGGCCCAGCGGCTCATCCAGCCATGGGGCGTATTAAACGCAGGTATAAGCAGGAAGAATCCGCCGGACGGAAAGGTCCGCACGATGAAGAAACGGTTCTTGATTACCCAGGCTTTGCCGCCAACGGGAACCTTGACCACCGGGATACCGCCGCTTGTCGGGGCCGATCCAGGCACCTAAAACAAGGCGTTCGTAGAGGTGATCCGGGAGGTCGGTTCCGTCGTTTAGGATGGGACATGTCAACCGAGGCTTTATGAACGCCAGTCTCCGCGCTGTAAGCAGGTCCTTGTGGCGCAGGACCCCTGCGGCGGCTCCCCGGCGAGATCGGCCTCGAATGTTTTCAGGCGAACGGCCCAACGAAAGGCCCAAGGCGACAGTGGAATGGGCTGAATTGATCGGACGCGTCGCGGCCCATGGCGATCGGGACGCGTTCAGGCTTTTGTTCGAGCATTTTGCTCCCCGCGTGAAGGGATTCCTGGTCAAGGCCGGGATGAACGCCGACGCCGCGGAGGAGATTGCGCAGACGACGTTGCTGACGGTGTGGCGGAAGGCTGCCCAGTTCGATCCGGCGTCCGCGGGCGCGGCAGCGTGGATCTTCACGATCGCGCGCAATCTGCGTATCGATTCCGCAAGGCAGGCGGCACGCCGAGCCAAGACTGCGGTGAGCGCAGAACGGGATGAGACGCCCGAGGTCGTGGATTCGCCGGAAACCATGATGACCCGTCGCGACGACGTCTCGCGCGTAGCGGCAGCACTCCTGAAATTGCCCGAGGAGCAATCCACGGTGATCCGGATGTCGTTTATCGAGGAGCAGCCGCACGGTGAGATCGCCGATCGGCTTGGTCTTCCACTCGGGACGGTCAAGTCTCGCATCAGGCTTGCCATGGCACGGCTCAGAGATCTCTTGGACGATTGACATGACCATCAACCATCATCCCCCTGAAGATCTGCTGGCCGATTTCGCGGCCGGACGGCTCGACGAAGCTGACCGGCTCGTCATCGGCGTTCACGCCACGCAATGCCCGCGTTGCCGGCGCTTTATTGCCGCGATCGAGCAGCTTGGCGGTAGCGCGATCGAGCAAGCCGCCCCGGTCGCCATGGCGGAGGATGCGTTCGCAACGATCATGGCCGCGATCGACGAGCCGGAGGCGATGTCAGCGCCTGCACCGGAGGATTCGCAACCGGTACCGCTCCTCGACGACGACCTCCCAGAGATCCTGCTCCGTTGCCGGTTCGGCAAGAGCCGGCGCGTGGCTCCGGGCGTCAAGATGCAACCGATCGTCCTGCCCGGCGCGGACAAGTCGCGCGCGTTCCTGTTGTGGTCGGCCCCCGGCACGCGCATGCTCGAGCATTCCCATACCGGGACGGAGCTGACCCTGGTGCTCAAGGGCAGCTTCAGCCATGAGGGAGGCGACTACCGGCCGGGCGATTTCGATTTCGGCGACGGCGAGGTCGATCATCAGCCGATCGTTGGTGGTGATACGCCGTGCCTGTGCCTTGTCGCCATGAGCGGTGACTTGCAGATGCACGGCTGGCTCGGCCGGCTGATCTCGCCCTTCGTGCGGCTTTGAGCGCACTCATGTGATCCAGACGCGCCGCGCGGTCGTTCTCTTGGCGAGTGAGGCTGGAGGACGAGTGAATGAGCTGCGGCAGACTGACGGCACGGGACCCGATGATCGAGCGCTTGAGCGATCTTCTCGCCCGCGTCGGGCGCGGCGATCAGCGGGCCTTTGCAGAACTCTTCGCCTCGACCCGCAACAAGCTGCGCAAGACTGCACGCCCGTTTGCGCCTGGAAACGCAGACCTCGACGACCTCTTGCAGGACGCGTATCTGAAAATCTGGAAGCACGCAGCTCAGTTCGATCCAGGCCGCTCATCGCCGATCACCTGGATGTGCGCGATCATGCGCCACACCGCGATCGACGCCGCGCGGCTCAAGCAGTTGCCGACGGCGGATCTCGATGAAGCGCTGACGGTGCCTGACTGTGGCGATAGCGAAGACGCATTCGACTATGACCTCGCCCAGCCGATCGCGGCCCGGGCCATCCAGCGGCTCCCTGATCAGCGCCGGCAATTGCTGTCGCGGGCCTATCTCGACGGCGAAAGCCGCTTAATGCTGGCGCAGCGCTTCGGCGTGCCGGTCGGCACGATCAAGACCTGGCTGCGGCGGACGGTTGTCTCGCTGCGAGAGGAATGCCTGGCCTGCACCCCGAGCGTGGCGACACCGCAGCCTCATCCGTGAGCCGGCGCGTGGGTGGGCCCGGCGAGCCCGAGCAGGAGGTCAGGAATCTGGTGCTGGTGCTCGGCGACCAACTCGACCTCGATAGCGCGGCGTTCGACGGCTTCGAGCCCGGCCGGGACGTTGTGCTGCAGATGGAGGTGATGGAAGAGACCACCTACATCCCCCAGCACAAAAAGCGCATCGCTTACTTCCTCGCATCGATGCGGCATTTCCGGGATGAACTCGTCGCACGCGGACGGCGCGTACACTATGTCGAGATCGACGCCCCCGAAAACACCGGCCACTTCGAAACCGAAATCGCGCGCGCTCAGCATATACTCACGCCGTCGCGCACGATCGTGGTCGAGCCAGGCGACTGGCGGGTGGCCGAAAAGCTGCGCCGGCTGATCCATCCGCCGGAGCTTCGCAGCGACCACCACTTCCTGTGTTCACGCGACGAGTTCGCGGCCTTTTCCGAACGGCATCCACGGCCGATCCTGGAAACATTCTATCGCGCCATGCGGCGGAAGACCGGCCTGCTGATGGATCGCGAGGGGCGCCCCGTCGGCGGCGCCTGGAATTTCGACGCCGAGAATCGCAAATCATTCGGCAAGAGCAGCCCCCCACTCCCATCTCGGCCGACCTGTGCGCCGGACGCACTCACGGCCGAGGTACTGCAACTCGTCGCCCGGCGTTTCGCCGACAGCCCCGGCAAGCTCGACGATTTCGACCTGCCGGTCACGCGTGCGCAGGCACTGGCCCAATTAGACGACTTCGTCTCAAATCGGCTTCCCCTGTTCGGGACCTATCAGGACGCGATGCGGTCCGGCGAGCCTTTCCTCTACCACTCGGTTTTGTCAGGGCCGCTGAACCTGCACCAGCTTCGCCCGTTGGAGGTTGTCCAGTCGGCGTTGCAAAGCCGCTCGGCACCATTGAACGCGCTGGAAGGATTTGTGCGCCAGATCATCGGCTGGCGCGAATTCGTCCGCGGCATCTACTGGCAGCGCATGCCGCACTACGCCGAAGAGAACGCACTCGGCGCCGAACTTCCAATGCCGAGATTCTACTGGACCGGCGAGACCGAGATGCGCTGCCTCGCCGAAGCGATTGGCCATACCATCGACCATGCCTATGCCCACCATATCGAACGGCTGATGGTGCTGGGCCTATTCGCCATGCTGCTCGGTGTCAGGCCCTACGATGTCCATCGCTGGCACATGTCGATGTTTTGGGACGCGATCGACTGGGTCTCTTTGCCGAACACGCTCGGCATGAGCCAGCATGGCGATGGCGGGATCGTCGGCACGAAACCCTACGCAGCATCGGGCAACTACATCAACCGCATGAGCGATCATTGCCGGCATTGCCGTTTCGATCCCAAGCAGGCGATCGGTGAGAACGCCTGCCCCTTCACGACGCTGTACTGGAGTTTCCTGGACCGGCATCGCAAACGCTTCGCCGGCAACGGGCGAATGAATAACCAGTACTCCAATCTCGATCGCAAGGACGCTTCAGAGGTGCGTGCGATCCGGCGGCAGGCCGCGAAGATCATGGAA
>JAEWHT010000276.1 GCA_023387695.1 Pseudomonadota bacterium | reverse complement strand
CTTGTAGTCATGCCGCGCTCTCCTGCTCGGCGCCGCCCGACAGGCCGTGGCCGAGATAGGCCTCGATCACCTTGGGATCGTTGCGCACTTCTTCACCCAGCCCCTCCGCGATCTTCTGACCTTCGTCCATGACGATGACGCGGTCGGAGAGACGCATCACCATCTCAAGCTTGTGCTCGATCAGCAGGATCGTCAGCCCCTCCGCCTTTAGCTCGGCGACAAGCGCCTGCATCTCGGCGGTCTCACTCGGGTTCATGCCCGCCGTAGGCTCATCCAGCAGCAACAGGCGCGGCTTCAGCGCCAGTGCGCGCGCGATCTCGACGCGGCGGCGATTGGCGTAGGACAGGCTGTAGGCGGGCTGGTCGATCCGCGGCAGCAGCCGCTCGCCGAAGCGGGCGAGAATGGCCTTCACTTCCTCGCGCAGCCGTTCTTCCTCAGCCCTTACGCTTCCCGGCCGCACTAGCGCGAGTCCCAATTCCAAGAGCGGACCGATCACCGGTACTGCGGGTTTCACGGCGCGCAGGCGCGTGTGCGCGCCGATCAGGACGTTATCCATGACGCTGAGATTGCCGAAGACGCGGCCGAGCTGAAACGTGCGTGCAATGCCTTGCGCCGCGAGCCGTTCCGGCGAGAGACCCGTTATGTCATGTCCCTCGAATTGGACCACGCCCGCGTCCGGCCGGTCGAGGCCGGTCACGAGATTGAACAGCGTGGTTTTGCCGGCACCGTTCGGGCCGATGATGCTGACAAGCCCGCCCTTGGTGAGATCGAGATCGATGCCATCGACGGCCGTGAGGCCGCCGAAGCGGCGGGTCAGTCCGCGCAGGGACAACAGCGGTGTATTCGCCTCCACCATCAGATCGTCCCCAGCAGACCCTGCGGCCTGAACCGCACCAGCAGCAGCAGCACGATTCCGTAGATCAGGATGCGGTACTCCGCCGCGACCCGGAAGACTTCCGGCAATCCGACCAGCGCGACCGCGCCGACGATGGCGCCAACGACATTGCCCAGACCGCCGAGGATCACGACCGTCAGCGCCAGGATGGATTGCTGCGTGTTGAAGGTTTCGTGGTTGATGTAGGAATAGAGATGCGCGGCGATGCCACCGCTGACACCGGCTGCAAATCCCCCGAAGATGAAGGCGAGCGACTTGTATCGGTTCAGGCTCAGGCCGTAGGCGCGCGCGGCAACATCGTCGTCACGGATCGCGCGAAAGCTCCGGCCGAGATGCGACCCGAGCAGCCGCGCCTGCAGGAGCGCGAGCACGACCATCACAACGAAGCTGAACCAGTACACGGAATTGGGGCTGACCAGGTCATAACCGAACAGCGACAGCGGCGGGATGCCTGAGATGCCGATCGGACCGCGCGTGACGCTTTCCCAGTTCAAAATCACCAGCGACACGATCTCGCCGATCGCGAGCGTCGCGATCGAGACATAGTGGCCGCGCAGACGAAATGACGGCGAGATCAGGATCGTGCCGAGTGCCGCACTCATCAGGCCCCCGGCGATGATGGCAAGGCCGACGGGAACGTTGAGCGTCAGCGACAGCAGCGCGGACGTATAGGCGCCGATCGCGAGCAGCGCCGCGTGACCGAGCGAGACCTGTCCGATCGTTCCGGCAACGAGCGTCAAGCTGAGCGCGAGCATGCCGAGCAGCCAGGCGTTGATCAGGGTCTGCAGCACGTAGAAGGACACCGGCAGCAGCGGCAGAATCGCGAACACGGCGACCGCGACAGCCAGGGCCCAGCGCGGAATGCGCACCGGCCGGCTCGGCGCGATGAAGGTCCCGGTAAGCGGTTCGGGCGGCGCCTGCCGCGCGCTGGCGAATAAGCCATTCGGGCGCAGCACCAGCACGACGACCAGCAACAGAAAGGCAAAGAGATTTCGGTAGCTGGTGCCGAACACGGCGACGCCGTAGCTCTCAACCAATCCCAGCAACAGGCTGCCGACAACAGCGCCCGGTACGTTGCCGGCGCCACCGACGACTTCGGCGACGACGCCCTTCAGCGTCGCCTGCAGGCTCATCGCGGTGTCGATCTGGTTGTAGTACATGCCGACCAGCAGGCCAGAGACGCCGCCGAGTGCAGCGGCAATACCGAACACCGTCTGATTGACGCGATTGACGTCGACGCCCATCTGCATCGCGGCGTCTCGGTCTTGCGAGGCGGCACGTACCGCCCAGCCGAGCTTGGTGTAGCGCAGGAATACGAACAACAAGAGCGCACTGGAGATACCGACACCGGCGATCAGCAGGTCGAGTGGGCCGATCGTGCCGCCGCCAACTTGAAAGCGAACGTCCGGCAACTGGCTCGGCAGCGCACGGGGATTGGGCGAGAAGGTCAGCATCACCAACTGATCGAGCACGAAGCTGATGCCGATCGTCGCCAGCAGTGGCGCGATGCGCACCGAGTTCTGCAGCGGTCGCAGGCCGAAACGCTCGATGATCAACCCAACCAGCGCGGCCACCACCGCGACGAAAATGATCGTGAGCGGCAGCGGCGTGTGCAGCTGCACCACCGCGACCCAGCCGATATAGGCACCGACGAGATAGATCGAGCCCTGCGCAAAGTTGATCAGCCGGCTGACGCCGAAGATCAGCGCGAGCCCGACCGCAACGAGGGCGTAGACATTACCGACGATCAGCCCGTTGATGGTGTAGTCGAGCCAGGAAGACACGCAAACGTCCCCGCGTAGAGAGAAAAGCGGCCGGAGCCCCCGCTCCGGCCGTTAGGTCATGTCAGGTCGGCTTGCCATCCCAGAGCGAGAACTGTCCCTTGCGCACAACAAGTTCGGCATTCATCGCGCCCTTGACGCGACGGGTTGCGACGTCGAACGTCGCGGTGCCGAAGATGACGCTCGGGACATCCTTGACCTTGGTGAAGGCATCGCGGATCGCCTTGCGATCGGTGCCGCCGATCTTCACTACGGCGGCCGCCATGTTCATCGCGTCATAGGCGTAGGCGTTGAAGGCATCGGGCTCGAGCCCGTTGTACTTCTTCTTGAAGCCGGTGATGAACTTCTGCACCTCGGGCCGGGGATCTTCCGGGAAGTAGCGGGTGCCGACATGGACATCCTCGACGGCGTCGCCACCGAGTTCGATGAATTTCGGCGAGTAGACCGAGCTAGCGGCGCAGATCACCTGCTTCAGCCCGACCTGGCGCGCCTGGCGCGCGATCAACGCGCCATCGGAATAATACGAGATCAGCACCAACCCATCCGGATTGGCATCACGCACACGCACCAACGTTGAGCGGAAGTCGCGTTCCTCCGCGATATAGCCTTCGGTGACAACGATCTCCGCGCCATATTCCTTGGCGGCGTTGTTGAAGTAATCGCGGCTGGTACGGCCCCAATCGGTGTTGAGGTGCAGCACCGCCAGCTTCTTCAGGCCAAGCTTCTTCACGGCATAGGCCGCCAGCAGCGGTTGCTCGTCGGCCTGGCTGACCGAGGTGCTCCACATGAAGTCGCCGCCCTTGGTGAAGTCAGGGTGCGAATTGGTGAAGCCGAACTGCACGAGACCACCGCGCTGATAGATCGGCGACGCCGCCATCGAGGCGGGGCTGGAGAAATCACCGAGCTCCAGCACGATCTTGGGATCGGAGACGAATTTCTGGGCGATCGCGACGGATTGCCGCGGGTCGCTCTGGCTGTCTTCGAAGGTGTAAGCGAGCTTGCGGCCATTGATGCCGCCGGCAGCCGTGATCTCGTCGAGTGCGAGATCGAAGCCCTGTTTCCATTGCGTGCCGTATTGCGCGTTCGGTCCCGTGAGAGGGCCGCTGACGCCGAGCAGGATCGGATCGGCGTCAGCAAAGGCAGCGCGCGAGAACGTCGTTCCGGCGATTGCGGCGGCGAGCGAGCCCTTGACCAGGGTTCGGCGATTGATGTTGCTCATGCACGGCTCCATCCACTTAGGTGTTGAAAACTAGCAGCAAGTCTTGTGCCGGTGAGGCTGCCTATTTCGAGGGCTCGCCCAGCGACAGCATCAGCCGATTGGCCCAGTTGAAGAACGAGGCGCCGTTGATGACGTCGACGATCTCGGCATCATCGAGGCCCGCGCTGCGCAACTCTTTGATATTGTCGGGACCGAACGCGATCGGCGTCGATGCCAGCGCCACCGAGGCCCTGACCACGGCATTCCAGCGTTCGCCAAGGTCGGCATTGACGCCCTCGTCGAGCAGCTTCTGCACGTCGTCACGGCGCTTGGAATAGGTACTGGCAAAGCGCGCATGCACCGAGGCGCAATAGATGCAGCCGTTGTAGCGGGACGTCGCAGCCGCAGCGAGTTCGCGCTCGGCGCGCGGCAGGCCATCGGCGACATTGTAGAAGATATCCTTGTCGGTCTTGGTACGGGCTTCCAGCACTTCGGGATCGCGCACCAGCAGGCGGAAATATTCCGACTTGGCGCGGGCGCGATCGACCAGGCCATTGAAGTGCCGCTCGGTCAGTTCGGCCTCGGGCAGCGGCTCGATCCAGGAGACCCAGCCGAGCTCATCCTGGGTGAAGACGACGGGCGGATTGACGGTGGCGCTCATGATGCAGCCTCCCCTTATGCGTTCACGGCTGCGAGCGTGCGCAGGCCACTGACGACCCGCACCTGAAACGACAAGAACGCGACGAGTTGGGAGAAGGTGACGATGCCGGTATTCGACCAGCCGGCGGCCGACAGCGCCTTCATATCGGCGGACGCCGCATCGCGCGGCCGGAACACCAGGAGATGCGCATGCTCGAGTGCCGCGACAAGCCGAGCACCGAGAGCGGACTTGTTCGCCGCGCTCACGCGATAAATCAGACCGGCCGTGTTCTCGACCGACAGCGGACCGGCCGGGAACGAACCATATGGGCCCGAGGTCTTGCCCCGCGCGATCTCGGCATCAACAGCTCCAAGCAGAGCCGCACCGCCCGCACTCGCCGCGAGCTTCTCACGATAGAACGTCGCAACGGGGGACTCACCATGCAGCCCCGTCACGAAGGCCGCGACCGCTGCTCGTTCGAGCAACGAGACATCGCCGGCGTCGATCGGCTCGAACAAGGAGAGGTAGCTCTTCTGGGCGTTCTCGCGCGCCTGCAGGCGCTTTGCGCGAATGGCGTCCAGCGCCGATCCCGGCTTAATTCCGACCAGCGTATCGATGATATCAGGCGTACTCATCATAAGGCCTCGTGTAATTCAGGTTAGCCTGCCAGCGCTACTTCGGGCGCCGTCCGGGTCCAACCTAATGCCGGCGCGACCTTGTCGGCCACCAGCTCGATCGAGCGCAAAACATAGGGGTGCGGCGCATCGACCGAATGGACCTGGAACACCAGGTCCGTTATTCGCTCCAGCGTCGCATCGGTGCGTAGCGAAGCAATAACCTCGTCGGCGCCGCCGACGTGGGTGTCGAACGCCGTGATCATCTCCTCCAGCGTCTCGCCCGGCGGAAGGTGACCGCTCTTCATGAACTGCGGCAGCGCGCGACGCAGGCCAATGTCCGCAAGCCGCAGCGCTTCACGGTGCTCGTCAGCCACGAACACGCTGCGCGAGGCCATGATGCGCGGCTCCGCACCCGGCGGCAGCGCTTCGAGATAGGCGTCGATGATCGGATTCTGGATATCGGCCAGCGTTGCCGCTGGCGCGTCCTTGGCCCGGGGCTGGGTTCGCGAGAGCAGCAGGCCGTCACCCGCCTTGCCGGCACGCGCGCCGCCCGCCACCGAGAACGTCGCCTGCCAGATGCGCTTGTCCAGTTGCGGCCGCTGCGGATAGAGCGTGTCGCCGCCGTCGAGCTGCTTGCCGGTCAGGGCCTTGCGAACGACCTCGAGATTGCGCGCGAAAATCTCGTTGCGTTGTGTACCGTCGAGACCGAAGGCCGCAAAGGCCGACGGGTTACCGCCGGTGCCGACACCGAGCTCGAACCGGCCGTTGCAGAGCAGATCGAGCACAGCAGCGTCCTCCGCTACCCGAACCGCGCTCTCCAGCGGCAGAGTGACGATGCCGGTGCCAAGGCGAATACGCGAGGTCTGGGCTGCGACATAGCCGAGGAAGGTGAAGGGCGACGGCAGGCCGCCCTCGCGCTCGTGAAAATGGTGCTGTGCGATCCACGCGGAATCGAGCCCCGCCTTCTCGGCGCGAACAATCTGCTCGGCGGCGAAGCGGTATCGCTCCGCCGGCGGCGCTTCGTCCAGCAGACGTGTGAAGAAGCCCAGGCGTTTCAGTTTTGCAAAGCGTTTCATACGACCCCTGTCGGGCAAGGATGGCCACGGCCCCGATGATGTCGGTTGCCGCGGCCCGAGACAAGCGGGCAATGCGCAAGGCTGCCCGCCGGGATCGGCCCCCTGCGCAGGACTTTTGGCTAGGCAGCCTGCCTACCAGCTCGGCAGCACGGCGCCCTTGAACTTGGTGAGGACGAACTCCTTCACCTCAGGCGTGTGATAGCTGTCGACCAGGATCTTGACCCAGGGCTTGTCCTTGTCGGCGGTGCGCACTGCGATCAAATTGACATAGGGACCCTTGGGGTCTTCACGCAGGATCGGGTCCTTGACGGGATCGAGGCCCGCCTGGGTTGCATAATTGGTATTGATCGCGGCTGCGTCGACGTCGTCGAGCGCGCGCGGAGCCTGGGCAGCATCGACCTCGATGAATTTCAGCTTCTTGGGATTCTCGATGATGTCGAGGACGGTCGGCTTGAAGCCAGTGCCCTCCTTCAGCTTGATCACGCCCTTGTCGCGCAAGAGCAGCAGCACCCGGCCACCATTGGTCGGATCGTTGGGGATCGAGACCTTGCCGCCTTCGGGAATATCAGCCCAGCTCTTGTGCTTCTTCGAATAGACGCCGATCGGAAAATTCACGGTGAGGCCAACCGACTCGATCTTGTAGCCGCGGTCGGCCTTCTGGTTGTCGAGGTAAGGCTGGTTCTGGAACGAATTTGCCTGGATTTCGCCGGCATCGAGCGCAGCATTCGGCACAACATAGTCGGAGAATTCGATGAGCTGGATGTCGAGCCCCTGCTTCGCGGCCACCGGCTTCACGGCCTCGAAGATCTGCGCATGCGGACCCGGCGTCACCCCGATCTTGATGGTCTCAGCGTTGGCTGCGGCCGACCACGCGGCAAACGCGATTGCGAGGATCAAAGCGGGACGAAACGACATCTTGGTCTCCATAACTTAGCAGCAGTGGCTGGAACCGTATTCGCTTCTCCGACGGCCGAAATCAATGAAATGAAAATCCATATTGATCGCCTGCGGCGGGCAACGCTTCTCCGTTCGCCGCCAAATGGGAAACGAACGCAAATTGAGGCAGATGCAGGCCGCGCGCAAGCCCTCCTAGGCGCGCGACTCGGCGCGCCAGGTCGAGGGCGAGACCATAATCAGCACGCAGATCACGGCATAGGCGGCGAGCGAAACCGTGACCATAGTGGCCAGCCCGGTCATTCCCGCACCGAAATACGCCACCGCAATCCAGCCGCCGCCGGCCGCAATCAGGATACGTGCGACCGCAGACGCGAGCGGGCCCATCGCCCGACCCGTGCCTTGCGCGGCAAACGATGTGACGAAGCCGAAGCCCAGCGCCGCATAGGCCGGTGCGACGATGCGCAAATAGGTCACGCCTTCATTGACGACGTCCGCATCGTGACTGAAAAGATGCAGCCAGAGCGTCGGAACGATCGCGACCAGCAGCCCGATCGATCCCGTCATGATCATGCCCGCGGCGCCGCTGACCCAGCCGATCCGCTGCGCTCGCGCGGTCTGGCCTGCGCCCATGTTGACGCCGACCATGGTCAGCGTCGCCGTGCTGATGCCGAACAACAGCGGGATCATGATGTAATCGAGCCGCGAGGCAATGCCGTAGCCGGCAAGCGCAGCGGTACCGAACAGGCCGACGGCACCGGTGACGAGAATGACGGTGAGGTTGGTCAGCACGGCATTCAACGCGGTAGGGATGCCGACCTTCAACATGTCGCCGAATATCTTGGCCCGCAATGGCACGATATGCAGCCTCAGGCCGGCCGCGCCCGAGGACATGTAGCGCAGCAGGAATAGCATCGCCGCGCTGTAATAGAGGCCGAAGGCAATGCCGGCGCCGCCAATGCCGAGGCTTGGAACCGGTCCGAAGCCGAAGATCAGGAGCGGCGAAACCGGGATCGTCACGATAGCGCCGATAAGCGTCACCAGTGCCGGGACTTTGACATTGCCCGAGCCGCGCAATGCGGCCGCCTGGAGATTGACGATCCAAACGGGAATGGCGCCGGCAAAGAGATAGCTGGCATAGGTCACCGCGGCGTCGAGCGCCCCGTCGCGGCCGCCGAGCGCACGAAACAATGCCGGTCCTCCGAAATGCACCCCGAGCGTGAACAGCGCGCCGGCAATGATCGCGAGCACAATGGCGTGGAACAACGCCGCATCGGCGTCTTCGCGACGACCCGCGCCGACCGCGCGCGCCACCGACGAAGCGACACCGGAGCCGAACCCGCCATTCGACATCATGGTCATGAGCATGAAGATCGGGAACACCAGCGCAGCGCCGGCCAGCGCATCCGTACCGAGATAGCCGACATAATAGGCTTCCGCGATATTCACCGCGGTCTGCGCCACCAGCACCGTCACCGTCGGGGCCGCGAGCTTGAGCAGAGTCGGCAGGATCGGCGCGGTCAGAAGCGCGACACGGCGCTGGTCGGCAGAGGTCGATGCCGGTCGAGGTGCGGCCGCGATGCGCGCCGGGGCGTCTATGGTGGACAAGGGCGGTGCGGCGACATCCTCGACTGACATTGGTTACGATCCTGGTTTCCGGGCCCGCCGCCGTCCGGCAGCCATTGCATTATGACCATAATTCATTATTATGACCGTAATGCAATAGACAAATCGCTCACGATCCCGTGCCGCTCCTTTCAGGCCCCGGCATGGGAGGGAGTTCAGACCCATGCGCTACGACAAGGGACACAAGGACGAAACGCGCCGGCACATCCTTGATGTCGCCTCCGCCCAGTTCCGCGAGAGCGGGATCGCCGCTGTCGGCCTCGCCGGCATCATGTCGGAGGCCGGCCTGACCAATGGCGCCTTCTACACGCACTTCGCCTCTAAGGAGGATCTGGTACGGGAGGTGCTGACTGATGCGCTTGCAAGGCGTGAGCAGCGACACAAGGCCAATCTTGAGAACGGCGTCGCGGCCGAAACCGTGATCCGCGATTACCTCTCAACGCGGCACCGCGATCGCGCCGGCACAGGCTGCCCGACCGCGGCGTTGGTCGCCGAGATCGCGCGGCATCCCAAAGCGACGCGCGATGCCTTCACCGGCAAGATCGCCGATCTCATCACGCTGATGGCGGACCAGATCAGGCAGGGCACTGCGAAGGACAGGCGGCGCAAGGCAATCACGATCTATTCGACGATGGTCGGCGCGCTGCAGTTGGCCCGAGCGGTCAATGACAAGCAATTGTCCGACGAGATTCTGGAAAATGCAGTGGGCGCTGCGGTCGCCATTGCGAACGAAGGCTGACGAAAGTCCGATCGTCATCTGTGGCGGTTTGGAGGCGGCTGTAACGAAACTCTGGCCGTTGCAACACAGCGAAACTTGATGTGGCTGCATCGGCCGGGCTAGCGTCTGCGCGCGGCCTTACAACTTCCCCAAGTTCACTGAGTTCGCACTGGACCGTCGCCTGAACCTGCTGTCGGGCGACGGTCCAGATCAACGCTTGAAGCGGATCAGTATCTCGCAACGAGCGGGCCGCCTGCGAACTCGTAGCTCACACGCGCACGGATCGTATCGGTCTTGAAGTTATCCGAGGCGACGTTGAAGTTACAATTCAACGCGGTGCAGCCCGGGCTGCCAAATCCTGTCGCGCCGAAAGAGTGCGATTGCAGCTCCATGTGAAGATATTCGACACCGATGATCCAGTTGCGGCTGAGCTTCTGTTCGGCGCCCACACCGGCGACCCAACCGATCCTGTTCGATCGGTCGAAGCCAGCGACGAACTGGCTCGGCGGCGGCACGAAGTTCGCAGTCCAGGAACTGCTAACCGAACCATAGCCCACACCACCGGTGCCATAGAGCAGAAGGTTCGGCGTCGCGAGGAAGCCTAACCGGCCGCGGGTGGTTCCAAACCAATCGAGCTTCGCGCTCGCCACGCCATTGTATGGGACAAATCCGTTGCCGGCGTTGGTCAAAGCGATCGATGTGGCTGATCTCACATCCGTCCATTGAAGGTCGGTCTCGATACCGAGCACGATCGCATTCACTTGCCAGTTGTAGCCGAGCTGACCTCCGACCTCGCCGCTCACGCCGGTTTGGTGGCCGTAATCGCGTGGGCAGGCTCCGGCGGCGAAGCACGGGGCCCAGAAGGCCATCGTGCCGGGGTCTACGACAGTGGAGGCAAGGTGATTGCTCCCCCAGATTCCCCCGGCATTGAGGCCAAGGTAAAAGCCGGTCCAGCTGTTGATCACAGGAGGTGGCGGTGGCGCCTTGTAAGGAAGGTCCGCGGCTGACGCAGCCCCAAGGCCGGTCACGAGCATCAATGATGCCAAGATCGAGGTCAGTCGCAACTTCATGAAAGCGCCCTCCAACCGAATGACTGATGTGCAATCGATGCGTCTACGGCGCGAGGCCGCATGGCCTCAACAACCGCAGATCGATTTTTGGGCGAGTTATGGTTAACAAAGCGATAATGGGCGCTTGATGTGGCGGCTCCCTATTCGAGCCGCCAATCTCGCTACGCCGGATCGAACGCCCGAATCGGCGGCAGATTGCCGGTGAACTTCTCGACCTCGACCGTGGTGAGCTGGCCGGTGCAACCTTGCGCAAAAGACGAGGTGCCGATGTCGCGGGTGAGCACGTTTGGGTTCCCGTGAACGCAGAGCGGCGCGTCGTCTTCCGGATCCATCGGATCGTACCAGGCACCGGTCGGCAGTTGCACCACGCCGGGCGCGATGCCGTCGGTGACATGAACTGCGGCCAGGCACGCTCCACGTTCATTGAACAGGCGAATAATATCGCCATCGACAATACCGCGCGCGTTGGCATCGCGCGGGTTCATGCGCGCGACTTCGCGGCCGCGATGTTTGGCGCCAAGCGAATGACCACCGAAGTCGAGCTGGCTGTGCAGCCGCGTCACCGGCTGGTTGGCGACGAGAAAGCATGGCGCCCCTGGCTTCGGCATATCGCTCTTCTCGAGCCAGACCGGATGGCCCGGACAATCTGCATCGCCGTGGCCCGCGATCTTCGCGGAGTAAATCTCGATGCGTCCGCTCGGCGTCGGCAACGCATGCGCGACCGGATCTTCGCGGAAACTGCGCAGCCGTCCGCCGTCATCGGGCTGCTGCGGCACGACCAGGCTGCCGCGCTTCCAGAACTCCTCGAAGCTAGGGGCTTCCAGGCCGCGCTTGGCGAGCGAGGCGCGGGTCGGCTCGTACAGATTCTCCAGCCACTGCCGCGAGGTGCGGCCTTCCGTGAAGGGCTCGCGGGCGCCGAGACGATCTGCGAGATCGGCGAAGATCTCGTAATCGTCACGCGCAAGCCCATACGGCTCGGCGATGCGGTGCATCGCGACCATCAGCGGATCGTTGGTGGAATAGCCGATGTCCTCGCGCTCGAGCGTCATGGTCGAGGGCAGCACGATATCGGCGTGGCGCGCGGTCGCGGTCCAGGCGAGCTCGTGCACGACCAGCGTATCGACTTTCGCAAACGCCTTGCGGAGGCGGTTAATGTCCTGGTGGTGATGGAAGGGATTGCCGCCGGCCCAATAGACCAGACGGATGTCCGGATAGGTGCGCGTCTCGCCATTGTAGCGATAGGTGCTGCCGGGATTGAGCAGCATGTCGGCGATGCGCGCCACCGGAATGAAATCGCGGACGCCATTACGCCCCTGCCCCAGCGTCGGCCCCGGGACATCGTTGACGCGGCGGCCGTAATAGCCGATCGCGCCCAGCGAGTAAGCGTAGCCGCCGCCGGGAAGGCCGATCTGGCCGAGCGCTGCCGCCAGCACCATGCCCATCCATACCGGCTGCTCGCCATGCTCGGCGCGCTGCAGCGAATGCGAGACGGTAATCAGCGCGCGCTTGCCGGCAAGGCGCCGCGCCAGCGTGCGGATCGTCTCGGCATCGACGCCGCAAATCGCGGCAGCCCATGCGGCATCCTTGGCCTGCCCGTCGCTCTCGCCGGTGAGATAGCGCAGGAACACCGGCCATCCCTCGGTGAAACGATCGAGGAAGGCCTGATCGTGCAGGCCCTCGCTGACCAGCGTGTGGACCATGCCGAGCATCAGCGCGGTGTCGGTGCCAGGGATGCAGCTCATCCATTCGGCGCCTGCCTCCACCGGCAGATCGTCGCGCAACGGGCTCATCAGGACGAACTCGCAGCCGCGCCGGCGCGCGGCTTCCATCGCGCCGCGCTCGACATGCTTGCTGATCGAGCCGCCGGCCACCATCGAGTTCTTCAGCGCCATGCCGCCGAACGCGAGCACGATCTCGGTATCGGTGGCGATCTGCTCCCAGGTCACGTTGCGCTTGGTGATGTCCTCGTAGCCCGCCATGATCTGCGGCAGCAGCACCGAGGACGCGCCGGAGGAGTAGGAATTCACCGAGCGAACATAGCCGCCCATCGCGATGTTGAGGAAGCGATGCACCTGGCTCTGCGCATGATGCAGGCGACCCGCGCTCGACCAGCCATAGGAGCCGCCGAATATGGCACCAGGTCCGCGCGTGTCGCGGATGCGCGCCAGCTCGTCGCCGAGCAGGTCCAGCGCCTTCTCCCAGCTGACGGAGACGAATTCGTCGCGGCCCCGCCTGTCATCAGGCCCGGGTCCGCGCTCAAGCCAGCCGCGGCGGATCGCGGGCTGCGCGATGCGCGCCTGGTGGCGCAGGGCGCCCGGAAAATTGTCGATGATGCCATTCGGATCGGGATCGCCCGCATAGGCCCGCACCTCCAGGCCGCTCGCGCTGTTGCGAGCTGAAAATACGCCCCAATGCGACGTGTGCGGCTTGAATCCATCCGACAAGTCGAGGCCGGGGTCGGGGAAGCCGATCGTATCGTCCATCGCGTGGCCCTCAATCGCGGAGCGCCGTACAGGCAACTCCGGTCGCAATCATCGCATTAATATAATGAGGCCCGCGCGCGCAGGGCAACGGATTACGGACATTTGGAACCGGGCGCATGGCGGCATGCCGTGGATTGCAGCCCTTGAGGGGACACCGGTTTCGCCGCCGTCATTGCGAGGAGCCCTTGCGACGAAGCAATCCAGAGTCTGTCCGCGGAGGGACACTGGATTGCTTCGCTACGCTCGCAATGACGGAGCAAGCAGCACCCACGGCCCACCGTCGCCATTTCGCCGCAGGGCCTTCGACCTTTGCCGGCATTGCCGCCTCGTTCCCGATGCAACATGATGGAGTGCCGGTGACGACTGTTCTTTGAGGGGTGGAGGTCATCTGATGGACGAAAACGACATCCGCGGTTTTATCGCGGAGGTGAAGCAGGGCACGTTGTCGCGGCGCTCGTTCATTCAGAGAATGGCTGCGGTCGGGATCACAGCTCCGATCGCGAGCCAGATCCTGCTCTGGAACGACGTTGCGATGGCAAATGCCACGCTTCCCTACAAGCCGACCAAAGCCGGCGGCGGCGGTCCGCTCAAAATGCTGGTCTGGCAGGCTCCGACACTGCTCAATCCGCATTTTGCGCTCGGCACCAAGGACCAGGTCGCCTCGCGCGTGTTCTTCGAACCGCTTGCCGGCTGGGACAAGGAGGGCAATTTGATCCCCTGCCTTGCCGCCGAGATCCCGACCAAGGCGAATGGCGGCCTTTCGGCCGACGGCACCACCGTCATCTGGAAGCTGAAGCAGGGCGTGAAATGGCACGATGGCAAGTCCTTCACCGCCGACGACGTCGTCTTCACCTGGACTTACGCCGCGGATCTTGCGACCGCCGCCTACACCACGGGATCCTACAAGGATATCGTTGTCGAGAAGATCGACGACCACACCGTCAAGGTGATCTTCAAGGCCCCGACACCGTTCTGGGCTGATCCCTTCATCGGCTCGGTCGGCCAGATCCTGCCAAAGCATCATTTCGGCGACTATGCCGGCGCGAAGTCGCGCGATGCGCCGGGTAATTTGAAGCCGGTCGGAACCGGTCCCTACAAATTCGTCGAGTTCAAACCGGGCGATCTGCTCCGGGCCGAACGCAATCCCGATTATCACGTCAAGAATCAGCCCTTCTTCGACACGTTCGAAATCAAGGGCGGCGGCGACGCCGTCTCTGCAGCGCGCGCCGTCCTGCAGACCGGCGAATACGACTATGCCTGGAATCTGTTGGTCGAGGACGAGATCCTCAAGCGCATGGAGACCGGCGGCAAAGGCAAGGTCGAGTTCACGACCGCCGGCGGCATAGAGTTCATCATCCTCAACACGACGGATCCGTGGACCGAGGTCGACGGAGAACGCTCAAACGCCAAAACCAAGCACCCGACCCTGTCGGACCCGGCCGTGCGCCGGGCTCTCAACCTGCTGATCGATCGCGACGGAATCCAGAAATTCATCTACGGCCGCGCCGCCGTCGCGACGGCGAGCTTCGTCAACCAGCCCCCACAGTTCAAATCGGCCAAGCTGAAATACGAGTTCAACGTCGATAAAGCGAACAAGATTCTCGACGAGGCCGGCTGGAAGATGGGCGCCGACGGCATCCGCGCGAAGGACGGAAAGCAGCTCAAATACGTCTTCCAGACGTCGATCAATGCGCCACGCCAGAAGACGCAGGCGATCATCAAGCAGGCCTGCCAGAAGGCCGGGATTGAGCT
>JAEWHT010000265.1 GCA_023387695.1 Pseudomonadota bacterium | reverse complement strand
TGCGGGACGATGCTTGGAAAACGGAAGCTGTCGCCGGCCTCGAGCACATGGGCCTGGTTATCGAGCCACAGCCGCAGGCTGCCGGACAGCACGTAACCTGCCTTCTCGCCGGTGTGCTGCAGGAAGTCCGTGCCCGACGACGCACCGGGATTGAGCGTGAGCTCGTAGAGCTCGAGCTGGCCTTTGCCTTCCGGGGTCAATGCTTCCTTGACGACGCCGCTGGCGGTGAGCCGCAGCAGGCGCCTGTTGTTCTTGCGCACGATGTAGCGCTGCACGTCGGATGCATCACTGGTCTCGAAGAAATAGGAGATGGGCACGTCGAGCGCGATGCTGAGCAGGCGCAGCGTGCGGATCGACGGCATGGCGCGCGCACGTTCGAGCTGGCTGATCATGCCGTTGGAGAGGCCGGTCTTGTTGGCGACGTCCTGGATCGAGAGGCCGGCACGCTGGCGCAGCAACCGCACGGTCTCGCCGAGGCGCTGGTCAACCGCATCATCGGCCTCGACCGTCGGGGCATTTTTCCGACCGTTCGTATCGCCGCGACCATCCATGTCGCTCTCCCCATGCATTTCCTCGCCGCCGGAATGGCCGGCTGCGGTGTGAAAAGGTCGCGCATCCTAGCAATCTGATTGACAGCTGTATTTAGTCATGATGAAATTTTGGCTGAAAAATTTAGAAGCACTAAAGCCCACTCCTGTCCCTTTGCCGGGGTCTCGGGGGCGCGGGAGAGGTGCCGCGTGCGGGAACGGAGACTGGTCATGGCAGACAGCACCGGCAAGTTCGGCGTTGGCGGACTGCATCCTCTCGGCATTCCAAATCGCCGACAATTCTTCCAGCTCGGCGCAGGCGCCGCCGCGGGATGGACGCTTTCAGGCAATGCTTTCGCCCAGACCGAACGCCCGTCCAATCCGCCGGACAAGCCGCGCGGGCAGGTGATCGCGGCACTGTCGCAGGAGCCGACCGTCTTTCATCCCTTGATGCCCGGTATCGAGGTCGATCAGGGCGTCTGGTGGCAGGTGTTCTCGCCGCTCTGGTTCATCGATCCTGACGGCAAGTTCGTTCCTGATCTCGCACGCGAAGTGCCGACGGTCGAGAATGGCGGCCTGTCGGCCGACGGCCTGACCTGGAAGATCAAGCTGCGCAAGGATGTGAAGTGGCACGATGGCACGGCCTTCACAGCAGATGACGTCAAGTTCTCGCTCGATCTGATCAACAATCCCGACTTCCGTGTGCGCAATCGTGTCGGCCACAGCCTGGTCAAGGACATCACGATCGTCGCGCCCGACGAGATCCACTGGCGAATGGAAGCTCCCTATTCGCCCTACATGTCGATTCTGTCGCTCACCTTCATCGTGCCCAAGCACATCCTTGAGAAGGTATCCGATCCGAATTCGTCCCCGTTCCACAACGCGCCGGTCGGTACCGGACCGTTCCGCTGGGGCGAGCGTGTGCCCGGCGACCACATCCTGTTCAATGCCTATACCGACTATCACGGCAAGGGACCTTACCTCGAACGCGTGGTCTTCAAGTACATCCCGGATCTCACCGTTCTCTACACGCAATTCCGCACCGGACAGGTCGACTACACCGGCCTGCAGGGCATTCTGCCGAACTTCGTGCAGGAGGCGAAGACGCTGAAGGCGCGCAAGATCTTCGTCTCGTCGACGTCCTCGGTGGAGCACATCGCGCCCAATCTGGAATTCGGTCCCTTCGCCGACCGCACGGTGCGCGAGGCGCTCTATCTCGCCATCAACAAGCAGGCGATCATAGATGCGTTGAACTACGGCCTGCCGACGCAAACCGAAAGCTTCGTGCCGCAGCAGGCCTGGTCGTACCAGCAAGGCCTGCCGCAGCACAAATACGATCCGACCAAGGCCAATGCGCTGCTCGATGCGGCCGGCTGGGTGCGCGGCTCCGGCGGCGTACGCGAGAAGGGCGGCGTGAAGCTCGAATTCACCAATTCGACCACCGCAGGCAATGCGGTGCGCGAGCAGACGCAGCAATTGCTGATCCAGGACTGGCGCGCGATCGGCGCCGCGATGCGTGTCAACAACATGCCGGCCGCTGTCATCTGGGGCGATTTCTGGCAGCAGTCGAAATTCAACTCGGTGCTGGTGAACGTGAACTTCATGCTCGGCAGCGATCCCGATGTGACGCCGCGGTTCGGATCCGGCTCGATTCCCGCCAAGGGCGGGCGCGGCTACAACACCTATCAATACCACAATGCTGAGGCCGATCGCCTGCTGGCACAAGGCGCGAGGCAGTTCGATCTCGCGCAGCGCAAGACCACCTATGGCGATCTGCAGAAGCTGATCCGCAACGACCTTGCGATCCTGCCGCTGTTCCAGGGCTTCATCGCCGAGGGCGTGAAAGAGGGACTGCAGGGCTTCCGGCCCAACATCAACACTTCGATCAATTGCTGGAATGTCCGCGAATGGTATTGGGCCTGATGCCTCAGGCTGGCTGGATCGCCTGAGATGGCCCGTTACGTTCTCAATCGCCTGGCGCAGGCCGTCATGCTGCTGGTGATCGTCTCGGCGATCGGCTTCGCCATCCTGCATCTGGCGCCCGGCGGTCCGCTGTCGCAATTCGCGGTCTCCTCGCAGATGACGCAGGAGGACCTCGACCGCGTCACCAGACAGCTCGGGCTCGATCGCCCGCTGCCGGTCCAGTATCTGGACTGGTTCGGCCGTATGCTGAAGGGGGATTGGGGCAAGTCCTATCGCGACGGCGAGGCAGTGCTGTCGGTGATCTCCTCGCATCTCGGCGCAACGCTGGAGCTGATGGTAACGGCGACCATCATCGCGGTCCTGCTCGGCTGCTGGATCGGTATCACGGGTGCGCTCAAACGATACTCGCTGTTCGATTCGCTCGCCACGGTCGGTGCCATGATCGCGCTGTCGATCCCGACGTTCTGGTTCGGGCTCGTCACCATCTACGTGTTCTCGGTGACGCTCGGCTGGCTGCCGGCCGGAAACCGGGAAACCGTCGGCGACGGGTCCTTCCTCGATCTGCTGCATCATCTCATCGCGCCGGCCATGGTGCTGGCGCTGGTCGAGACCGCGATGTGGGGCCGCTTCATGCGCTCCTCGATGCTCGAGGTCATCAACCAGGATTACATTCGCACCGCGCGCGCCAAGGGCATGCCGGAATGGCGCATCCTCTCTGTGCATGCGCTGCGCAATGCGCTGCTGCCGATGATCACGGTGGCGGGCCTGCAGTTTCCGACGCTACTCGGCGGCGCGCTGGTGGCCGAGACCGTGTTCACCTGGCCCGGTATGGGCAGGCTGTTCCTGGATTCCATCGGCTATCGCGACTATCCCGTGGTGATGGGCATCCTGATGTTCTCGGCAATCATGGTGCTGATCGGCTCATTGATTGCGGACGTCCTCTATGCCGTCGTCGATCCGCGTATCCGGGTGGGCTAGACGATGGCGACCGCAGTCTTATCCACCGCGCAACCCACGCCTGGCCAAGGCGCCTTGCAGCGTTTCTGCCGGCACCGGCTCGCACTTGCGGGGGCGGTGATCATCCTGGTTCTCGTCCTTGGCTCGGCGTTCGGTCCTTATCTTCTGCCGTTCGACGACACCTATATCGACATCATGAAGCGGTTCGCGCCGCCGCTCTCGGGTGCGCACATCCTCGGCACCGACGAGCTCGGTCGTGACGTGCTGGCGCGGTTGATGATGGGCGCGCGTATTTCTCTCTCGATCGGCTTCGTCGCGATGCTGATCGCGATGGCGGTTGGCATCGTCGTCGGCGCCTTCGCCGGCTTCTATGGTGGCGTCGTCGGCGCGGTGCTGATGCGGCTGGTCGACGCCGTGCTGTGCTTTCCGACCATCTTTCTGCTGCTGGCGCTGGCGGCGCTGACCGAGCCCGGCCTGGTCGTCACAACGGTGCTCATCGCGGCCACCGCCTGGATGAGCGTGGCGCGCGTCGTCGAAGCCCAGGTGCGGTCGTTGCGGGAGCGGGAGTTCGCGGTCGCCGCGCTTGCCTTCGGCTCCTCGAACCTGCGCATCATGTTCCGCGAGCTCGTGCCCAACGCGGTGGCGCCGATTATGGTTGCGGCGACGCTGAATGTCGCTAACGCGATCCTGCTGGAATCCTATCTCAGCTATCTCGGCTATGGCATCCAGCCGCCGGCCGCGAGCCTCGGCAACATGCTCAACAATGCGCAGATCTACCTGACCAGCGCGCCGTGGCTCGCGATCGCGCCGGGCCTCGTCATCACGCTGGCCGTGACCAGCTTCAACTTCCTCGGTGACGGCCTGCGCGACGCGCTCGATCCGCGCATGAACATCCCATAACCAAGAAACTCGAACTGATCTCCAGGAGTGCATCATGTCCCCGCCGCTCAACCGTATCAACAGCGACGAACGTCTGCCGGCGCAGGCGGATGTCGTCGTCATCGGCGGCGGTGTCATCGGCGTCTCTGCGGCCTATCATCTGGCAAAGAAGGGCCTCTCGGTCGCGCTGGTCGAGAAGGGCCATGTCGGCGGCGAGCAGTCGAGCCGCAATTGGGGCTGGTGTCGCCAGCAGGGCCGCGCGCGTGAGGAGATCCCGCTCGCCCGCGAGGCGCTGCGGCTGTGGGAAGACATGCAGAACGACGCCGGCGTCGATGCCGGCTTTCGTCGCACCGGCGTGCTGTTCCTGACCAAGAACAAGGACGAGCTTGCGAGCTGGGAGCGCTGGGCTGCGGTCGCGCGCGAGATGCAGGTGCACTCGACCGTGCTGACGCCGGCCGAGGTCGCCGAGCGCATGCCGGGCAATACCGATAAATGGGTCGGCGGCTTGCACACGCCGAGCGACGGCCGCGCCGAGCCGTCGATGGCCGTCCCGGCGCTCGCGACGGCCGCGCGCAAGCATGGTGTCACCATCCATCAAGGCTGCGCCGCGCGTGGGCTGGAGACGACGGGCGGAAAGGTCAGCGCCGTCGTCACCGAGAAGGGCACCATTCGCACCCAAGCGGTGTTGCTGTCGGGCGGCGCGTGGTCATCGCTGTTCTGCCGACGTCACGGCATCGAGCTGCCGATCGGTCTCGTCAATGCCACGGCGTGCCGGACGACGCCGGCACCGGAGATCACCTCGGGCGCACTCGGCACCGATCTCTACTGCATCCGCCGCCGTCTCGACGGGGGCTTCACGCTGGCGCTGCGCAATCGCGGCACGGTTGAGCTGTCGCCGGATCTGTTCCGCTACGCGCGGACTTTCTGGCCGACCTATCTGCATCGCCGCAACGGGTTGAAGATGTCGTTCGGCAAGTCGTTCTTCGACCAGATCATGCGCGGCACCAGTTGGAGCTTTGACAAGCCATCGCCATTCGAGACCGAGCGCGTGCGCGATCCCGAGCCGGATATGTCGCTGGTCACTGCCGCGCTGGCATCACTCATCAAGGCGAACCCGGAATTGAAGGATATCGAGATCGCGGAAGCCTGGGGCGGCACCATCGACTGCACCCCTGATACGATTCCGGTGATCTCGCCGGTCGACGCGTTGCCGGGCTTCTTCCTCGCCACCGGCTTTTCCGGCCACGGCTTTGGCATCGGCCCTGCCGCCGGCAAGCTCGCCGCCGACATTGTGACCAATGCGACGCCGCTGGTCGATCCCGCCGCCTACAGCCACAAGCGCATGATCGACGGCCGGCGGCTGGCGCCGGTTAGCCCGTTCTGAGGGCCGCATGAGCGTCCTCTATAAGGCCAACATGGTGCGCGGAGCGGAATGGGCGACCTTCTTCGCCGAGCGCGCGCCGCATCTGCCGTTCCGGCTCTGGCCCGACATCGGCGATCCCGCCGACGTGCGCTATCTCGTGGCATGGGTGCCGCCGGACGACATCGCAACAGCTTTTCCCAACGTCGAGCTGGTCTTCTCGGTCGGCGCCGGCGTCGACCAGTTCGATGCGACGAAATTGCCTGCGCATATTCCGCTCGTGCGCATGCTCGAGCCCGGCATCGCCGAGACCATGGTCGAATTCGTCACCATGGCCGTGCTCGGCCTGCATCGAGATCTCCTGCACTTCATCAACCAGCAGAAGGAGCAGGTCTGGCGCGAGATCCGGATCACGCCGGCGAAGCGCCGGCGCGTTGGTGTGATGGGGCTTGGCCAGCTCGGCCAGGCCGTGCTCGAACGTCTCAAGGCGTTCGACTTTCCGCTTATGGGCTGGAACAGATCCCCGCGCGAGATCGAGGGCGTTACCTGCTATGCGGGCGCGGACGCGTTGTCGGAATTCCTCGCGCAATCCGACATCCTCGTCTGCCTGTTACCGCTGACGGATGAGACCCGCGGCATCCTCAACGCCGACCTCTTTGCGCGCCTCCCGCGTGGAGCGGGACTCGTCAATGTCGGGCGCGGCCCGCATGTCGTCGAGGCTGATTTCCTCGCGGCGCTCGATAGCGGTGCGCTCTCCGGCGCGGTGCTCGACGTCACCGATCCCGAGCCTCTGCCGGCGGGCCATCCATTCTGGAGCCATCCGCGCATCCTGTTGACCCCGCACAATGCCAGCATGACGAGTCCGGACAGTGCCGTCGATTTCGTGCTCGACGTCATCGCGCGCCACCGCCGCGGCGAAGAGCTGCCGGGGCTGGTCGATCGTAGCCGGGGTTACTGATGAGCAACGGCGCAACCAGATCCGACCAAGTCGTTGCCGGAGCGCAGGCGCCGGTGCTGTCGGTCGCGGGCCTCACCACGTCGTTTCTGCACGATCGCGAGTGGGTCCCGGTCGTTCGCAACGTGTCGTTCGACATCGCGCCCCGCGAAACCGTGGCGATCGTCGGCGAGTCCGGATCGGGCAAGAGCGTCACCGCGCTCTCGATCATGCGGCTCCTTCCCAAGGAGAGCGGCCGGTGCGAAGGCCGTATCATGCTCTCCGGCCGCGATCTGCTGACATTGCCCGAAGCCAATATGAAGGACATTCGCGGCAACGAGGTCGCGATGATCTTTCAGGAGCCGATGACGAGCCTCAATCCGGTGCTCACGATCGGTTTCCAGATCGCGGAAGCGCTGATCCAGCATCGCGGCCTCTCGCGCGCGACGGCGGAGGCCGAGACCATACGTCTGCTCGACCGTGTCCGTATCCCCGCGGCCAAGTCGCGCTTCCACGAGCACCCGCATCGTTTCTCCGGCGGCATGCGCCAGCGCGTGATGATCGCGATGGCGCTCGCCTGCAAACCAAAGCTCCTGATCGCGGACGAGCCGACCACCGCGCTCGACGTCACCATCCAGGCCCAAATCCTGGAGCTCCTGAAAGAGCTTCAGCAGGAGGAGGGGATGTCGATCCTCTTCATCACCCACGACATGGGCGTGGTCGCCGAGATCGCCGATCGCACCGTGGTGATGTATGGCGGGCAGGCGGTGGAGACGGATGCGACGTCGCGCATCTTCGCCGCGCCCGTGCACAGCTACACGCGCGCGCTGCTAGCCGCCGTGCCGAGGCTCGGCTCGATGGACGGCCGATCGCGGCCGATGCGATTTCCGATCGTCGACAAGGTCACGGGCACCTCGGATGAGCCGGCCGAGACGCCCGACACTGTGTCGACGGCGGAGCGCCCGCTGCTCGAGGTCTCAAACCTCACCACGCGTTTCCCGATCCGCTCGGGCTTGTTCGGCAAGGTGTCGGGCCGGGTGCACGCGGTCGAGAACATCTCCTTCACCTTGCGCGCCGGCGAAACGCTGGCGCTGGTCGGTGAATCCGGCTGCGGCAAGTCGACCACGGGCCGCTCCATCCTCAAGCTGACCGAGCCAGACGCCGGCACCGTTCTCATCGACGGCCAGGATGTGCTCGCGATGACCGGCCGCACCTTGCGCGACTTCCGCAGGCACATGCAGATTGTGTTTCAGGATCCGTTCGCGAGCCTCAATCCGCGGATGTCGGTGGGAACGGCGATCGCAGCCCCGCTATTGGCCAATGGCCTGGCTACGGCGTCAAAAGCGCGCGACCAGGTCGCCGATCTCCTGGTGCGCGTTGGTCTCACCGCCGACATGGCCGCGCGCTTTCCGCACGAATTCTCAGGCGGCCAGCGCCAACGCATCTGCATCGCGCGCGCACTTGCGCTCGGACCAAAGCTGATCGTCGCAGACGAGGCGGTCTCCGCGCTCGACGTCTCGGTCAAGGCGCAGGTGGTGAACCTGATGCTCGACCTTCAGGCCAGCATGGGCCTCGCCTATCTCTTCATCTCGCACGACATCGCGGTGGTCGAGCGCATGAGCCACCGCGTCGCGGTGATGTATCTCGGCGAGATCGTCGAGATCGGCCCGCGCGCGTCCGTGTTCGGCAATCCGCAGCATCCCTACACAAAGAAGCTGATGGCCGCCGTTCCCGTGCCCGATCCGTCGCGCCGCGGAAGCAAGCGAGAAACCGCCAACGACGAGATCAGAAGCCCGGTGCGCGCGCCCGACTATCAGCCGCCGGTCCGGCAATATCGTGAAGTCTCGCCCGGCCACGTCGTGCAGGCCTGGGGCGAGGAGTGGTCGGCCTGAAGCGATTGCCTCAGGAGTTCACGTGCACGAAATCCCGCAGCAGCGGGTAGATCTCGTTATTCCAACGCTTGCCCGAGAACACGCCGTAATGGCCGACGCCGGCCTGCATGTGATGCACCCTGCGATAGGCGCGCACGCCGGTGCAGAGGTCTTGCGCCGCGAGCGTCTGGCCGATCGAGCAGATATCGTCCTTCTCGCCCTCGACCGTCATCAGGCCCATGCGGCCGACGGCCTTGGTGTCCACCGGACGGCCGCGATGCATCAGCTTGCCCTGCGGCAGCAGATGCTCCTGGAACACGTCGCGCACGGTCTCGATGTAGAACTCCGCCGGCAGGTCCATCACCGCGAAATATTCGTCGTAGAAGGTCTTGATGGTCGCCGCCTTCTCCTTCTCGCCCTTGGCGATGTGGTTGGCGAGATCCATGTGCTGCTTGATGTGGCGCTCGAGATTCATCGAGACGAATGCCGTGAGCTGCACGAAGCCGGGATAGACCTTCCTGAACGCGCCGCGACACTGCACCGGCACGTAGTTGATCAGGTTCTGCTCGAACCATTCGATCGGCTTGCTCTTGGCGAAGTCGTTGACCTTGGTCGGCTGTATCCGCGTGTCGATCGGCCCGGCCATCAGCGTCAGTGTCGCGGGCCGTGAAGGGTGATTGCCCTCGCACATGATCGCGGCGGCCGCGAGCGCCGACACTGACGGCTGGCAGATCGCCACCATGTGCGGGCGCGGACCCAACTGTCCGAGGAAGTCGATGAGATGCTCGGTGTAGTCGTCGAGCCCGAAGCGGCCTTCGCTGCGCGGGATGTCGCGCGGATTATGCCAGTCGGTGATGTAGACGTCATGGTCCTGTAGTAGCGTCTTGACGGTACCGCGCAGGAGCGTGGCGAAATGGCCGGACATCGGCGCGACCAGCAGCATCCGCGGCTGCTCGCTGACGCCTTCCTTCTTGAAGTGCAGCAGCGATCCGAACGGCGTGGCGTAAGCGACCTCCTCGGTGACAGCGATTTCGCGGTTGCCCACCATCACGCTGTCGATGCCATAGGCCGGCCGGTGGTAAGTGAGGGTGGAGCGCGAGATCAGCTCCAGCGCCGCGGAGAGCCGGCCGACGACCTGGTCCGACATGCCTTGCGGCACCAGATTGAGAAATCTGAGCGCGGACGAAGCCCCCGCCCGGAAAGGGGCCGTCATATCCATCTGGTTCTGAAAAGCCTGATAGTACATCGACATCATACTGAAGCGCCCACCTGTCCCCTGCTGCTATGCAATATCGAAGCCAGACGGGAGTCAAATCGCCCCAAAAACTGGCACATCGCTTGCTCCGTATTTTTCGCGAAGCACAGATCATGGGCACGCCGCGCGCCGGGGCGGAGTGCAGATATAAGGCGTAGGGAAGGGCCATATGGCGAAGGCGACACTGACCATCAGCAGCAAGAACTACTCATCCTGGTCGCTGCGTGGCTGGCTGCTGACGAAGTTTTCCGGGATCGATTTCGAGGAGATCGTCACCGCGCCGGACGACGCATCGGCACGTGCGGAGATCCTGCTGCTGTCGTCCTCGATCCTGGTGCCCTGCCTGCGCCACGACGGTGCGACTGTGTGGGATACGCTCGCGATTGCCGAATATCTCAACGAGGCGATGCCGGACGCCGGCCTGTTGCCGGCCGATCGCGTCCAGCGCGCACATTGTCGCTCGATCTGCGGTGAAATCCATTCCGGCTTCACCACGCTGCGGGCCTCGCTGCCGGTCAATCTGAAGGGGCATTTCCCAGGCTTCAAGATCTGGTCGCGCGCGCAGGCCGATATCGATCGCGTCTGGTTCATCTGGCGCGACTGCCTGGAAAAGTCCGGCGGCCCGTTCCTGTTCGGCCAGCAGCGCACCATGGCGGATGCGATGTACGCCCCCGTGGTGACGCGCTTTGTCACCTATGACGTCAAGCTCGAGCCGCGGCTGAAGACCTATGCCGACACCGTCATGGCGATGCCCGAAATGAAGGAATGGATCGCCGCGGCCAAGGACGAGCCGGCCGAGATCGAGGAGCTCGAGGTCGAATATTAGGCAGGTCGCTACCGGTCCTGCCTGTTTCCGGGGCGGAGACGGCTGACCGCCTTGCGGCCCCCTTTGCCAACATTAACCTTTGCCGTCGGTTCTCGACGAAGGGTGATTTGTGGGTCGCGCAGATATTGTGCGCACCGGCGGGCCGTTGTCGACATCTAGCCGTGAACAGGCGCGTACACCGTGATTCGGCCGATTCGGACGTGATTCGTTCGGGCCGCGTTCCGAAGGTTAAAGCGGGAGCGCGGCCCCGTTGCATTTTGAGACAGACGCGCGCCGTCAGGCCACGCCGGAGTGCTTCACGCGCGGCACGCGCCAGCCGATGACGGTGGCTTCCACCGCAATGCCAGCCTCGTGGTTCTGCCAGCGTCCCTCGACATAGCGGCAGGCGAACGGCAATTGATACGTCCCGCTGTGATCCTCGCACAAAACCTCGACCGGCAAGCCGGGTGGTGGTTCGCCGGCGCCATCGAATTCCGCCAGACGTCTGTCGCGCGTTGCCATTCCAAAAAACTCCCCTAATCAAAGCCGCGGAAAGAGCGCCCACTTCTTCCGCGCGCGGTTTATTGCTCCCCGTCCAAAGGGAGCGCGTCAAGCTCAACGCGAGAATGCGGTGCGAGTGTGGTAGCGTTTGGCGGCGGCGCGCAATCGGCGCACATTGCCGTGATTGATTTGATGAGGAACCTGAATGCCGCGCCGGATCGTCGCCGTTTGTTTCACCGTGTTACTGCTCGTCGCACACACGCAGGTCGCAGCGCAGGACGTGCCCGGCATCGAGATCTGCACGGTCGAGAAGACGATGGAGCGGCGCACCAGCTGCCTGCAGAGCAATGTCGATTTCCTGCAGAAGACCGTCACCAAGCTCAATCTCGATCATCAGCAGAAGATCGATGCGGCGAACCGCCAGATCGATGCATTGAAGGTGGCTCTTGCAGGTTTGCAGAAGACGATCGCCGATTTGCAGGCGGCGCAGGCGAAACAGGCCGAGGACCTGAAGAAGAAGCAGGATGCGCCTGCGCCGAAAGACGCGGCGAAATAAATGGTGTCGTGTCCCGGACGCGGTGCAGCGTGTAACGCTGCTCCGCTGAGCCGGGACCCAGGGCCGCGCGTGGCGTGGTGAGATGGGCCCCGGTTCTGCAGCGCATCACTGCGTGCTGCGCAGCGCCCGGGGCACGAGAGCAATGCCGATCAAGCGGGGCGTATCGCATTCACTTAAACCGGCCACGCTTCGAGCGAGAGTCGTAACCCCATGAACCCAGCCCAGCGTGCGCTCTGGTACATCGAAAGCCATCTGGCCGAGCCGATGACGCTCGACGAGATCGCTGCGATCGGCGGCGTGTCGCGGTTCCACATGGTGCGTGCGTTTGCCGCAGCCACCGGGTGTCCGGTGATGCGCTACGTGCGCGCACGACGGTTGACGGAAGCGGCGCGCAGCCTAGCCAGGGGCGCGCCGGACATTCTGTCGCTGGCACTGGAGGCGGATTACGGCTCGCATGAAGCATTCACCCGCGCGTTCCGCGACCAGTTCGGCACCACGCCCGAAGCAGTGAGGGCGGCGAATTGTGTCAATCAGCTCAAGCTTCAGGAGCCGATCCTCATGGAGTCCACCATGCTCGACAATCTCAAGGCCCCGCGTTTCGAAACCGCAAAAGCCTTCCTCGTCGCCGGCCTCGCCGAACGCATCACCTGCGACAACGGCGCCATGATCCCCGGGCTGTGGGCCCGCTTCCACCAGGAGGTTGCCGGCATTCCCGAGCGCGTTGGAAACGTCGCTTATGGTGTCTGCTGCAACGGTGATGATTCCGGCAATTTCGACTACATCGCCGGTGTCGAGGTCGCGGATTTTTCCGACCTCGCGCGGCGCTTCGGCCGCATCCGCATCCCCGAGCAGCGCTACGCGGTGTTCACCCACACCGACCACGTTGCCTCGATCAGGCGCACCGTCACCACGATCTGGAATCAATGGCTGCCGGCCTCGGGCCTGAAGGC
>JAEWHT010000240.1 GCA_023387695.1 Pseudomonadota bacterium | reverse complement strand
GGCAGCATCGGAGAGTCACGTGTTCCACCTTACCGACAGCCTTGATACGAAGAGGTTTGAGCCGACGAGCCTCGGCCTGCCCCCGGCAAGGATGCCCGGACTGCTACGCCATCTTTACCGTTCCACCCGCAGGCTGATGCGGTCGATCATCGCCCGCATCGACCTCTCGCAATTTCCGGGATCGTGCTGCGGCTGAGCAAGCGAATGCATGCAGGTGATGAGATGCGCCCAGGTACACGACGAATTTGGCTTTTGCTTGCGACCGTCTCGAGTCTGGAGACAGCGCCTGCATTCGCGGCTGACGCCGATCACGGCGCCGATCTGGCTCGGCGCTGGTGCGCAAGCTGCCATGTCGTGTCGAGCAGCCAGACCCAGGCCAGCGCCGACGTCCCCTCCTTCGCATCGGTTGCGCGCAAGCCTGATTTTAGCCCGGAGAGGCTCGCGTTCTTCCTGCTCGACCCGCATCCAAAGATGCCGAACTTTCCCTTGAGCCGGACCGAAGCCGCCGACATCGCCGCTTATATCGGATCGTTACGACCGTAGCGGGGTTGGGCGGCCGTACCGATCTCTCAAAATGCAAATCCCTGCCGGATGAACCGACAGGGATCAGCAGAAAGGACGATGGACGGCGGATGACGCACGTCCGGTGGCCCATCATGGACCTGCGCTCGAATTGAAATGCGCTTTACGTCGCTGAGCAAGATCAATTTGTAAGCAGACGGCAGCCGGCCAGATCAGGATTTGCCCTTGCCCGGCTGCATGAAGTTGCCGGTCATCTGGCGCATGTGATCGCCGGCATTGGTGAACTGACTGCGCAGGAACTCGGACTGGATCCGCATCGCCTCCTGAACGTCAGTTGCGTGAACCAGCTTGCGAGCGTGCTCGAACGCTGCCTTCATGTTCTGCTCGGTGAAGGCAAGTGCCTGCTTGGACACATCCGCGCCAGCTCCGGGAACCGAGGACATCGACTTGGTGGCGGCATCGAAAAACATGCCGAATGCTTTTTCGGCCTGGTCGATGGTCTTCTCTGCCAGGTCGCGCAGTTCAGCCGGGACTTCGAGTTTCGGTTCGATCATGGTCGCACTCCTCCCCCTTTTCCTGACTGATTATCACATTTGTCGCACTCTCTTCCAGCGGCCAAGCGTTGGCGGCCGCCGCCACCTGGCGGCCTGCCTCGGTCGAAAGATGGACAAAACGTAACGTCGGCGGGCGGCCGGACTTCAGGACAAGGGATGTTCGGGGAGTGTTTCGTCGGCGATGAGGTCTTCGACGAGCTTAATGACCTCGAAGCGCTGGCGGGGCGCGAGCTTGAGAAAGGCGCGCAACAGGCGGAGACTCTCGACCGTGCCCGTCGCCGGGGCGCCGAGCTTGAGATGCAATTCAGCCGCGAAATTGAGGTTTTTCATCTCGCACCTTTGACAGGATCGGCCCTTCGGGTCGGACGTCGGAAACCCGACCGAGGACCGGATGTCGTCACCGAACGCCATGGCGACGACGAACTTTGGAACGGAGCACCCGCGCACACTGGCGCACCGAGCTTGTAGATCCGAGCAGATCCTGCTCGACCCGAGAGGTTGCAATTATGTCAAGGAACAACCCGTCGGGCAAGGCAAACATAGGACTTAGCGATGCTTCACCGGCATCATGCCACGGCAATTCCGGATAACAGGAATACGCGCCGTCGTCACCCGCCTGCGTCAAGAAGCAGCATCAGTCACCACACGGCCCCGATAGCTGTCAATTCGACCAATGTTTCGCGTTGTTTCCGGCATGCTCGGAAATTGGCAAATCTGAGATCAGCGCTTCTTCAGCGTATACACGTAATCGTTGAGCCCGATCTCGGCGGTTGCATCATCGACGAAATGAACGTCGATCTCGCAGCCGGTCTCCAGCGTCTTGATGCGAGGCCCGGTGAAGCCGAGCGAAACGGCAAGCGCCTTGGGATCTACCTTCTTGTCGGCCCGTTGCATCTCGTCGAATGCGCCCTGGAACAACATGTCCGGACCATAGTCGGTCACCTTATATTGCGGCTTGGCGCAGGCAAATGGCCGCGGACCGGAGATCTCTTTGGACTTCAGGATCATCGCTTTGCCCATCAGCCGGGCGCGCTCGACATCGTCAGGCTTGCGATGCGCATCGGCCCACGGCGCCACCACGGCCGTCGTGATCGTCCAGCTTCCAACGTAGAATGGATCGGCGGCCACGACGGGGCCGGCCAAGCCAATTGACGCGAACAGACAAACAATACGGGCGAATTTCATCCGACAGGTCCCCTTGATCTCTCGGTTTGGACGCTCCGCTCCACGTCACGGTTCATCATTTCCAATATTTCTCGCGGCGTGAACTGTCGTTCAAGATCGTGCGACCAAGCGCTTGCGAAACGGCCACGCGGATCACGGGCGCCATGGCTGACGGACTGTTTTGATTCGGGCGCGCGTCAGCACCAAAGGACGACGGCATGCTTTCTCGCTGCGATCTCATCAAGGGCGCCGCGGTTGCGCTTCTCACACTCTCGACTCAGGGCGCATGGGCTCAGGAGGCCAAAATGAATTTGTTCAAGATCGTCACCGTCAAGGACGAGATCATCATCGGCTTGTCGCCGGACGAACTGCAGGCGCTCGGCGGCAACGACGCGAGCGCGGTAGCGCACGCACTGGCACAGAAGGGCGATCTTACCGTCTGGCAGTACAATGTGCATCGTGGGCAGAATGGCGAAATGCAGCAAGCCCCCACGGCAAAGATCGGGCTTCTGGCCAATGCCTCGCTCCGCGTCGAGCCCTACACCACGCCCTATCCGGTCATGCCGCATCCGTGACGCGAGACGGGGGACGCGCCGGCGGCGAAAGCCGCCGGCATCCTCGTTCAGCGGCGGCGCGCAGATGCCTCCGTCGCAAAGCCATAGATCAGCGCCAACCTGTCGAGACACTCGCGAAAACGCCGGGCGAAATAATCGTTCCAGCGCTGGGTACGGACAGCACGCCGCTGCCCGATCTGATCCATGGTCAGGCCAAGCACCAGCACGTCGTGCACCAGCGCGGCACCGTCGGTGCCGAGCTCATGTTCGACCTGGTTCAGCCGCAAGACGGCCTGGCGCTGGCTCTCGGTGACGGGCTCGCGGGAACGTGCCCCGTCGACATATTCGCGGGTCGGATCCATGGCCTGCGGGCCTCGCTCCGCCTTCTCCCAGTCATTCTGATAGGCGCGACCGCCTCGATATTGCGCCTCATCGATCTGATGATGCGCGTGCAGCCGACCGAGAGGATCGTTGCGGATCGATCGCGTGGCCACGATCTTCTCGTCCAGATCGAGCGCCAGGGGGTTATCGACCTCGGCCGCCACCACCTCGACATTGAACGGCAAATCGCGCGACCGCCGGTCGTGAAGCTCGGTCAATTTGTAGGACTTGTTGCGTCGGGCACGTACCACTCGGAAACTCCTTGCGAACTGACGGAGGAAACGACACTGGCCGCATCGATCAGGCGGAGGACACCAGCCTCAGCACGACGGCACCGGCGGCGTGGACCGACGCGGCGCCGGGCCCGCGGGTCAGGTGCGCATGCGGCGCGCAATAGCTCGAGCCGGGCTGACGCGGATGACCGCAGAATGCGATCTCCTCTCCGTCCCTGTCGCCGCCATAGGGATAGCGACAATCGCAATTCTCGAGCTCGATCAGCGTGATCAGGCGCGGCTGCACACCGACGCAACGCAATTTGACCGGACTGGCCGGCTTCAATGCCGACTGTGGTGGCAGATTAAGGCCGGGTACGACGGGACGGCGCGGCGAGAGCGAGTTCGGCTCACCCGGCAAGGACGGCACGATCGACGGGCTCGCGACGCGTTCCGATGCGCCGAGCCCGAGCCGCTTGGCGCGACCAACAACCGCGTTGCGTGTGTAAGCCGTTCCAAACCTTGCGTTAATCTCCCTTCCGATCTCCGCATATGACAATCCCTTGAAAAAATAGTCGCGAAGCGCGTCGGAATGCTCCGACGGCCAGTGGCCCGGTTCCATGCTGCTGTCCTGTGATGCACCCCGATCGCGCACGATCCGGGGACAGACACACATTCCGTTATTCCGAAGACTGAGTCAAGCGAGAATTCTGATATTCATAATTGCATCAATTCCGAATTTCGGATTACAAGAGACAGGAGCCATAGGCAATCGAGGGAATCACCATGTTGGACGTTGCGATGATCGAGCGGGGCCTTGAAAAGACGGGCAAAAGCAAAGGCGGGCTGGCCGCGGCGATGGGCGTTCGCCCAGGCGCGGTGTCCGAGATCCTCGGCGGCGAACGCCTCGTGAAGGCCTCCGAAATCATTCCGATCATGCAATATCTCGAGCTGAACCTTGCGCCGATCATGGGGCGCGTCGGCGCCGGCGCTGTCATCGAGCCGGATTTCGAACAGGTTCCGCCGGAGGGGCTTGGCGACATCGCGTTGCCCTTTCCAATCATGGAAGAAACTGTCGCTTTCGAGATCGTCGGCGATTCGATGCTTCCCAAATATGAAAGCGGCGACGTGATCGTGGTCTACAAGGACCAGCGCCATCCGCTGTCCAGCTTCTACGGTGAAGAGGCCGTTGTCCGACTGAAAACCGGCGAGCGCTATTTGAAGACCATCGAGCGGGGCAAATCCCCCTCTGTCGTCAATCTCAACAGCTTCAACGCGAAGCCGATCGTCGGCGTCAAGCTCGACTGGGTCGGAGAGATCTGCCTTTCGATGCCCAAGGGCCAGCTCGAGCGGCTGCGCGCCAAGTCGGCCCGCCCCCGCAAGAAGGGGCGATAAGCCGCGATTTCCGATTTTTAGAAATCTATCTTGACTTGCTTCCGCTTTTCGGAAATACTCTGCCGCGTGCCCGGGAAACCGGGGCGCGGCAGGATCGTTGGATGCAGTATTTCGTCGTGATGATCGATTATGGGCGGCGTGGCCGTGAGGCGATTGTCGACCCCGAGATCACACGGCGCGAAGTGATCTCCCGCATCAATTCCGGCGAATATCAGAACATCTCGTTCATCCACGAAATCGCAGACAATTCGGTCGAGGACGTGACCGAAGCCATCCTGGCCGAGGCCGCCCTCCCCCAGGTCCCGCCTGAAGAGGTCGATCTGCAGGCGATCCGCTTCGATCACACCCGCGACCTGCGCAAGCACGAGAAGGCGTGACGCAGGCTCAGGCAGCCTGCGCCACGGCTCGATCGATCATCACACCGTGAGAACGGTCGATCCCGTTGTCTTGCGCGCGGCGAGATCGGCATGCGCCTTGGCGGCGTCCTTCAGCGGATAGGTCTGATGGACCTCGATCTTGACCGCACCGGACTTCACGACATCGAACAACTCGTTCGCCATGGCAACCAGCGCTTCGCGCTTGGCCGCATAAGTGAACAGCGTCGGCCGCGTGACGTAGAGTGAGCCCTTCTGCGCGAGCAGACCGAGATTGAGCGGCTCGACCGCACCGGAGGACGCGCCGAACAATGCGGCGACGCCGAGCGGCGCGAGGCAGTCCAGCGATTTCAGGAACGTATCCTTGCCGACGGAATCGTAGACCACCGGCACTTTCTTGCCGCCGGTGATCTCGTCGACGCGTTTCACGAAATCCTCGCGTGTGTAGATGATGACGTGATCGCAGCCGTGCGCCTTGGCAAGCTTCGCCTTCTCGTCGCTGCTGACGGTACCGATCACGGTCGCACCGAGATGCTTGGCCCATTGGCTCAGGATCAGGCCGACGCCGCCGGCCGCCGCGTGGAGCAGAATGGTGTCGCCGGCCTTCACGCGATAGGTCTGCCGGATCAGATATTGCGTGGTCAGCCCCTTCAGCATCATCGCCGCCGCGGTCTTGTCATCGACACCGTCAGGCAGCTTTAGAAGCCGGTCAGCGGGGATTAGCCGCGCCTCGGAATAGGCGCCAAGCGGCGATGCACCGTAAGCGACGCGATCACCGGCCTTCAGATCAGTGACACCAGGCCCGACTTCCTCGACAACACCAGCGGCTTCGCTGCCGAGACCACTCGGCAATTGCGCCGGATACACGCCCGATCGATTGTAGATGTCGACGAAGTTGAGACCGACGGCGGTATGGCGGATGCGCGCCTCGCCCGGTCCCGGCTTGCCGACATTGACTTCTTCCCAAACCAGGACTTCCGGACCGCCGGTCTTGTGAAAACGAATGGCATGGGTCATGGGCGTTGCTCCCTTATTGTTGCAGTGAAGGTCCGACAACCGGATCGGCTTGTGAAATAGGCATTTGGTCCGCCCGTTACAGTATAGAAGACGTAACAAGAATGTCACAGCGAACGACAAACCCTCGCCGTTCCGTCTCTGTTCGAAAGAGTTGATGACGGCATCCAGGCGACCGGCAGTAGCTTTCGCGCGGGGTTTGGTGGTCGCCTGCGAAGGAGAGCCGAGATGCCAGCTTATGTACAGCATCATCAGGATATCGAAATCGCGCCTGTGATTTGCCCGACATGCATGGGGTTCCTGCCGATGTATGTGCGCGAGGTCGAGCCGCACTGGAGCCTTGCCAAGATCGACTTCGTCTATGAGTGCGCCGATTGCGGCGCCGAGGTCCGGCAGACCATCCGCAAGCCGGAGCTGCTGCGGCACTGACCGCACGTTCGGTTGCGCTTTAAGTATTTGCGCTGAACGGAAAAAGCAGCCGTCAGCGCGGATCAGGCCCGTCCCAAACGAGGCTTGTTCTTTGCCGGGAACGCAGGCAGAACAAGCCTCAAGCAAGACCTTTGGGAGCGCCCTTTCGTGGCTGATCAGAAGGCCTCGACCTCGATCGAGGCAGTAGAGAGCGGCCTCGCCGCGCAAGGCTACATTGCGAGCCGACAGATCGCGACCGCCGTCTATTTGTCGCAACAGATCGAGAAGCCGATCCTGGTCGAGGGACCTGCGGGCGTCGGCAAAACCGAGCTTGCCAAGGCGATCGCCGCCTGGAGCGGCAAGAAGATGATCCGGCTGCAATGCTACGAAGGCCTCGACGAGGCCAAGGCGCTCTATGAGTGGAAATACGCCAAGCAGCTTCTCTACACCCAGATCCTCAAGGACAAGCTCGGCGAAGTGCTCGGCGGGGCGCAGACGCTGCATGCCGCGCTCGAGCAGCTGCATGATTTCGGCGACGTGTTCTTCTCCAAGGAGTTCGTCGAGCCGCGTCCCCTGCTCCAGGCGCTGGAGCAACCGGGCGGCTGCGTGCTGCTGATCGACGAGATCGACAAGTCGGATGCCGAATTCGAATCGCTGCTGCTGGAAATCCTCTCGGACTTCCAGGTCACGATCCCCGAGCTCGGCACGGTCTCGGCGATCACGCCGCCGACGGTGATCCTCACCTCCAACAGCGAGCGTGACCTTGGCGACGCCCTCAAGCGACGCTGCCTGCATCTGCATATCGGCTTCCCCGAGCAGCGGCTGGAGGAGCGCATCGTCGAGAGCCGCGTGCCCGGCATTTCGCAGACGCTGCGCCGGCAGATGGTTGGTTTCATCCACGAGATCCGTTCGCTCGATTTGAAGAAGCTGCCTTCGGTCAGCGAAACCATCGACTGGGCACGGGTGCTCGTCCTGCTTCAGGCTTCCGAGCTCGACACGGAGATCGTCAAGGACACCCTTAACGTGCTCCTGAAATACGAGGCCGACATCGAGGCTGCGTCGCCGCAGATTACGACCTTCATTGCCAAGGCGGCCCGGTCCAACGTCTTCGGTTGATCCCGATGCGCGAGAACCTTCATCGTTTCTTTCGGGCGGCGCGGGGCGCCGGCGTCCACGTCTCGCCTGCCGAAAGCATCGATGCGATGCGCGCGGTCGCGCAGGTTGGCCTGACCGACCGCACGATCCTGCGCGACGCATTACTCCTGACCCTCGCCAAGTCTCAGGACGAGAAGCTCGCGCTTGGTGACTGTTTTGATCTGTTCTTCAGCCCGCCGGAGCCGCCGCAGGATCAATCCGAGGCCGACGACAATGACGAGGCCTCGCAAGACTCCGCTCAATCGGCCGCGTCAGACCCGGAGAACGAATCGGGCGGAGGTCAGCCTCAGGAAGGATTGGGTCCGCTCGCGCAAATGCTGCTCTCGCAGGATCGCAACGCGCTCCAGGCCGCCATGGCCAACGCCTCCGCCGCGGCTTCGCTTTCTGACATTCGCTATTCGACCCAGCGCGGCATCTTCTCCAGCCGTATCCTCGACGCCATGGGCCTTCAGCGCCTGCGCGACGATCTCGACGAGCTGACTGCAGCCAACCCCGCGCTGGCCGAGCGCCTGCAGGCCGCACTCGATGCCCTGCGCGAGGCGGTGCGCGATACCGTCTCGCAGGGCCTTGCACTCTATGCCCGCGAGGAGGCCGAAAACCTCCGCAACGAGATCCTGCGCAACGCGCCGCTCGCCCGTATCGAGCGGCGCCAGGTCGCGGAGATGCGCGCTCTCATTCGCCAGATCGCGCGCCGCCTGCGCGAACGCTATTCGAAGCCGCGCAAGCGCCAGCGCCGTGGCCATCTCGATGTCCGCCGCACGCTGCGCCGTAACGCCGCCTGGGGCGGCGTGCCCTTCCTCACCGCATGGAAGCGCAAGCATCGCGACCGTCCGAAGATCGTCGCGCTCTGCGACGTCTCCGGATCGGTCGCTCAGGTATCCGATTTCTTCTTGCTGCTGATCCACTCGCTGCATGAAGTCGTGGACGACGTCCACTCCTTCGCATTCTCGTCACATCTGATCGAGGTCAGCGAAATCCTGGAGAAGAAGTCGCCGGAAGAGGCGATGGCCGAGATCATGTCCAAGGTCGGCTTCGGCTCGTCAGACTACGGCTCTTCGCTGGTCGATTTCGAACACGATTTCATGAGCACGCTGACGCCGCAGACCACAGTGATCGTGCTCGGCGATGCCCGTAGCAACAATCTCGATCCGCGCGCCGACATCCTGCGCCGAATCTCCGAGCGCTCGAAGCGGCTGGTCTGGCTCAATCCCGAAGGACGGCTTGCCTGGGGTTTTGGCGACTCCGAGATGCCGCGCTACGCGACATTTTGCAGCGTGGTGCGACAGTGCGCCACCGCGCAACAGCTCGAGCGCGCGGTCTCGGATATCGTTGCGACGTACCAGTAGGCCGGATCGCAGGCGTCAGCTTGGCGCAAGCTCGGCGTGAGCGACATTACACTCGCGAAAGTGATAGGCAATTTCGTCGAGCGCGCGCTGTTCCCATTCCTGGGCTTGTGCGAGCCAGAAAACGCGACGCTCACAATCGAGCGCGGCGCGCTCGCGGCACAAGGATTCCTGACTGCGAATTTCCACCAGCCTGTTCATGCACTCACACTCCTGTGTGTGAAGCTATTCCCCGGCAATCAGCGTAGCAGACTTCCGAACTCTGCGTCTCACCGCTCCTGTGCATATCGCGTCGCGAAATGAGACAGCAGCGCTTCCCGTGCACTGCGGCCAGTGCGCCGCAACATCAAAAACGAATCATCAATTAGTGATCAGTGATCGGGACGATATCTGCGTCAGAACGATCTTAACTATTGTGGCGCAACAGGCTGCGGCAATTCGTGAAGAAAAGTTCTAAACAGCTCACCGAATTCCCGACTCATTGTCGTCGCATGGTCTTCATGCAGCGCCGCTAACAGGGGCGCACGAACGTGACTATCGCTTGAGGCAACATGAGCAACGACGTCGACTTCGATCTCTCGCCGGACCAGTGGGAAGCGCTGCGCGCGCTTCGCAATCCGGTGTCGAATGGTCGCCACTCGAAGGCTTACCTCCTCGAAGGCCTCGTCAAGCTCGGCCTCGTCACTGTGAATGACGGTACACCTGCGATGACGCCGACCGGGCGCAAAGTGCTGGTGCGGGGATCATGCCGCCTGCTCGACCTGGTGGCGTAACGCGCGCATCAGAAAATCTGCGCAGTCACAATCGCGTAAGCGATGAATACGACGCCGAGACCCCACACCATCGCTGGAATCTTTGCGCCCCGACCGACCGTCACTTCCAGAGCGATGTAGCTGAGAGTCCCCAGGGCCATTCCGTTGATGAGGTTGTTGGTCAGCACGGTGACCAGCAGCGTCAGAACGATCGGGATCGCATTGCCGAGATCGGTCATATCGATGCGGGCGAGGCCCTGCATCATCAGCACGCCAACGAGCACCAGCGCGGGCGCGGTCGCTTGCGATGGAATGATCACAAAGATCGGCCAGAAGAACAGCGCAAGGAAGAAGAACCCCGCAACGGTCAGCGACGTCAGGCCGGTGCGGCCACCGGCCTGCACGCCGGTGATCGACTCGATATAGGCCGTCACCACCGACGTGCCGAACAGCGGACCGACGATCGACGCCGTCGCATCCGTCGCAAACGCAGCGGTGGCATTCGGGATCGAACCGTCAGGCTTGCGCAGATTAGCAGCGCCGGTCACGCCGATCAGCGTGCCCAACGTCGAAAAGAACTCGGCGCACAGGAAATAGAACAGCAGCGGCAGCGCGACGACGAAATGGCTGAAGAGATAGCCGACGTCGAGCGCCATGAACGTGCTGGTCGGCCAACGCGGCCACGACAGGATGGCCGATGGCATCGACGTCACCATCTTGCCGTTGGCGCCGGGAACGAAGAAGCCTATCACGGTCAGCAACACGATCGACAGGATCAGCGCTGCCGGCACCCGCCGTACGACCAGGACCGGCGTGAGCAAGAGACCGAACAGCGTCAGCAGCACCGGCGGACTGCGCAGGGAACCCATCGCGATGTAAGTCGACGGATTTTGAACGATGAACCCGGCGCCTCGCAAGGCGATGAAGACGATCAGCGTACCGACCGCAGCTTGAATACCGATCTTCAGCGCCTCCGGCACGTCCTTGGCGACCTTCTCACGTAGCTTCGACAGGCTAAGGATGAGGAACAGCACGCCAGTGAAGGCGACCATGGCAAGCGCGCCCTGCCAGGGCATGCCCATCTGCTTGACGATGACATAGGTGAAGATGACATTCGAACCCATTGCGGGCGCCACCGCGAGCGGCAGATTGGCCCACAGTCCCATCATCACCGAGCCGAAGATCGCGGCCAGCGCCGTGGCGCTGACGAGATCGGCGCGATCCATTCCGGCGTTGGACATGATCGCCGGGTTCACCGCGATGATATAGGCCATCGCTGCGAAGGTCGTCGCTCCCGCCATCATCTCGCGGCCGACGCTCGTGCCACGCTCGGTGAGACGAAACGCCCGATCGAGCAATCCCGTAGCTGCCGGCTCTGCGGAAGCTGCTTCCGGCTTTGTCATCTCGTTCATCCCAGTTCTCCCCCTACCAGACCACCGGGTGCGCTTCGCCCGTCTGCACATTGATGAAACCGAGCGGCGCCTGCTCGCACGGCGCTACCAGCACCCAGCTCCAGGGCGCGCAGGTCAGCGTCGCAAACATGAGCCGCTCCGGGAATCCCGGATACCAGCGCGGCCGGAACGTCGGCTCGTACATCCAGTCGACCTTGCGGCCTTCCGCATAGAGCGCCTGCATCTCGGCATCGAGCGCTTGCGCCGAGCGACAGCTCATCAACCCGCCGACCTCAAAGCGCACGGTGGCGACGAGTTCACCCTCGCGCACCAGCGCCCATCCGCCCTGACGCTCGATGAGCGCGTTCACCGCCTTTGCCATCGCCGCGTCGGACGAGCCGACCACCCAGATATTGTGCTTGTCGTGCGCCACCGAGCAGGCGACTGCCGTCTCCGGCGTGCGCGGTCCACAGCCCCGCCAGAACATCTTTGCGACACGCCCGTCGCCGGAGAAACGGTCGACAATGGCGAATTTGGTGATGGCCTCGCTCTCGTCGCGTTGCACGGCACCGTCACGCACCGGCAGTTCGAGAGTGTAGAACTCAGGGTGCCAATGGAAGGGGCGGATCACCGCCGCTTTCATCGTGGTCCGACCGGGCTCAGCCCGCAGTTCAAAATCCTCAGGCTTGATCGTGCGCTTGATGTTGACCGTCTTGGTCGCCCATTCCGGCCATTCGATCTTCGGCACATCGCCGAGATAGCGCTTGCCCTCGGAAACCTGCGCGCCATCGGCCCACACTTCGGCGATCTCTAGCTTGGAAACATCTGACAGCAGCACGACGTCGCCGAAGCGCCCCGGCGCCAGACTGCCGACGAACGGCGTGATGCGCATGTGCCGCGCCGGATTGATCGTGAGACACTGGATCGCAACCTCTGGCGCAAGGCCGGCCTCGATCGCGACCCGCGCGTTGTGATCGCTGGCGCCGAGCTCAAGCGTATGGCTGGCACTTCGATCATCTGTGGTAAACGCGACCTGCGACCAGTCCTGCAAACCCTTCGCGAGCAGCCATTTGACGATCTCGTCCATGGCATAGACGCGCAGCTCGACGAACAAGCCGCGCGTGAGCTTGTCCCAGGTCTCCTCCGGCGTCTGCACTTCATGGTCGGATGCAAGCCCGGCCGCGGCAAACGCGTTGATGGACGGCAGGTCCCGCAGGCCCGAGGCATGGCCTTCGACAACGCCACGCGCGGCGAACGTCGCCTCGATCATGCCCCACAGCCGCTTGTAAGAGGGGTTCTCCGGATTCCACACCGCCGGCCAGTCCATGACTTCGTCGAGACCGGTCACCATCAGGCTTTCGGCCATGAAGCCCGCCTGCTCATCGCGGCCATACCAGCCGCCGCCCCACTCATAAGCCGTCGGCGGCACCGCCGAGCCCGGCTGCGGAAAGATTTTCAGCGGCGAGCCCCGGCGACGCGCTTCGAACCAGAACTCGAGATTGCGCGCGCCATTGACGTTGGAGAATTCGTGGCTCGCCTCGCAGGTCCAGGTATTGCCGTGCGGCAGCACCAGCGCCGCTTCCCATTCCGGGGTGAGATGCGAGCTTTCGATGTGCTTATGCACCTCGCCGAAGCCTGGCACGGCCGCAAGATCCGGCCGATGCATGCGCTCGCGGACCTCACCGGGATAAGTACCGGCCGGCCCGACCCATGCGATACGCCGGCCCTTGAAGACGATCTCCTGGTCTTCGCCCCAGGTGCGGCTGTGCACATCCAGCAATCTGCCGACCCGCAAGGCGCGGTCGGCCGGGCGGCGGCCGAGAGCCGTCAGCACCAGGTCCTGGCGGATGCGAACCTCGTCAGGCGCGTTGATCAGGAGATCGTCGGGTATCGCGTTCATGGCTAGCCTCGCTCTATGCCTGTTCTTTCGCAGCGGTGGTCCGCTTACGCTGCGATTTAGCGGTCTTGCCGCTGCGCGCCGCCGCGGCATCCCGCTGACGGACGTCCTTCAAAAGAGTCGTCAGCGCCCATTCGATCGCGTCCGCAATCTCGGTGCTCGACATGCCAAAGTCCTCACGCATCGCGTTCCAGGCGAGAACGTTGTTGAGATACGACGCGAGCGCTTCCGCCTGGCGAACCTCCTTCGCAGGCAGATGCCGCGCCAGCGGCGCCATCGCCTTGTGATGCTGGTCAATCAGGTGCCGTCTGAAGCCGGCGCGCACCTGGCGTCCGGCCCGCGTCATCGCAATGGCGCGCGCCAGATGCGGATGACGGTCGAACCGCTTGCACAGCTTGCGGAAGATCTCGGGCAGTTCGTCGGGCGAGGTGAAGGGAATGTAGCTGAAGATGTTGTCCTCGATCCATTCGCCGGCTGCCGCGAACAGCTCCGCGCGGGTCTTGAAGTGCCGATAGACGGTTCGCTCGGCCACCTTCGCACGCTTGGCCACCGCGGCCATGGAAATGTCGTCGGCCGCCTCATCCTCCAGGGTCTCGACAAAAGCCGCAACGATGCGCTGGCGCGTCATCTCGGCATATTCGTCGCGCAGGCTGGCGATCTGTCGCTTTGCTGTACTCATGTCATAAGTCTGACATCAGTCGATTTGGAGGGTCAAGCCGAGACTTGAGGCAAGCGGCGCTGCAACAATGGGCGGCGACCGCTCCGGGATCTCTCCCCGGACGAACAAGACCGAGAGGACGAGTTTCGGCTGCCAGCCTGAAAAATGGACTTTTGCGCGCCGCCGAAATCGGATTTGCTCTGCGGCGACCTCATCGTGCGCAATGGCGCGACGCGACCGGCAACGGAGCTGACCATGAACGGGCTTGGCGGACTGAACAAATCTCCCAATGGCGTGGTCATCGGGCTCGTGCAGTTGCAGCTACCGAACGTCGTGACCCCGGCTGATCTCGCCAAGCAGACCGAGCGGATCGTCTGGATGGTCGGCAAGGCGCGTCGCAATCTCGCGACAATGGACCTGGTGGTCTTCCCCGAATATTCGCTGCACGGCCTCTCGATGGACACCAATCCCGAGATCATGTGCCGGCTCGACGGGCCCGAGGTAGCCGCGTTCAAGCAGGCCTGCATCGATAACAAGATCTGGGGCTGCTTCTCCATCATGGAGTTCAACCCGCACGGCAATCCCTACAATTCCGGCCTGATCATCGACGACCACGGCGAGATCAAGCTCTATTACCGCAAGCTTCATCCCTGGATTCCGGTCGAGCCGTGGGAGCCGGGCGATATCGGCATTCCCGTGATCGAGGGGCCGAACGGCGCCAAGATCGCGCTCATTATCTGCCACGACGGCATGTTCCCGGAGATGGCGCGGGAATGCGCCTACAAGGGCGCCGAGATCATGATCCGCACCGCCGGCTACACCGCGCCGATCCGTGATTCCTGGCGCTTCACCAACCAGGCCAATTCGTTCCAGAATCTGATGATCACTGCGAATGTCTGCATGTGCGGTTCGGACGGCTCGTTCGATTCCATGGGCGAAGGCATGATCGTCAATTTCGACGGCAGCGTGCTGGCACACGGCACCACCGGCCGTGCTGACGAGATCATCACCGCCGAGGTCCGGCCCGATCTCGTGCGCGAGGCCCGCATCAATTGGGGCGTCGAGAACAATATCTACCAGCTCTGGCACCGCGGCTATGTCGCCGTCAAAGGCGGCGCGATGGACTGCCCCTACACGTTCATGCAGGACATGGTCGCGGGAACATACCGGCTACCCTGGGAAGATCAGGTCAAGGTGACCGACGGCACCTCCTGCGGCTTCGCGGCACCGACACGGATGTTCGGCAGAACGGCAAAAGCGGCGGAATAGGCTGTTTTCGAGCTAAGGCCGCGACATTCTGGCACGGTTGTTGCTCCTTTTGGCGTCTCATCGCCACAACGGGGGAGTCAACATGTCGACCATTGCCGCGGCCCCGGCCGCAGAGCGCAAGCCGCTCTACGCCTCGCTTTTCGTCCAGGTCCTGGCTGCGCTGGTCCTGGGCATCATCCTCGGCATGGTCGTCCCGGACTTCGCGATTGGCCTCAAGATCCTGAGCGACGCTTTCCTGAAGCTGATTTCGATGATCGTGGCGCCGATCGTGTTCTGCGTCGTCGTGCACGGCATTGCCGGCGCCGGCGATCTCAAGAAAGTCGGCCGGGTCGGCGTCAAGGCGCTGCTGTATTTCGAAGCCATGACCACGGTGGCGCTCGTGGTTGGCCTGATCCTGGCCTATGTCTTCGGTCCCGGCCACGGCATGAACATCGATCCGTCGACGCTCGATGCCAAGGCGCTCAGCACCTATGCCGACAACGCCCACAAGCTGCAGGGCGCGGGCATCGGCTCCTTCCTGATGAACGTGATCCCGACCACGTCGTTCGACGCGCTCTCGCGCAACGACGTGCTTCAGGTGCTGTTCTTCGCGGTGTTGTTCGGCGTCGGTCTCGCACTGGTCGGCGGCGAGAAGGGCGCACTCGTCACCTCGATGATCGACGCAGCCTCGACGGTGCTGTTCCGCGTCATGGGGCTCATCGTTCGCGTTGCCCCACTGGGCGTGCTCGGCGCGGTCGCCTACACGGTCGGCAAATATGGTGTCGGCTCGCTCAAGCAGCTCGTTTCACTGGTCATGCTGTTCTACGTCTCGGTCGGCATCTTCGTGCTCGGCGTTCTCGGCAGCGTGATGGCGCTCGCCGGCATCAATATCCTCAAATTCCTGTCTTACCTCCGCGAAGAGTTGATGATCGTACTTGCGACCGCTTCTTCGGATGCGGTGCTGCCGCAGATCATGAAGAAGCTGGAGCGCATGGGCGTGAAGGATTCCGTGGTCGGCCTCGTGATTCCGACTGGCTATTCCTTCAATCTCGATGCGTTCTCGATCTATCTCACGCTCGCCGTCGTGTTCATTGCGCAGGCCACCAACACGCCGCTGTCGTTCGGGGATCTGCTGCTGGTGCTCGGCGTCTCACTGATCACATCGAAGGGCGCGCACGGTGTGCCCGGCTCGGCGATCGTGATCCTGGCCGCAACGCTGAACGCCGTGCCAAGCATTCCCGCGATCGGCCTCGTGCTGGTGTTGTCGGTCGACTGGTTCATCGGCATGGCCCGCGCCGTCGGCAATCTCATCGGCAACTGCGTGGCGACCGTGGTGGTTGCGGCCTGGGAAGGCGACCTCGACCGCGCCAAGGCGGCCAAGGTGCTCGAGGGCGGCGAGCTCGTGGACGTAACCGCGGGCTAGGCCAGCGGATCAATCATTCCACTGGAGGAGCGGCGTTCCATACGCCCTCCTCCACACGGACAGGAAGCGCGGAAACCAGGAATGGGCCACCGCGCCCTTGTAAGCCCAGGTCCGATATTTCAGCCCCTGCTCGGAAATCAGCTCCTGATATCCACCGTGGAGTTCGGTCGCAGTACGGATGTCCTTCAATATCCCCTGCGCGCAAGCCCGGTAGGTCTCGCGCCCCGCGGCTTCGTCAAAGTCCAGCATGCGATCCGCGAACTCGACGTTGAACGTCGGCCATGACGAGCGCCCCTGATAGGCCGGCGCCGCGATCTTGTGGATCATCTTGTTTCGCGGATTCTCAGCTGAGACCAGGAAGTGGAACGTGCTGGGGATGCGGAAGCGCGGTTCGGCGAGGATCAGATCCGTCGTGGCGGCAAACAGCGCGCGCTCGCTTGCATCATTCATATCCCAGAAGCCGCGATGCACGCTGACGAAATCCAGCGCGACCATGGAGACCGGCGTGCCCGCCGGACCATCCAGCGAATGCCTGATATAGCCGTCGTTGCCGAACAGGCGGAGCAGATCCTGCTTGTACTGCGCGAGGTCGCGCCCAAGCAGCAACTTCAACTCATTCGCGTCGACGACGCCGAGCTCCACGCCCCAGACGAAGGTCGTGTAGACGCAGGCATTGGTAACAAAGCGCCGGCGCTCCGCGCGCGTGTCCGTTGCCGCGGAGCGGGGCCTATTGGCGTCGCAGAGCAAGTATCTGGCGCCATCAACTTCGAACGGCTCGAGCTCGCTCGCAAGCTTCAGGATCGCACGCTTCAGATCACCGCCGTATTCGGCCAGCAACAGGCGTCCGGCATGCGCGCACTGCGACATTGCCACATTGGGCGACACCCGCTCTTCTGCCGATAGCATCTGCTGGAGACCGGCGAGAATGCCGAGCAGCGTATCGGAGGGCCGCGAGAAATAATTCACACCGAGGTACCGCGCGCGTCCCGCCGGAACGATCGTCGTCGTCACGACGTCGGCGCGAACCGCCTCCAGCAACAGGCGAACACTCTTTTCGAGCAAGCGCACCCGCCGCACCGCATCCTGCGCGTCCATGATGGTCTCGGGATCGAGGACATCAGGATAGAACCAGGCGAAGTCGCGCGGGTAGTAGGCGGAGGCGTGCGGAGCGCCAGTGACGAGGAAGGCCTCGGTCACCGAAAAGGCGCTGTCCATCGAGTGCCGAAAAAGATCCTCGATCGCCGACAGCGAATGATGCGATTGTCTCAGGAACCGATCACCGAGAAAATTGACCGCCTGAAGGGCATTCGCGATGAACGTCGCGGCCATGCCCTGGTAGAACCGATTTTCGCGATGTGACGGCAAGGAGATATCGCTGTTCATGTGCGCCTGAAATATAGTGATCCCGGCGATGGCCGGTCACCATTCCAAGCGTGACTGATTCGTATCTCACCCCGATGACGGCCCTGGCAGGCGCCTCTGGCCGGGGCGGCCTACCGCGGCTTGAAATTCTCGACGACCCGCAGCAAGACCCGCGCACCGGCATCGGCATCGGCCAGCTCCACATGCTCGTCCGGGTGATGGCTGATGCCGCCGCGGCAGCGCACGAAGATCATGCCGACATCGGCGATATCGATCATCGCCATGCCGTCATGCCCCGCGCCGCTCGGCAGCTCGAAGACTGGAAAACCTTCCGCTCCGATCGCCTGCGCGATCTGATCCTTCAGCCAGGGTGCGCAAGGCGCGGTGCGGTTCTCATGGGTGACATCGAGCTGAAGCGCCAATTGCCGGCGCTTTGCGATCGCCTCGATCTGACGGACGATGTCAGCCACCGCACGCTTGCGATGCATGTCCGTCGGCGCGCGCATATCGATGGTAAAGGAGACTTCGCCCGGAATGACGTTGGTGGCTCCGGGCCTCGCCTGGATGTAACCGACGGTACCGACCAGGCCGCCCTCGTCGGTGCGGCAAAACTGCTCGATCGCGCCGATGCATTCAGCGGCGCCTGTGAGCGCGTCACGACGCAGCGCCATCGGCACGGTGCCGGCGTGACCGGCCATGCCGGTGAGCCGTGCGGCAAGCCGCGTCGCGCCTGCGATCGCGGTGACGACGCCAACCGGGAGATTCTGGGCTTCCAGCACCGGGCCCTGCTCGATGTGCAGTTCGAGATAGGCCAGCAGCTCGCGCCGCGCTCGCGCGGCCGCGCCGATATGATCGGGATCGAGGCCGAATTTGACGAGCGCATCGCGCATCGAGATGCCGTCGCGGTCGCGCGTGTTCAAAACGCTCTCGTCGAAAGTCCCGGCCACTGCGCGGCTGCCGAGCAGGGTCGAGGCGAAGCGCACGCCTTCCTCGTCGGCAAAGCCCACAACCTCGATCGCGAATGGCAGGCGCTTGCCGCGGCGATTGAGATCGGCGACGCAGGCGATCGCCGTGATCACCCCCAGCGGCCCGTCCCATCTGCCGGCGTCGCGCACCGTGTCGTAGTGCGAGCCGAGCATCAGGCAGGGTGCCCCCGCCCGATCGCCCTCGTAGCGACCGCAGACATTGCCAATCGCATCGAGATGCGCGCTCATGCCGGCGTCACGCATCCAGCCGAGGATGAGGTCCGAGGCCGTTCGCAACTCCTTCGTGAGATAGACACGCGTGAGCGCGCCCTCGTCTTCCGAGATGGCCGCAAGCTCGTTGATCCGACGCACGATCTCTTCGCCGAGCGATGCATGTTGAACGGCAGTCACGGCAGCCATCTCAGTCAAGCTTTCCATCCAGGAGACCGCGCGGCGGTCGCAGTCATCATCGATACAAGTTCGGTGCCAGCGAATTCAGGCGGCCGGCGCCGTTTCAAGTCAGCGCGTGGTTAGCACGAATGCGGGTCGTGGACCGATCTGACCGGCAGCGTCATGCACATCTGGGGACCGGTTAAGATTGCTTAACTCCCTTGCATACAATCAAAAGATACTGCCTAAAATTTAATCTGCTGATTTCCTGATCAGGATTCGAACCCGCAAGATATATGATATATTCCAATATTTTATATCGAAATGCTTACCCCATAGCCTCTGGCACGAAGCTTGCGACAACCTATCCTGGGCTCCGCCAGACCGGCGTAGCCGCGAAATTGGGGCGGCCCAGCCACCAAGGGGAGCAAGCGATGGATTTTGGCAAGATTTCACGACGTCATTTGTTGCAAGGCGGCGCAGCCCTTACCCTCGGCGCAGCGGCCGGCGCCCGCCCGGCCTTCGCGGCCGACACCACTATCGGCTTCATCTATGTCGGCTCGCGCGACGACTACGGCTACAACCAGGCCCACGCGCAGGGTGCGGCTGCGCTGAAGAAGATCCCCGGCCTCAAGGTGGTCGAGGAAGAGAAGGTGCCGGAGACCGACGCGGTCGAGAAGACGATCGAGTCCATGATCAACCTCGACGGCGCCACCCTGATCTTCCCGACCTCGTTCGGTTACTACAACCCGCACATGATCAAGATGGCCACCAAGTACCCGAAGCTGCGCTTCGAGCACTGCGGCGGTCTCTGGAGCGACAAGGACCCGAAGAACGCCGGCAGCTATTTCGGCTATATCGACGAAGCCCAGTACATCTCAGGCATCGTCGCCGGCCTGACGTCGAAGAGCGGCAAGCTCGGTTTCGTCGCAGCCAAGCCGATCCCGCAGGTGTTGCGCAACATCAACGCCTTTGCCCTCGGTGCCAAGTCCGTCAATCCGAAGGCCACCACGCAGGTGATCTTCACCGGCGACTGGTCGATGCCGGTCAAGGAAGCCGAAGCCACCAACAGCCTGATCGACCAGGGTGTGGACGTGCTCACCTGTCACGTCGACGGCCCCAAGACCATGGTCGAGAACGCCGCGCGGCGTGGTGCCATGGTCTGCGGTTATCACACCAACCAGTCGGCTCTGGCGCCGAAGGCCTATCTCACCGGCGCAGAGTGGAACTGGGAGGCGCTCTATCCGAAGTTCGTCAAGATGATCACCGCCGGCGAAGGCATCCCGAACTTCTACCGCGGCGGCCTGAAGGAAGAGATTGTCAAGGTCTCGGCCTATGGCGAAGCCGTCTCGGCCGAGGCACGCAAGGCCGCGGACGAGGCCAAGGCCAAGTTCTTGTCTGCTGACGGGTTTGCCATCTTCAAGGGCGGCCTCGTCGACAACAAGGGCAAGACGGTCATCGCGGCCGGCACCGATCGCGGCCAGAAGGATCCTGAACTCGAGAAGATGGACTATCTCGTCGAGGGCGTGATCGGAGCGACTTCGTGACATCGGAAGCAGCGGATTCTGCCGAGGCGGTCGGGGCGATTGCCCCGGCTGCCGACCCCGGCTTTCTGCAACGCCACGGCGGCACGATCGAATATGTCCTGATCCCGAGCGCGGCGCTGGCCGGCGCGCTCCTGGTCTTCGGCATCTTCGTCATGCTGTTCGGCAAGAGCCCGCTGGACCTCTATTTCTACATGTATTACGGCGCGTTCGGCACCTGGTTCTCCTGGCAGAACACGCTCACGCGCGCCGCCCCCCTCATTCTCACCGCCCTTTGCACGGCACTGCCGGCTCAGCTTGGCATGGTCATCATCGGCGGCGAAGGCGCGCTACTGATAGGCGCGTTATCGGCGACAAGCGCCGCGCTCTTGCTTCAGGGCATGCCGCCGCTCGTCGTGCAGATCGCCATGGTCATCGCCGGCGTCGCCGGCGGCGGCTTGTGGATCATGCTCGCTGGCGCACTGCGGCAATACCGTGGCGTCAACGAGACGATCTCGAGCCTGCTGCTCGTCTACATCGCCCTCGCGATCCTCAATCATCTCGTCGAAGGCATGATGCGAGATCCCGCGAGCCTCAACAAGCCGTCGACCCGCGAGATCGGCGCCGCCAACATGATCGGCTCCATCCCTGGTACCGACGTGCATTGGGGGCTCGTCTTCGGCCTGATCGCTGCGGTGGCCGCTTACATCCTGATCTATCACACCGTGTTCGGCTTCGCCGCGCGCGTTGCCGGCGGCAACATCCGCGCCGCCAAGATCGTCGGTCTCGGCGTCAGCAAGCTCATCCTGACAATCTGTTTCCTCGCCGGCGGTGCTGCGGGTCTTGCTGGCATGGTCGAGGTCGCGGCCGTGCAAGGCCGCACCAACGCCAATCTCGCCGCCGGTTACGGCTTCACCGGCATTCTGGTTGCCTTCCTCGCGCGGCAAAATCCGCTTGCGATCATTCCCGTCGCGATCCTGCTCGGCGGCATCAGCGCTAGCGGCGGCCTGCTGCAGCGTCGCCTCGGACTACCAGATGCGTCTGTGCTGGTGCTCCAGGGCATCATCTTCGTCTTCGTGCTCGCCAGCGATGCGCTCTACGGCCGCATCGGTTTCCTGAAGGGAAAATCCTGAGATGGCAGACGGATCGATCGGACTCTGGACCGTCCCGCTCGCCGTGCTTGGCGGCGCCATTCGCGTCTCGACGCCATTCCTGTTCGTGAGCTTAGGGGAATGCATCACCGAACGTTCGGGGCGCATCAATCTCGGCCTCGAAGGCACGCTGGTGATGGGCGCAATGAGCGCCTACGGCATCTCCTATCTCTCGGGATCACCCTGGCTTGGCGTATTCGCCGCCGGCATCACCGGCGCACTTCTTGGCGCGCTGCATGCCGGCATCTGCTCGCTGCCGCGTGTCAACGACGTCGCCGTCGGCATCGCGCTGATGCTGTTCGGCACCGGCCTTGCCTTTTATCTCGGCAAACCGCTGATCGAGCCCACCGCGCCGCGCCTACCCGCGATCGATTTCGGCTGGTGGAGCGATATCCCGCAGCTTCGCGCCGCGCTGCGCGTCAACGTGCTCTTCCTGATCGGCGTCGCGCTTGCGCCAATCCTCTATTGGGCTTTCCGCACCACGCGCTGGGGCCTTCTGATCCGCACCGCCGGCGAGAGCTCAGACGCAGCCCGCGCGATGGGCCACTCAGTGCTGCTGATCCGCTTGCGCGCCACCATGGTCGGCGGCTTCCTCGCCGGCATCGGTGGCTCCTTCCTGTCGCTGTTCTATCCTGGTAGCTGGAATGAGGGCCTCTCCTCAGGCCAAGGCATCACCGCCGTCGCGCTGGTGATCTTCGCGCGCTGGGACCCGCTGCTCTGCCTGTGGGCCTCGCTCGCCTTCGGCGGCGCCGCCGCACTCGGACCGGCGCTGCAATCGGTCGGCGTCACCTCCGGCTATCATCTCTTCAACGCCGCGCCCTACATCCTGACGCTGGCGATCATGATCATCACCTGCTCGCCGAAACGCACGCTGACCGGAGCCCCGGCCGAATTGTCGATCACCCGCTAGAGAGCACAATCATGCCCGAGCGCTATATCAAGTCCGAGCCCTACGCCTGGCCTTACAACGGCGATCTCCGCCCGCAAAACACTGCGCTCATCATCATCGACATGCAGACCGACTTCTGCGGCGTCGGCGGCTATGTCGACAAGATGGGCTACGATCTCTCGCTGACGCGGGCGCCGATCGAACCGATCAAGAAGCTGCTCGCGGCCATGCGCAAACAGGGCTTTCACATCATCCATACTCGCGAGGGCCATCGCCCGGACCTCTCGGATCTGCCCGCCAATAAGCGCTGGCGCTCGCGCCAGATCGGCGCCGGCATCGGCGACCCCGGCCCGTGCGGCCGCATCCTGGTGCGCGGCGAACCCGGCTGGGACATCATCGAAGAACTCGCTCCACTGCCGGGCGAGCCGATCATCGACAAGCCTGGCAAGGGCTCGTTCTGCGCCACCGATCTCGAATTGATCTTGCGCGTGCGCGGGATCGAGAACATCGTGCTGACCGGGATCACCACCGACGTCTGCGTCCACACCACCATGCGCGAGGCCAATGACCGCGGCTTCGAATGTGTGCTGCTGCACGACTGCTGCGGCGCGACCGACAGGAGCAACCACGAGCATGCGCTGAAGATGATCAAGATGCAGGGCGGTGTGTTCGGCGCGGTCTCGACCTCGGACGCCTTCATCGGAGCGATTTCGTGATCATCGGCGAACCGCCTCCGCCTTCAGGCGCCTTCGGCGTCGATGCCATCGCCATGACGATGCGCTTCGGCGACTTCCTGGCGCTCGATAATGTCGAGCTGAAGGTGCGACCGGGCTCGTTCCACGCGCTGCTCGGCGAGAACGGCGCCGGCAAATCCACGCTCGTCAAATGCATCATGGGGTACTACCACGCGACCGAAGGCGACATCCTCGTCGGTGGCCGCGAGCAGGCGATCGCCAACCCGAAGGACGCTCACGCGCTTGGCCTCGGCATGGTCTACCAACATTTTACGCTGGTGCCGGCCATGACGGTTGCGGAAAACCTCGTGCTGGCGCGCGACGACGTGCCAGCCGTGGTGAACTGGCCGAAAGAGATGAAGGAGCTCGAAGCGTTTCTGGCGCGTATGCCCTTCAAGGTGCCGCTCTCGGCAAAGGTCTCCGACATCTCCGCCGGTGAGCGGCAGAAATGCGAGATCCTGAAACAGCTCTATCTGAAGCGCCGCTTCCTGATCCTCGACGAGCCGACCTCGGTGCTGACGCCGGCCGAAGCCGACGAGGTGCTCGGCATGCTCCGCGACATGGTCGTGAAGGGCGAGCTGACCATCCTGATGATCACGCACAAATTCCGCGAGGTCATGGCTTTCGCCGATGAGGTGACGATCCTGCGCCGCGGCAAGCTCGCCGGTGCGGGCAAAGTCGCCGAGCTGACCCCGGATGCGATGGCCCGCACTATGATCGGCGCCGAGGAGCTGACCGTGCAGCCGCCACGCACCGGCGAAGCCGGACAGGCGCGGCTGGAGTTGGCAAAGGTCCGCGCGCTCGACGATGCCGGCGCCATTGCCGTTCATGACGTCTGCCTCACCGTGCGCGCCGGCGAGATCGTCGGCATCGCCGGCGTCTCCGGCAATGGCCAGCGGCAGCTCGTCGAAGTCCTCGCGGGCCAGCGCGAGGCCGAGGGTGGTGAAATCAGTGTCGCTGGCGATCCCTATCACGCCAGCCGCGAGGAGATGCGACGCCACAAGATGTCGCTGTTGCCCGAGGAGCCGCTCAAGAACGCCTGCGTCGGTGGCATGAGCGTCGCCGACAACATCGCCTTCCGCGAATTCGACCGCGCGCCCTTTGCCAGCGGCGGCTGGTGGCTGAACCGCGGCGCCTTCCGCGACGACGCGAAGAAGAAGATCGGCCAGTACAAGATCAAGACTCGCACGCCGGAGACGCCGATCTCGGCGCTATCAGGCGGCAATGTCCAGCGCGCCGTACTCGCTCGCGAGCTTGCGGGCGACGTCGAAGTGCTGATCGCGGCCAACCCCTGCTTCGGCCTGGACTTTGCGGCGGTGGCGCAGATCCATGCCGAGATCATGGCCGCGCGCAACCGCGGCGCGGCGGTTTTGCTGGTCAGCGAGGATCTCGACGAATTGCTCGAACTGTCCGACCGGCTGGTGGTCATGTTCCACGGCGAATTCGTGTATGAAGCTCGAACCAGCGAAGCCGATCTGACCGAGGTCGGCCGGCACATGGCAGGGCATTAGACGCGGATCATCGATGGACGGCGTCAACGAGCGCGACGAGCATTTTTTGCGCCTGTCTTTCGCGGTCGCCCGCCGCTCGCTCACCCATGGCAACCATCCCTTTGGCTGCATCATGGTCGATGCAGCCGGCCAAGTGCTGATCGAAGCCGAGAACGGCTACATGCCGGATCACGACGGCACCGCGCATGCCGAGCGCCTCGCAGCGACGCAAGCCTGCCGTACGCTCAGCCCCGCAGTCCTGGCGTCAGCGACGCTATATTCCTCGGCGGAGCCCTGCGCGATGTGTTCAGGCGCGATCTACTGGGCTGGCATCGGCCGCGTGGTCTACGGCCTCAGCGAGCACCGCCTGCGCGGCGTCACGGGTAATCACCCGGAAAACCCGACGCTCGATCTGCCTTGCCGCGACGTCTTTGCCCGCGGCCAACGGCGTACGGTGGTCGCGGGACCCCTGCTGGAAGACGAGGCCGCGGCGTTGCACGACGGCGTGTGGACGAAGTAGTCGAGGTCCTCTCCTCCATCAGGCCTTGAAAGCTAGGCGCAGTCCGCCCCAATGCCTGCCATTGACACGAAGCGGCGCGTCAACTTCCTTGAGCGTGATGATCGCACCTCCGCCCATGTCGCGATCGTAGGTCTGCAACAGGAATTCGCGTGTTGTGCGTGCTGCGCGCAGTCCCGCGCTATCCTTGAAGAAGCGCCGATTCCGGGAATTGGCGGCATTCCATGCCGGGTCGTTCGGCCGCTGCGGCTGAGAGAACTTCCGATTGTGGGTCGGGAGATACGCGTTGGTGTCGACAGCGGCGCAGAATGCAACTCTGGGATCAAGGCCCAGCACGCCCTCCTGGATGTCGGGAAGGACTCGATCGCAGATCCTCAGGAAAGGCGCCTCGAATTGCTGCGGACTAGAGCCTGCGATCGGCCGATATTGGAAATTGAACATGTCGGCTTCGGAAATATCACCCCTTGCGATCGCCGCTTCGAACGCAGCACCGACCTGGCCAGCCGCCTGGCGAGCCGCAGCGACGAATTTTTCATCCGTCGAATCGACATTTCTAAGATGTGTCGCGATGGCTTCCCTACGCTCGGGAGAGAGCACGTCGAACTGAACGTGAACATTGGGCTGACCGATTGCAATGATCTTGCCGCAGACCTCGCCGAGCTCATTGGTCCGAACAACGATCGAACTCCCCTCGCGTAACTCGTTTCGGCCATCCTTCGCGCGGAAGCGCAGGCCGCCTTCGGACAGGTCCAGCACTGTGCCGTCTATCCGCGCGGCGCCCGATTGTGCCACTGCGGTCAACGATACTGGACGCCGATTTTCCTGTGACCGGCGATCGCCCGCATGGGACGAGCGAAGCGAAACGACCAGATTGGCACGGAGCTCCGATACGCGCCCATGTGTGCCGTTTACGAGTCCTGACAGAGTGTTCGACTGCGTCTCTATCTCGGTGGATCGGCCAGAGATACGGGCGACGTTGTGTGAGACCGCAGCCACTCCCTGGGACGCTTCCGTCAAGCTGCGCGCAACGTCCTGCAGCGTTGCTTCCTGTTCCTCGGCAGCCGCGGCGACAGCGCCGGTCACCTCCTTGATGTCGGAGACAGCGGTTCCGACCCTGGCGATCACCTCGATGCTCTGCTGCGAGGCATGGCAAATGTCCTGAATCCGGTGGGCGATATCCTCAGCGGCTTCGCTGGTCTTCCGGGATAGTGCCTTGACCTCGTGAGCCACAACGGCAAATCCCTTACCAGTTTCGCCGGCGCGGGCCGCCTCGATCGTGGCGTTGAGAGCCAAGAGATTGGTTTGCGCGGCGACCTCGGAGATCAGGTTGGTTACGGCCTGAATTCGGGACGCGGCGTCGTTGAGCGCGGCAACGGTCGACCCGGCCCGCTCAATCTCATCGGCTGCGCGCGTGGCCAACTGCGCGGTCTGCACCGCCCGCTCCGCGATCTCGCGGCCAGCCGAAGACAGCTGCTCGGTCGCCGCAGAGACTGAAGACACATTTCCCGTAGCCTGCTCGGATGATGCAGCCACCGTGAAGGCCTCCGCTGCAATCGCCTTAGCATCCTGCGCCGCGCTCTCGCTACGTTCGGCGGCTTCATTGCTGATGGTCAGCACCTCTGAGACCGCGCTGTCGAGATCAGCCTCAAGAAGCTCGCACATGTCGCGAAGCGCCTTTTGGCTCTGGTCGTCCATCGAGCGCGAAATGTAGACGCTGAGAGCGAGGTCCATATCTAGGAGTGCCGCACGCGTCAGTGCGTCCTGAAGGGCCCGCCGCTTGCTTCGCCGGCGCCAACCCGACATTCTGTCTTCGACTTCGCTTTGTAGAGCGCTCAGAAGCTTCGCATAGGCCGCGATGTAGTCGCTTGGCTCCAGTCCGATTCTATGATGCGCCTGGCCGATCCTCACGGCGGACGCCATGTAGGAGTCATCGAACTCGCCGTCCAGGATCATGAACCAGTGCTTGAGCTGCGCTGTCTTTGCGTGATGGATGTGCGCATCGTCGCGAAACTGCCGCTGCAACCTCTGTACACTGAGGATATCCTTGTAGAATCGCTCGAGAACGATCGGCAACGCCTCTCCGACGAGGTTCGCATGTTCGCGGAGGACAGCGCGCGCGGTCCCGTTCAGGCCAATCAATTGCAATCTATCTTCGATTTGCGACATGAGGCCCCTCCTGGCACGACTACTCCTCGCCGCGCGGAATCCCCGCGCAGCCGCACTTAAGTCGTTCGTTGCGATATGAAGCGGGAAAGGGAAACGTTCCGCCAATTGGCCTATCGAAATTGAGCAAGCTGCAAATTCTTTAGGCGCGCCGGCAGTGTTTCGCTGAGCCCAAACGACAAATGGCGCCGCATTGCCTGCGGCGCCATCGGCCTTCGCCCGCGAAGCGATCAGAACTTCACAGTAACACCACCGTAGACCGTGGACTCTGTGCAGCTGTTGGTGCTCTGGCCGGTTGCGGCGATCGTGCAAACGCCAGGCATGGCATTGTGGTCGAGGCCGAACTTGTTCTGCCAGTAGCGATAGGCGACCCAGAGGTCGACGAAGTGCGAGTACTTGTCACCCCAAGCGGCCTTCGACGCGTCGAAGGTCAGGCGGATCGGTTCGCTGTTGAACTCGGTCTTCGAAGCGGTCGACAGCCGGCCAATACCCGAGAGCGCGGGAAGACCGTTCGAGTCGCCCTTCGGGCCATACCAGCCGGCACGGCCGCTGATCGACCAGAACTGCATGTTGGGCGGCAGGAAGCCGAGGTCCATGTAATAGTTGACTTCAACCGCCCAGGTCGGACGGTAGCTGACATTGCCGTCCGAGTTACAGGTCACGCCGGCAACGCCTGCACCAAACAGGCCGCACTGTGTGAACGAGTTGTGATTCAGGAACTCCCAGTACACCAACGGCGCGACGTCGATATAGCCCTTGTAGGGAAGGTCGAAGGCGAACTGCAGGCCGGCAACAACGTCACGCTTTGCGGGCGCGAGGAAGGTGTTCTCGGTGTTGGCGTCCATGCCGACTTCAAACGAGACGTTGTGCAGCGGGCCCATGGTGAAGGCCTTGGTGTTGAACAACTCGTTCCAGCCGAAGGTCGAACGGAACAGACCATAGATTTCGGTGGCGCCGGCGCAATTGCTGGCGGTGCCGTTGATGTTCACGCCCGGGGCGGTACAGGGCGAGGCCGGGTCGTTATGACCCGACTTGAACATCGAGATCGTGAAGAAGTTGGTGCCGTAGGCCCAGAGGTCGAAGTGGGTGAAGGAGTACACCTGCTTGGCCGTGGTGCCGTTGATGCCACCGCCCGGACGCGCGCTCCACATGCCGGGGTCGGTGCCCTTCGGCATCCAGGAGAACGACACGCGGTCGTCGATCACCAGAAAGAACGGGAGGTCAGGCGCCTTCTTGGCGGCCTTGACCGGCAGATCCGCAGCGTGAGCCCAGCCACCGATGGCCAGCGTAGCAAGTGACAGCGCCGTTGCTGCAACCGCCTTGAAACGAAACGACATCCTGAAACCCCCAAGTTTGGACACGTAAAAATGAACGCCCTTGGGTGCGACACTTGCGCCGAAGTCCCGGAGTGAGAAGCCTCAACTTTTTTCAAGGCATGCCACATGTTTCGGCAGCAAATCGCGATCGACCGCTGAAATTTGAGAGTATTTGCGCATCGTCGGCGCGCCGCGACGACAGCACAATGCCAGACATTCCCGTTTGATTTCGTTTGCGTTTTATCGGAAGCGAGGAGAGCTTGTCCGAATGCCGGCAACGGCTACCGTGGTGCCTCTGCATTGCATACGCGTGCTGGCGCGATTTTGCGCAAGCTCACGTCAAGTCTGCACAGCGGGTTCCGATTTGGTTTGAACCGTCACAAATTTGCAACAGACTTCGGCTGCGGGCCCCGACTGTGGCGGCTCCCGGCGCCGCCGTTGAACACAGTCACCACCCAAAGAGGACTGCGACTCGCGAGATTGGCCTCCTGCCGAAGCGTTGAGCAAGGGATGACGCAATTTCGCACCTTACGCGACGGTTCAAACTAGCCCACTATTGAGGCACTTCACCCCGTGCAAGCGCATCAACGCATGTTAGATCCGACGCCTAACGGCCCGCATTCCAGCGAGTCCCCGTTGCTCCAGACGGTCGGGCTTACCAAACGCTATGGCGACTTCCTCGCCAACGATTCCATCGATATCGACATCTGGCCGAAGGAGATTCATGCGCTGCTTGGCGAGAATGGTGCCGGCAAGTCGACATTGGTGAAGGCGATCTACGGACTGATCCAGCCCACTTCCGGCGAGATCCGCTGGCAGGGCCAACGAATCGTGCTGTCCGGTCCTTCCGAGGCGCGCAGCCGCGGCATCGGCATGGTGTTCCAGCACTTCTCGCTGTTCGACAATCTCACCGTCGCCGAGAACGTCGCGCTCGGCCTCGACGGCAAGGAATCCTTCAAGGACATGTCGGCGCGGCTGGAGCAGGTATCCAAGACCTATGGCCTGCCCCTCGATCCCAGGCGCGAGGTCTGGCAACTGTCCGTCGGCGAGCGCCAGCGCATCGAGATCGTCCGCGCACTGATGCAGGATCCGAAATTCCTGATCCTGGACGAGCCGACCGCAGTGCTGACGCCGCAAGAGGCAGACCAGCTCTTCGTCGTGCTAGAGCGGCTCAAGGCCGAAGGCCGCGCCATCCTCTACATCAGCCACAAGCTCGACGAGGTGAAGCGGCTCTGCGACACGGCCACGATTTTGCGCGGTGGCAAGAAAATCCAGACCTGCAATCCCCGGCTCGAGACTGCGGCCTCGCTCGCGCGCATGATGGTTGGCGGCGAGATCAAGGAAGTGAAGTCGGCCGCCGACCGACAGACCACGATCCCGCGGCTGGTCGTCAACGATCTCTCGCTCGCGCCGGACGAGGCGCATGGCGTCCGGCTCGAGCACATCTCGTTCGAACTGAAGGGTGGCGAAATCCTCGGCATCGCCGGCGTCGCCGGCAACGGCCAGGACGAGCTGTTCGCCGCATTATCCGGCGAACGCCTGTCGAAGGATCCCGGCACGGTCGTGATCGAAGGCATCGCGGCGGGCCACCTCTCGATCACCAAGCGGCGCAAGCTCGGCGCGGCGTTCGTGCCGGAAGAGCGGCTCGGCCACGGCACCGCGCCGCGCATGAAGCTGTCCGAGAATGCGCTGCTGACCGGCCACGCCGCCAGCGGCATGGTCAATCACGGTTTCATCGACACCGCGGCCACGCTGAAGACGGTGGACAAAGCCACCGAGACGTTCGATGTGCGCAAGGCCAAGCGCGATCCGGAAGCAGCATCCCTCTCCGGCGGCAATCTGCAAAAGTTCATCGTCGGCCGCGAGATCCTGCGCAACCCGGCCGTGCTGGTCGTGAGCCAGCCGACCTGGGGCGTCGATGCCGGTGCCGCCGCCGTGATCCGCCAGGCGCTGCTTGATCTCGCGACGGCTGGCGCCGCGGTGCTCGTGACCAGCCAGGATCTCGACGAACTCGCCGAGATCGCCGACCGCATCGCCGTGATGTTCCACGGCCGGCTGTCTGCCCCGCTCGCAGCAAGCGAAGCGACGCGCGAGAAGCTCGGCCTGCTCATGGGCGGCAGCAGCCTCGAGCCGAAGGAGGCCGCGCATGCAGTTGGTGCTTGAGAAGCGCGCCGAGCGCTCCAACACGATCGCGCTGGTCTCGCCACTCATTGCGATCGGCCTGACCATCGTGACCATGACCATCCTGTTCGCGATCATTGGCAAGAATCCGCTGCTCGCCCTGCAGGCCTATTTCATTGCGCCGCTAACCGACAGCTATTCGCTGCAGGAGATCGCGGTGAAGGCGACGCCCCTCGTCATGATCGCGATCGGGCTGTCGCTCTGCTATCTCGCCAATGCCTGGAACATCGGCGCCGAAGGGCAATTCCTGATCGGCGCGGTTGCTGGAAGCTGGATCGCGGTGAAGACGCAAGGCACCGACGCAGGCCCCTGGGTGTTGCCGGCGATGTTCGTGCTTGCGGCTGCTGCCGGCGCGCTCTATGCACTGATCCCGGCGATCTGCAAGGTGAAGTTCGGTGCCAGCGAGATCCTGACCAGCCTGATGCTGGTCTATGTCGCCGATCTCCTGCTCGATTATCTCGTGCGCGGCCCCTGGCGCGACCCGAACGGCTTCAATTTCCCGACCACGGCGGAATTCGATCCAGTAGCAACCGTGCCGCTGCTGATCGAAGGCGGCCGGCTGCATCTCGGCTCCATCATCGCACTGTTGGTGGTCGCAGCAGTCGCAATCCTTCTCGGGCGCACCATCAAGGGGTTCGAGATCCGCGTGGTCGGCGCCGCGCCGCGCGCAGCGCGGTTCGGCGGCTTCAATGCCAACCAGCTCATTATCCTGACCTTCGCGGTATCGGGCGCGCTCGCCGGTCTTGCCGGCATCATCGAGGTCGCCGGCCCTGTCGGACATCTGCAGCCCGGCATCTCGCCCGGCTACGGTTTCACCGCGATCATCGTCGCTTTCCTCGGCCGCTTGAATCCGATTGGAATATTAATTGCAGGTCTTTTTCTTGCACTGACCTTTATCGGTGGCGAGCAGGCGCAGATCGCAATGAAGATCCCGTTGGACGTCACCAAGGTCTTCCAGGGCATCCTGCTCTTCTACGTGCTCGCCTGCGATTCCCTCATTCTCTACCGATTCAAGCTGGTCTTCGCGAATCGACAGGTGGCCCGTGGAGCTGGTTGAAGCCATCATCCTCTCGGTGCTCGCGGCATCGACGCCACTTCTGATCGCGGCAACCGGCGAGCTCGTCACCGAGCGCTCAGGCGTGCTCAACCTCGGTGTCGAAGGCATGATGATCGTTGGCGCGGCCTGCGGCTTTGGCGGCGCGTGGCTCACCGGATCAATCTTCATCGGCGCGCTGTTCGGCATCATCGCGGGAGCACTGATGTCATTGATCTTCGCGCTGATGGCACTCGGGCTCGCCGTCAACCAGGTCGCAACCGGTCTCGCGCTGACCATCCTCGGCATCGGCCTGTCCGGCCTGATCGGCGCCGGCTTCGTCGGCGAACGCATCACGCCCGCCGCACATCTCTACATTCCCGGCCTCACTGACGTTCCGCTCGTCGGACGCGTGCTGTTCGGCGAGGACGCCTTCGTCTATTTCTCCATCGCGCTCATCATAGGCGTCTGGTGGTTCCTGTATCGCACCCGTGCGGGATTGATCCTGCGCGCTTGCGGCGACAACCACGTCTCGGCACACGCGCTCGGCTATCCCGTGCTGCGTATTCGTACTCTTGCCGTGATGTTCGGCGGCGCCTGCGCAGGTCTTGCCGGCGCCTATCTGCCGCTCGCCTATACGCCGTTCTTCATTCCCGGCATGACCGCGGGCCGCGGCTGGATCGCGCTGGCGCTGGTCGTGTTCGCGTCATGGCGTCCGGACCGGCTCGTGATCGGCGCGTACCTGTTCGGCGCGGTGACGATCCTGCAACTGCATGCGCAAGGTTGGGGCGTCGGCATTCCCTCGCAATTCATGTCGGCCCTGCCGTACCTCGCGACCGTCATCGTGCTGGTCCTGTTGTCCCGCGCGCGCACCGGCGGCTCGACTGCGCCGGCCGCGCTCGGCACCGTGTTCGTGCCTGACCGCTAGCGTTTTCATTTCCGCCGCGTGCGCGATGGGGCGCGCACGTTGCGGATCGTGGCTTTCCCCTGATGTTTGGAGATTGATGATGAGGAAATCACTTCTTGCGCTGGCTGCCGGCCTTCTGCTTGCCGGAAGCGTCAGTGCGGCCTCCGCCGCCGACAAGCTGAAAGTCGGCTTCATTTACCTCGGTCCGATCGGCGATCTCGGCTGGACCTATCAGCATGAGCTCGCGCGCCAGGCGATGGTGAAGGAGTTCGGTGACAAGATCGAGACCACCTATCTCGAGAACGTCCCTGAAGGTCCCGACGCCGAACGCGCCATCGAGCAGCTCGTCCGCGCCGGCAACAAGCTGATCTTCACGACGTCGTTCGGCTACATGGATCCGACGCTGAAGGTCGCTAAGAAATATCCGAACGTGCATTTCGAGCACGCGACCGGCTACAAGCGCGACAAAAACATGTCGACCTATTCGTCGAAATGGTATCAGGGCCGCTACATTCAAGGCCTGATCGCGGCCAAGATGTCGAAGTCCGGCGTGCTTGGCTATATCGGTTCGTTCCCGATTCCCGAGGTCGTCTCCGGCATCAACGCGACGATGATCGCGGCGCAAAGCATCAACCCGAACATCAAGGTCAAGATCATCTGGGCCAACACCTGGTTCGACCCGGGCAAGGAAGCCGACGCCGCCAAGGCGCTGATCGACCAGGGCGCCGATGTGATCATGCAGCACACGGATTCACCGGCCGCGATGCAGATCGCCAGCGAACGCGGCAAGCTCGCATTCGGCCAGGACTCCGAGATGATCAAGTTCGGGCCGAAGACCCAGCTGACCTCGATCCTCGACACCTGGGCGCCGTACTACATCGAGCGCGTCAAGGCCGAGCTCGACGGCACCTGGAAGTCCGAGGACACCTGGGGCGGCCTCGACAGCCATATGTTCGCGATGGCGCCTTACACCAACATGCCTGATGACGTGAAAAAAATGGCTGAGGATGCCCAGGCGGCAATCACCGCCGGTACTCTGCACCCGTTCAAGTGCCCGGTCATTGGGCAGGACGGCAAGGAAGTCGAGTGCAAGGGCGGCGCCAACCTCGACGCCGGCCAGATCCTCGGCATGAATTTCTACGTGAAGGGCATCGACGACAAACTGCCGGGCAAGTAGCACGCTTCTTGCATTCACTAAATCACCTGCTCCTCCCGGAGGAGGTTCGGAGGGGGTGGCCAGAAGCACCCGGCACTTGTGGTCGCCCCCTCCTTCTATTTTCTATCCCGCCTGCATCGCCCGCGCCGCGGAACTGTGCCGGCGGATGAGCTCCGGCACGTCCAGCCCCGGAATCGTGCCGTCGATCACCGCCCAGTTCCCCGCCACCATCACCCGATCGGCCCGATGCGCCCCGCACAGCACCAATGCGGCCAGGGGATCGCCATGGCCGGAGAAGCGCAGCTCGTCCAGCTTGAACAGCGCGACGTCGGCGGCCTTGCCGACCGCGATCTCGCCGAGTTCCGGACGGCCGACGCAGGCTGCCGAGCCCTTGGTCGCCCAGCGCAGCGCGTCCTTGTGGCTGACCTTGGTGACGCCGTAGCGCGCCCGCTGCAGCAGGAACGCCGCGCGCACCTCCTGCATCAGGTTCGATTCATCGTTGGAGGCAGAACCGTCGACACCGAGCCCGATGCCGACGCCGGCCTCCTCCATCTCGCACACCGGACAGCAGCCCGACGCCAAGATCTGGTTGCTGCAGGCACAATGGCTGATGGTGGTCTTGGCCTTGCCGAGCCGCTTCATCTCGTCGGCGTTGAAAAATATGCCGTGGGCGAGCCAGGTCCGCGAATTCAGCCAGCCGCATTGCTCGAGATAGTCGAGCGGACGGCAGCCATACATCTGCTCGCAGAATTTGTTCTCGTCTTCGGTCTCGGCGAGATGGGTGTGCAGGCGCACGTCGAGCTTGTCGGCGAGATCGGCGGTGGCGCGCATCAGCGATGTCGTCACCGAGAACGGCGAGCACGGGGCCAGCGCGATCTGCACCATCGCGTCCTCTCCGCGCTGATGATGCTTTGCGACCACGCGTGCACTGTCAGCGAGGATGGTGTCCTCGTCCTGCACGACGCTGTCGGGCGGCAGGCCGCCGTCGCGCTGCGACAGGTTCATCGAGCCGCGCGTCAGCAGCACGCGGACGCCGAGCCGCTTGGCGACGCCGACCTCAATGTCGACGGATTCCTCAAGCCCCGCCGGGAAGACGTAGTGGTGATCCGTCGTCGTGGTGCAGCCCGACAGCAACAGCTCGGACATTGCCACGGTGACGCCTAGCTCCAACGACTCCGGCGTCATCCTCGCCCAGACCGGATAGAGCGCCTGCAGCCAGGGAAACAGCTCGCGGTCCATCGCGGCCGGCAACGCCCGCGTCAGTGTCTGATAGAAGTGATGGTGAGTGTTGATCAGGCCGGGCAGCACGACGTGCCCGCTCGCATCGAACACCGCGACATCAGCGGTCGCGGGCGTCCCACCTGCCGGCACGAGTTCAGCGATGCGCCCGTCCTTGACGACGACACCGCGCTCGGCACCGTCGGCGAGGATCGCCAGGGGATCTCTGATCCAGATCGGCTTTGCGTTGCTCATGCGCCTGCTTCTCCCCACATCCGCTGACGACAGGCCTGCAAGGCAAGGGCCAGCCCGAGAGCGTAATTAACGCGACTTGTTGTTGCCACTTCTTGTTGCCACTTGGCGCTGGTCTTGCAAGACTTTCCCTTGAGACAAATCACTGGTGCAGGCTCTATCGCAGCCATGGACTTGAATACCATCACAGCGGTCAGCCATCCGCAAACGCGTTCCGAACTGCCCGTTTGGACGCCAGGTGATGCTTGGCTCGCGGGCGGCACGTGGTTGTTCTCGGAGCCGCAGATTCACCTCACGCGGCTGGTCGATCTCACCGATCTGAAATGGCCGGCGCTGACGATCACCGAAAGCCACCTCAGCATCGCCGCCACCTGCACGATCTCGCAACTCGATGCACTCACCTATCCGCCTGACTGGCTCGCTGCCCCGCTGATCAACCAATGCTGCCGTGCCTTCCTGGCTTCCTTCAAAATCTGGAAGACGGCGACGGTGGGCGGCAATCTCTGCATGTCGCTGCCGGCGGGACCGATGATTTCGCTCACCGCCGCACTCGACGGCGTCTGCACCATCTGGAAGGCCGGCGGCGGCGAGCAGAGGGTCCCCGTCGCCGAATTCGTCACAGGCAATCAGCGCAATCGCCTGTCGCCCGGCGATCTGCTGCGGCAGATCGATATTCCACTTGCCGCGCTGAAACGTCGCTCCGCGTTTCGCCAGATCTCGCTCGCGCCGGTCGGCCGCTCCGCAGCGCTTCTGATCGGAAGCCTCGACAGCCATGGCGCGCTGAAGCTGACGGTCACTGCATCGACCGTGCGCCCGATCCAGCTTTCGTTTCGAACGCCGCCTGACGCGAGCACTCTTCGCGCCGCCATCTCCGAGGAGATCACCGACGATCTCTATCACACCGACATTCATGGCAAGCCTCTCTGGCGCAAGTACATGACGCTGCGGCTCGCCGAGGAGATCCGCGCCGAGCTTGTGGGTGCAGCGTCGCCATGAGCTTCGAGGTCAATGGCACGAGCTTTCCGCAAGCGCCGCGCACCGGCCAATGCCTGCGTACATTTTTGCGCGAGCTTGGCCACTTCGGGGTGAAAAAAGGCTGCGACGCCGGCGATTGCGGCGCCTGCACCGTGCTGCTCGACGGCGAGCCCGTGCATAGCTGCCTGATCCCGGCGTTTCGCGCGGAAGGACGCGCCATCACGACGATCGAAGGTCTCGGCGGCGACGACGGCGCGCATCCCATGCAGCAGGCCTTCCTCGACGCGCAGGGCTTTCAATGCGGCTTCTGCACCGCCGGCATGATCCTGACCTGCGCCTCGCTGAACCAGGCCCAGCGCACCGATCTCGGTGCGGCGCTGAAGGGCAACATCTGCCGATGCACCGGTTATCGCTCGATCGAGGATGCGATCGACGGCAAGACCAATGTCGAGGAGAGCGTCGAGGCCGGGAGCGCATTCGGCCGCAGCCTGCCGGCGCCCGCGGGCCCGGACGTTGTCCGCGGCACGGGGCGCTACACCTTCGACACCGCTGTCGAAGGCGTGCTGCACATCAAGCTGCTGCGCTCGCCGCATGCGCATGCACGGATCGTCGCAATCGACAAGTCTGCCGCGATGGCGGTGCCCGGCGTGCACGCGATCCTGACGCACGAGGACGCACCATCGGTGCTGACCTCGACGGCGCGGCACGAGAAGGACTGGATGGACCCCGAGGATACCCGCATCCTCGACGACGTCGTCCGTTTCATCGGCCAAAAGGTTGCGGCGGTGGTCGCCGAGAGTGAGGGTGCTGCCGAGGAGGCCTGCCGTCGGCTGAAGGTCGATTACGAGGTCCTGCCTGCACTTATCGATCCCGAACAGGCGATGGCGCCGGGCGCGCCACTCGTTCATCCCGACCGCACAACAGTAAACCGCGTCGCTGATGCGCAGCGCAATCTTGTCGCCGAGATTCACGGCGAGTTCGGCGACGTCGCCTCCGCACTCGCAACATCGGCGGCCACTTATGAAGCCACCTTCCACAGTCACCGCGTGCAGCATGCGGCGCTGGAGACCCATGGCGGCCTCGCCTGGCTTGACGAGAGCGGCGTACTCAACGTCCGCACCTCGACGCAGGTGCCATTCCTGACCCGGCGCGCGCTCTCGGATATCTTCCAGCTTCCCATGGGCAAGGTCCGCGTGTTCTGCGAGCGCGTCGGCGGCGGCTTTGGCAGCAAGCAGGAGATGTTCGTCGAGGACATCCTGGCACTGGCCGCGCTCAAGACCGGCCGTCCCGTCAAGCTCGAGTTCACCCGCGAGGAACAGTTCATCGCGACCTCGACGCGGCACCCGATGCGGGTCCACATCAAGGCCGGCGCCGATGCGAACGGCAAGCTCACCGCCCTGCAGCTCGATGTGCTCTCCAATACCGGCGCTTACGGCAATCACGGCCCCTCCGTGATGTTCCACGCAGTCGGCGAATCCATCGCCGTCTACAATTGCCCGAACAAGCGCGTCGACGGTCACGTCGTCTATACCAACACGGTGCCCGCCGGCGCGTTTCGCGGCTACGGCCTGCCGCAGACCACAATCGCGGTGGAAGCCGCGATCGACGAGCTGGCGAAGCAGCTCGGCATCAGCCCCTATGACATGCGCCGTCGCAACATCGTCAGGCCCGGCGATCCCATGCTGTCGCCGCCTGAGTCCGAATATCACGACGTACTCTATGGTTCCTACGGCCTCGACCAGTGCATCGACCTCGTCGAGCGCGCGATGGCGGCCGATGCCCAACAGCCCGAACTGTCCGCGGATTGGCTGACGGGTGACGGCATCGCGCTGACCATGATCGACACCGTGCCGCCCGCGGGCCACATCGCCGACGCCATGAT
>JAEWHT010000171.1 GCA_023387695.1 Pseudomonadota bacterium | reverse complement strand
CGGCGCTGCAGACCATTCCCGATGAATATTCGGAAGCGGCCCTCGTCGACGGCGCCAACAAGCTGCAGATCTTCTGGTACGTGACGCTGCCCTTCATCACGCCGATCCTGGTGATCTCAGGCATGTTCCGCCTGATCGACAGCGTGAAGGCGTTCCCGCTGATCTTCCTGCTGACCGGCGGCGGACCCGGCACCGTCACCGAAGTCACCAATTATTATGCGTACCTTCTCGCCTTCGACACCAACGAGATCGGCTATTCCAGCGCGGTCACCGTGGTGATGCTGCTGCTCGTCTGCGGCATCAGCCTTGGCGTGGTCTGGATGGGCCGCCGCCGCGAGGCACTGGCATGAATGAATCGTCCCTCCGCAAGGCCACGCCCGGCCGGCTGATCGCAATCACGGTCACACTGCTCATCCTGCTGTCGCCATTCCTGTGGCTCTTGCAGATGAGCTTCAAGACCAACGACCAGATCCTGCAATTTCCGCCGCCGCTGATCTTCACGCCGACGCTCGAGCACTACATCTCGCTCTGGCACAGCGCGTTCTCGGCCTCCTTCGTCAACAGCCTGCTGAGCGCCTCGCTCTCGACCGCACTCGCGCTGCTGCTCGGCGTACCTGCCGCTTACGCGCTGTCGCGCTGGTCCGGCCGCGGCAAGCATGGCCTCTCCTTTGCCATCCTGGTGACGCGCATGGCGCCGCCGATCGCGTTCACGATTCCCTTCTTCCTGTTCTATCGCTGGATCGGCCTGCTCGACACCATCACCGGCCTGGTGCTGGTCTACACCAGCTTCAACCTGCCGCTGGTGATCTGGATGATGCAGCCGTTCTTCGACACCATCCCGGTGTCGCTGGAGGAAGCCGCCCTCGTCGACGGCGCGCGGACGCGCGTGGTGTTCACGAAAATCGTGCTGCCGATGGTGACGCCCGGCATCGCCGCGACCGCGATCCTGTGTTTCCTCTATGCCTGGAACGATTTCTTCTTCGCGCTGATCCTGACCCGCACCAATGCGCGCACCGCGCCGGTTGCGGTCGTCAATTTCATGAACTACGAAGGCTGGGAATGGGGCAAGATCGCCGCCGGTGGCTCGCTGGTGATGGCACCGGTGTTGATCTTCTCGCTCGCGGTGCGCCGCTATCTCGTCTCCGGCCTCACCGCGGGAGCCGTCAAAGGCTGATACCATGAATTTTCCAACCGGCGCCTCGCGCACCGTCTTCATCCTCGCCCACCCCTCCGGCCATGTCGCCGCGCCCCGCTACTACACGCCCTATTTCGCGGAGCAGGGCCTCGACTGGCACATGGTTGTGATGGACGTGGCGCCGAAGCACCTCGCCGAGACCATCCGCACCTTGGCGAAATCGCCGAGCACCGCCGGTTTCAACATCACCATCCCGCACAAGCCAGCCGCTTTCGAGCTTTGCGACGAGGTCGGCCCCGCAGCAACGTTCGAGGGCGTGGTCAACACGATCCGTATCGAGGCCGACGGCAAGCTCGTCGGCGAGTCCTACGACGGCGAGGGTTTTCTCAACGCCGCGCGCGATGCCGGTATCTTCGATCCCGAGCGCCGCATCGTGGTGATTGGCGCCGGCGGCGCCGGCCGCGCGATCTGCCATGGGCTGGCGGCAGGTGGTTTGAAGCGACTGCGTATCCTCAACGAGGTGCCCGGCCCGGTCGAGACGCTGGCCGCCAAGCTGCGGGGACAGTTTCCGGATCTCGACATCGATCTCGAGACGCGCTTCGACGATGCCGGTCTTTGCGTGAATGCGACCTCACTCGGCTTGAAGGCGACCGATGTCTTGCCGATGGACCCGGCAAAACTGCCGAAGGATTGTGCCGTATTCGACATCATCGCCGGCCGGCGCACCGAATTCATGGAAGCCTGCGCGGCAGGCGGGCTGAAGGTCGTCGACGGCGTCGCGATGATCCGACAACAACTTCCGCTGCAGACAGCGTTTTGGCGAGCGGCAGCTCCGGTCTAAGTTCCCTCATTGCGAAACTGCGTGGCGCGGACTATCCGTGCCGCATGACCACCTGGCGCCCTCACCCGCACATTCGCGTCGTCGCGATCGGCCTGCATTGGCGGGACGGGCGGTTGCTTGCGGCTGAGGTGCGCGACGATGCGGGGCGGATCAAGGGCGTGCGGCCGCTCGGCGGCGAGATCGAGTTCGGCGAGAGCTGGCGCGCGGCGCTCGTTCGCGAATTCAATGAAGAGCTCGGCATCGACATCACCATCACCGGCGAGCCGCTGATGATGGAGAACATCTTCGTGCACGAAGGCGCGACCGGGCACGAGGTGATGTTCATCGCCGAAGTCACGTTTCCGCAAGGCTCGTTCGGCGGCCAGGACCGTATCGATTTCCGAGAAGACAACGGCGAGGAGATCGTCGCGCGCTGGTTCGACCTTGCCGATCTCGATGTGGATGGAGGACCGAGCCTCTATCCGACCGGACTGAAGGATTTGCTGCTCACGCCGAAAAACCGGCGCGACTGACGGTACCGGTTACCACGTCTCCGCGCCCGGGATTTTCTTGCGCACGGCCATGCGCTGGATCCAGAGGCAGCGACGGACGGTTCGGTTGGAGCGGCCGACGGCGGAGATCCCCTCGCCCGCCTGAAGCAGCGGCGCCATGCTCGCGCGCGCCTCGCGGCAGCGCTGCATTTCGGCCTGCCAATCGATGATGGCGGCATTCGCTTGCGTGGCGATCAGCAGTAGCGTTGTCGCAGCAAGGCCGGACAGTCGGATTGCGGTCATGGGCAGGCTCACATCTCGGATGGAGAGGGGTAGCCCGGATGGGGCGCAGCGTAAACCGGGACAAGAAAGAGAAGCCGGAGCCAGACGCACCAGTCCGTCTTCGCTCTATCGAGCTACGCCGGACACGCTTCGCCATTTTTGGTGAGTGGCTGCGCCACGCGTAGCCTTTTGGCGAAGCGTGGTGGGCGCGACAGGGATCGAACCTGTGACCCCTACCATGTCAAGGTAGTGCTCTCCCGCTGAGCTACGCGCCCGAATAGTCCACTTGCGTTGGGTGGGGGTCCCTATAACGGCTCAGGGGACCCTGCGCAAGGACGGATGCTGGTCGATTTAGGCCGCCAGCATCTTGTTCACTTCGCTCACCAATTCGCGCAGGTGAACGGGTTTCGACAGCACCTTGGCGTTCTTGGGGGCGTCCGAATCCGAGTTCAGGGCGACCGCGGCGAAGCCGGTGATGAACATGATCTTGATGTCGGGATCGAGTTCCGAGGCCCGGCGGGCAAGCTCGATACCGTCCATCTCCGGCATCACGATGTCGGTGAGCAGCATCTCGAACGGCTCTTCCCGCAACCGCTGATAGGCGGCCATGCCGTTGTCGTGGGACGAAACCTGAAAACCGGCGTTTTCCAGCGCCTTGACCAGGAAACGGCGCATGTCGTTGTCGTCTTCGGCGAGCAGGATTTTTGGCATGGCAGGAACGTCGAATCCCCAGAGATTAGGCAGAGCTCACTAAGCCCGACAGAGGGTAAATTTGGGGTGAAAATCTTAACCCCGGGACAGCTCGCGCTGCCGGGGGAGTTGTGAACCGGAACGGGCTGCGAATCAATCGAGCCTTCCTGTGTGTCCCCGCCTCCCTGCCCACACGGTTAAGACGTGTTCCAGCGCGGATCACGCTTTTTCGCTTGGCAGAATGGTTGCGATTCCGGACAATGACGACACATAAGAGCCGCTCGACCGGCCGAATCACTCGATCTGGACCCATGCTGGATCGCGCGGCGCGAAGGGACGAAGCCTGAGAAGATGACACGGTTTGACGGCGACACGTCGCCAGCCTTCGAGATTGTGGAGCCCGCCGAGTGGCGCGCGCCAATTATCTTCAACTCGCCCCATTCCGGCTCGACCTATCCGGAGGAATTTCTGAGCGCCTCGCGGATCGACCTGCCTCAGCTGAGGCGATCCGAAGATTCCTTCATGGACGAGCTGGTCGGTCATCTCAGCACGCGCGGCTTTCCGACCGTGCGGGTGAATTTTCCCCGCTCCTATGTCGACGTCAATCGCGAGCCCTATGAGCTCGACCCGCGCATGTTCACTGGTCGGCTGCCGAGCTTTGCCAACACCCGTTCGATGCGGGTCGCCGGCGGGTTAGGCACCATTCCGCGCGTAGTTGGCGACGGCCAGGAGATCTATCGCGACCGCATCGCGGTTGACGACGCGCTGGCGCGGATCGAGACGCTCTACAAGCCCTATCATCGCGCGCTGCGCCGGCTGATCAACAAGGTGCACCAGATGTTCGGCACGGTAGTGCTGGTAGACTGCCACTCGATGCCGTCGGTCGGCGTCAGCCGAGACGAGCCGCGCCGACCCGATGTCGTGATCGGCGATCGCTACGGCACCAGCTGCACGCCGCTGCTGCCCGACCGCGTCGAGGAAACGTTGACAGGGCTCGGCTATTCGATCGGCCGCAACAAGCCCTACGCCGGCGGTTTCATCACCGAGCATTACGGCAACCCGGCGAGCGGCCTGCACGCAGTTCAGCTCGAGCTTAACCGCGCGATCTACATGGATGAGCGCCGCCGCGAGCGCGGTCCGCGCTTTGCACAAGTGGCGAGCGACTTCGGCATCCTCGCCGACGTGCTGGCGACCACGATCCCGTTCGGCGATCTCGGCCCGTTCCAGGCCGCGGCAGAATAGACGACAGCTTTTTCTTGAACGATCGCGCCGTCAGCGAGAGGCGCGAATGTGTTTTCGTTTCGAAAGCGGACGCGCGCTCAACTGAAAGCAGAGCCCCAAAGAAAAAAGGGCCGCTTCTAATGAAGAAGCGGCCCAAGTCTAGGGAGGAAACGCCCAAGGAGGGCAGCGGTAACGCCAAGCGCTACCGCACCGCAACAATATGCGGCCGCGCCGCACAAAGCGCAAGAGCTTTTGAGCCGTTTCCCATGCAAAAACACATGGCTCATTTGCTCCCAGCGAAATCCAGATTCAGTTTCTTTAATAAGGAAATTCAATGGGTTGATAGTCATTTGCATACAAACGAGGCATAAGCGGAACTAAGTTCTCAACACTGTGATCGATATTTGGCCAGCATATGGCTCGGTACTTGGCTCGCTTGGGCAGACGGTATCCGCATCCAAAATACCAGGGTGCAAATCAAGACAGCGCTGCACGCGCGCGGCGAATTGAGCTAGGCAGATGGAAGCTTCACCCAACTTTCGTTTTGAGGATGCGCCGTGACGGTGATCGACTTCTCAGCCTTCATCGGACGGCTCGCGACCGCCTCCGGCGAAACCATCCTGCCGTTCTTCCGCACCTCGCTGTCGATCGACGACAAGAGCAAGACCAAGGATTTCGATCCGGTCACGGAAGCGGACCGTGCCGCCGAGGCCGTGATGCGACGCCTGATCAAGGCCAGCTTTCCCCAGCACGGCATCGTCGGCGAGGAATTCGGCAATGAGCGCGAGGACGCCGACTACGTCTGGGTGCTCGATCCCATCGACGGTACCAAATCCTTCATCGGCGGCTTTCCGATCTGGGGCACGCTGATCGCGCTGTTGCACAAGGGCACGCCAGTCTACGGAATGATGCACCAGCCCTTCATCGGCGAACGCTTTTCCGGCGACAACGGCTCGGCCACCTATAAAGGCCCCTCCGGCGAGCGCCGTCTGCAGGTCCGCCGCTGCGCCTCGCTGTCGGAGGCCACCACCTACACCACCTCTCCCTTGCTCATGAACGAGCGCGACCGCGCTATTTTCGGCCGGATCGAACAAAGCGCCCGCCTGTCGCGCTATGGCGGTGATTGCTATTCCTATTGCATGCTGGCGGCGGGCCACGTCGATCTCGTGGTCGAGACCGAGCTGAAGCCTTACGACATTGCAGCCCTGATCCCGATCGTGACCGGCGCCGGTGGCGTCGTCACCACCTGGGAAGGCAAGCCGGCGCAAGGCGGCGGCCGCATCGTCGCGGCTGGCGATGCACGCGTGCACGAAGAAGCACTGAAGCTGCTCAACGGATAGGCGACCCAAGAGGCGTGCATGAAAAACTGGCGTAAGCTCTTCTTCGCAAGCCTGCTTCTGTTTCCCGCCCTCGCCTCGGCCCAGAATTTCCCCGCCAAACCGATCAAGCTGATCGTGCCGTTCCCGGCCGGCGGCCCCAACGACATCATCGCGCGCGTGATCGGCCAGCGGATGTCGGAACTGGCGGGGCAGCCGGTGCTGATCGACAATCGTGGCGGCCAGGGTGGCGTGCTCGGCACGGACGCCGTCGCCAAGAGCGCGCCCGATGGTTACACCATCGCCATCTCCTCGGCCGGCGCGCTCGCGATCAGCCCGAGCATGGAGAAGGTCGCCTACGACACGCTCAATGATTTGACGCCGGTGACGCTGGTCGCGACCGTGCCGGAAATGCTGGTGGTGGCGACCAACGTACCGGCCAAGGACATCGGCGAGTTGATTGCGCTCGCCAAGGCACAGCCTGGAAAGCTCAACTTCGCCTCCTCCGGCCCCGGCAGCCTGCCGCATCTCGCAGGTGAATTGCTCAAGCTGACGGCCAAGATCGACATCGTCCACGTACCCTATCGTGGCGCCGCGCCCGCGGTGAACGATCTCTTGGGACAGCAGGTGCAGATGACGTTCCTCGACCTCCCGGTGCTGCTGCCGCAGGTCAAGGCCGGCGCGCTGAAGCCGATCGCAGTCGGCTCAGCGGAACGCGCGCCGACCGCGCCCGACGTGCCGACCACGAAGGAAGCCGGCTTTCCCGATCTGCGCATCGAGAACTGGTACGGCATGGTGGCGCCCAAGGGCACGCCGAAGGAGATCGTCACCGCGCTGCATGACCTCGCGACCAAGGCGATGGCGGATCCGGCGGTGAAGGACAAACTCGCCCAGCAAGGCGCAACGCTCATCGGCGACGAGCCGGAGCATTTTCGCGCCTTCATCGCGGATGAGACGCAGAAGTGGGCGAAGGTGATCAAGGACGCCGGCGTGG
>JAEWHT010000131.1 GCA_023387695.1 Pseudomonadota bacterium | reverse complement strand
CCAGGAATGCAGCAGCAACAGCGTCCACAGCGGCCGCGCCAGCACGAGCGGGCCGAAATCGAGCGCCGACGAGGAGAAGGCCAGCACGGTCATGGTCAGCAGCACGGCGAGCACGGCCTGCTGGGTGCCGACCACCGCACGCGCCAAATGATAGAGCGTGATCAAAGTCGCGATCTCGCAAAGCTCGGCTAGGACGTAAACGCCGAACATGTGTCCGCCGGCGGCGCGGTAGGCGATATCGGCGAGCCACACGGACAGCGGCGGGCCGAAATCAGTGCCGACCTGATACTCCCTGCCAAAGGCCAGCAGGGTCGCGAGGTTGCCGGGCGGGCTGCGGTAGAACAGGAGTGCCACCAGAAGCCACATCGCGGCCTGGAGCAGCACGGCAATCCAGACGATCAGTCGCGGCCGGGCGCGAATGAGCTCGATGACCAGAGAGGTAAACCGCATGCAACGCCCGCAAGATGCAGCCAACCCGTCCAGCCGGCCCTATTCGCTCACGTCCGATTTGATAAAGGGCGCCACGCCTTGTGGCAACGACAGTCTCAGCTAGAGGCCCGCCGAGGCATCGATTTCAACGGTCGTCGCCACCTGGACCTCGACCTCGGTGACCTCGAACAGATCCCGCGCCGGCTCGACCGTCCAGGGCATGTGCTTGGCGCGGGCGGCGGCGACGGGGGCGAAGAAGCTGCGGTGGTGAACGGTTGGGCCGAGGCGATTGAGCGCGTCGAGATGTTCGGGCACGCCATAGCCCTTGTGCTGTTCGAAGCCATAGCCCGGGCAATCCTGCGCCAGCGCACACATCAGCCGGTCGCGCGTGACCTTGGCGACGATCGAGGCCGCGGCGATTGACAGCACGATGCCGTCGCCGCCGATCACGGCCTCGCAGTCGCAAGCAGTGTCGAGGCGATCACGACCGTCGACGAAAACGTGCCGGGGCGGTTCGGGCAATGCGACCACCGCGCGCTTCAGCGCCCACAACGAGGCACGGAGGATGTTGTCGCGGTCGATGCGCGCTGGCGAGGCGACCGCCACCGAGACCTGCGCGGTGGCGCAGATCTTCTCGAACAGTCTTTCGCGCGCTTCCGCCGTCAGCCGCTTGGAATCGTCGATGCCGCGCGGAATGCGGTCGGGATCGAGAATCACCGCGGCTGCCACCACAGGTCCGGCGAGTGGCCCGCGGCCGGCCTCGTCACAGCCAGCAATCGGCCAGACGCCGCGCTTGATCAGCGCGCGCTCGCGGCGGAAGCTCGCCTTGGCAGGCGCGACCTTCTTCGCAGCGCTTGTCTTCGGCGCGGCTTTGGCTGGTTTCTTGGCGGACTTGTCCCGAATCATGGCCGGGATCGTGCGCAAGCAGCCCATCCCGCGCAACCGGGAACCGATCGCAATTCCCGTTATTCAGGCGGACTGCCCTACTCCGCCAGATGCACCCGCCGGTCGTCACCGACCTCGATGCCGGGCGCGACGACGACCTCCCAGGGATGGCCGTCGGGATCAGCGAAATAACCGGAGTAGCCCCCGTAATCGGTCTCGTGCGCGGCCTTCAGCAACTTTGCGCCCTTGCCAAGCGCAAACGCCAGCACGGTGTCGACCTCCTCGCGTGAGGCACAGTTCCAGGCGAGCGTGACGCCGCGGAACGTCGTTGGCCTTGGCTGATCCGGTAGCTTGGCGTCGGCTGCAAGCTGATCCCAGGGAAACAGGCCGAGCACCGGGCCGCCGGTGTCGAAGAATGCAACGATCTCGCCTGTTGCCTTCATCCGGCGCGAAAAGCCGAGCGCGTCGTAGAAGGCGATGCTGGCGCGGATGTTACTCACGCCAAGCGTGATGACGGTGAGCCGCGGTATCGGAGTCGGCAGTTCCTTACTCATGCTACGCCTCTGCTACTTTCCAATCAGAACAGGCTGAGCTGCTCGCCGTTCTGCTTTGGCCTCGCAAAATGATCCGTGGTCAGCTTCGAGCGGCGCTTGTTGAGGCCGAGCCGGTCGCAGGCGAGTTCGAAGCGGCGGCCGATGGTCCAGGCCATGGGTCCCGTGCCCTTCATTCGCTCGCCCCATTTCGCATCGTAGTCGCGGCCGCCGCGCATGTCGCGGATCAGCGTGAAGACGTGGCGATAGCGGTCCGGATAATTCGCCATCAGCCATTCGCGGAAGAGATCGCGTACCTCCAGCGGCAGCCGCAGCAGCACATAGGAGGCTTCCTTGACGCCGGCATGGGCTGCGGCATCGAGAATGCGCTCGATCTCGGAATCGTTCAGCGCGGGGATCACGGGCGCGACCATTACGGTGGTGGGAATGCCGGCGTCCGAAAGCCGCTTCAGCGCCTCCAGCCGCTTCGGCGGCGTCGACGCGCGCGGCTCCATGGTGCGCGCAAGCTTCGGATCGAGCGAGGTCACCGAGATCGCGACCTTGGCGAGGTTGCGCTTGGCCATGCGTGCGAGAATGTCGATGTCGCGCACGACCAGCGCGGATTTGGTGACGATGCCGACGGGATGGCCGGTGCGCTCCAGCACTTCGAGAATGCCGCGCATGATTTTGCGCTCGCGTTCGATCGGCTGATAGGGATCGGTATTGGTGCCGATCGCGATCATACGCGGCTCATAGCCTGAGGCCGCGAGTTCCTTCTCGAGCAGCGCCGGCGCCTCGGGCTTGGCAAACAGCTTCGACTCGAAGTCGAGCCCCGGCGACAGGCCGAGATAGGCGTGCGTCGGCCGCGCGAAGCAATAGACGCAGCCGTGCTCGCAGCCACGATAGGGATTGATCGAACGATCGAAGCCGATGTCGGGAGAATCGTTGCGGGTGATCACCTTACGCGAGGTGTCGAGGCCGACCGTCGTCTTGAACGGCGGCAGCTCCTCCAGGCTCTGCCAGCCATCGTCGAAGGCGACGCGTGCCTCGGCTTCATAGCGGCCGCTGGCATTGGATTGCGCGCCCCGCCCTCGCCTGCGCTGGCGGTCGATGGCAACCGCCAGTTCAGGGAAGTCGGCATGAGAAGGCGCACCCACCGGCTCGGAGGGCGCCGTGACCGGCGGGTGCTTGAGAGCAGAAGAAGAAGCTGGACTCATGCAAGCAAGATAGCACGAGAAAGGAACAAATCAAGAACAACAATCAAAAACGCGAAAACAACCCCATGCACAGTAGCCGTGCCCAAACTTCGCGCGCCGACTTTTGACCTCACGCAACATCGTGTCATCTCGATTCCGTTTGATGCCGCATCAGGATCGATCTCACCGGAACCCGGTTGGTGACGATCCCCGGTGAAGGTCGGCAGGATCATGACATTTCAACAACAATCGGCCGCGGCAAGCAGCGACCTCGATCTCCTCGATCGCTACTGGCGCGCGGCGAACTATCTCTCCGTCGGGCAGATCTATCTCCTGGACAATCCGCTGCTGCGCGAGCCCTTGCGGCCCGAGCACGTCAAGCCGCGTTTGCTCGGACATTGGGGCACGACGCCGGGATTGAATTTCATCTATGCGCACCTCAACCGCGTCATCCGCGCGCTTGATATCAGCGTGCTCTATGTCTGCGGCCCCGGCCATGGCGGGCCGGGCATGGTCGCCAACACCTATCTCGAAGGCAGCTACAGCGAGATCTATCCCAACATCCCGCGCGATGCGGACGGATTGCGCAAACTGTTCAGGCAGTTCTCCTTCCCCGGCGGCATCCCGAGCCACGCGGCGCTGGAGACGCCGGGCTCGATCCATGAAGGCGGTGAACTCGGCTACGCGCTGGTGCACGCCTATGGCGCAGCGCTCGACAATCCCGATCTGATCGTCGCCTGCGTCGTCGGCGACGGCGAGGCCGAAACCGGCCCGCTCGCGGCGTCCTGGCACTCGAACAAGTTCATCAATCCTGCGCATGACGGCGCCGTGCTGCCGATCCTGCACCTCAATGGCTACAAGATTGCCAACCCGACCGTGCTCGGTCGGATGCCCGACAGCGAGATCCGCGATCTCTTCCGCGGGTTCGGCCACGAGCCGTTGTTCGTCGAAGGCGATGATCCGAAGCTGATGCACCGGGCCATGGCGGATGCGCTCGACGTCGCGATCGCCAGCATCCACTCGATCCAGCAACACGCCCGCGACGGACGCAAGAGCGTCGAACGGCCGCGCTGGCCAATGATCGTGCTGCGTAGCCCAAAGGGCTGGACCGGTCCGAAAGAAGTCGACGGCAAGAAGGTCGAAGGCTTCTGGCGCGCGCATCAGGTGCCGGTCGCAAGTTGCCGCGAGAACCCGGCGCACCTGAAGATCCTCGAAGACTGGATGCGCAGCTACGAACCGGAAAAGCTGTTCGACGCGAGCGGCGCGCTCGTTCCCGAGTTGCAGGCCCTCGCCCCCGAAGGCAACAGGCGCATGGGCGCCAATCCGCACGCCAATGGCGGGCTGTTGAAGAAAGACCTGAAGCTGCCGGACTTCCGCAGTTTTGCAGTCGACGTGCCTCAGCCGGGCTCCGTGACCGGGGAAGCAACGCGCGAACTCGGCAAATTCCTGCGCGACATCATCCGTCTCAATGCTGACGAACGCAATTTCCGCATCATGGGCCCGGACGAGACCGCATCAAACCGGCTCGATGCCGTGTTCGACACCACGGAACGCGTCTGGATGGAGCCGATCGAGCCTTACGACGTGCACCTCGCGCAAGACGGCCGCGTGATGGAGATACTGAGCGAGCATCTCTGCCAGGGCTGGCTCGAGGGTTATCTGCTCACCGGCCGCCACGGTTTCTTCTCCTGCTACGAGGCCTTCATCCACATCGTCGATTCCATGTTCAACCAGCATGCCAAATGGCTGAAGGTGACGCGACACCTGCCGTGGCGTCGGCCGATCGCATCGCTCAATTATCTGCTCACCTCGCATGTCTGGCGGCAGGACCATAACGGCTTCAGCCACCAGGACCCCGGCTTCGTCGATCTCGTCGCCAACAAAAAGGCCGACATCGTCCGCATCTACTTCCCGCCAGATGCGAACACCTTGCTGTGGATCGCCGACCACTGCCTGCGCACCTATAACCGCATCAACGTGATCGTCGCCGGCAAGCAGCCGGCGCCGCAATGGCTGTCGATGCAGGAAGCGGCGACGCATTGCGATGCCGGCATCGGCATCTGGACCTGGGCCGGCAACGAGGACGCCGGTAGCGAACCCGATGTGGTGATGGCCTGTGCCGGCGACGTGCCGACCCTGGAGACGCTCGCCGCCGTTGACCTGCTTCGCAAGGCGCTGCCGGATTTGAAAATCCGCGTCGTCAACGTCGTCGACCTCATGACGCTGCAACCGAAAGAGCAGCATCCACACGGCCTCAGCGATCGCGACTTCGACAGCCTGTTCACGAAGGACAAGCCCGTGATCTTCGCCTATCACGGCTATCCCTATTTGATCCACCGCCTCACCTATAACCGCACCAACCATGCCGGCCTGCATGTGCGCGGTTTTGCCGAGGAAGGCACCACGACGACGCCGTTCGACATGGTCGTGCTCAACGAACTCGACCGCTATCACCTCGCCATCGAGGCGATCGAGCGCGTGCCGGGTCTGGCGACCAAGGCGGCGCATGTGAAGCAGCAATTCCGCGACACGCTGATCGAACATTCGCGTTACGTGCGCGAGCATGGAGAGGACATGCCAGTGATCCGCGACTGGGCATGGCCGGGCAAGGCAGGCTAACAACGCTCTGGCTCGCGCTCAGTGAGTCCCGGAAAAGATCTGAATGCATCCGATCACCACCTCGATCACGATCAGCACCACCACCGCGATCTCGAGCCGTAGGGAACGCTGGGTGTCGATGATGTCGGTCAGTGCATCGGCGGTTTCCGCGATGACGGTGAGCTTGCGTTCGAGCGTGTCGAGGCGTTCCTTCAGCTCGTACTCGTCTTCGAGACGTGCATAGAGCCGGTCGAGCTGAGGCTTCTCCCAGAGCGCGTCGGGCTTTTCGGCAACGGCAACACGGCCGGCAACACGCTGCTGGACCAGCAGCGCGTTGCCGATAAGCTGCAAGATGCCCTTGCGCCGCCGCGACGTCCGGCCTTTCTCGGCGAGCTCGCGTGCAAAGGGTTCGATGACATCGAAGACCGCAGCGACGCGCCGCTCGTCGCGCGCCAGCGATGTGCTCTTGGCGAGTGCGTCCGCGATCAGCAGCAAGCGTTCGTCGGAAAACTTGGAAAGGTTGATCGGCCCGCCCGGCTGGATCGCCTCGGCGTTCTCATCCTTGCAGAGCTGCGCCTGCGCCGTCTCCTCCTCGTAAGGGCTGAGCTCACCGGTCACACGGGACTTCAGGCTGTCGAGCAGCACCTTCTCTTCCGAAGGAAGCAAGCCAATCAGCACCACGACGCCATAGCGGAAGATCACGGCGAGGCCGGCATGGACGCGAAAGGCAGCGGGCGTCGAGGACACGGCCGCGCCGATCTCGAGCCCCGATGGATTGATGCGTTCGCCCAGCATCACCGCACGGATCCGCAAAGTCGGCGCGGCATCCGGCTTGGGCGGCGCTGCCGGCACGCCAATAGGAACTTGATCGGCGCTCATTCGGGCACATCTCGTTCTGTGCAATTTCGGCTGCACGTTTTTCCCATCCGCAACGCCATGTCAGACTGCCGATGCAGCCTTGCGGAAAGGACCGTTCTGGCCCTGGCTATCCCGGCGGAGAAAACCACGGAATTCGCGGAAACATTCGACAACACGAGCACCCCGCGCGCGACATATTCGGCTGCGATGGACTGGCGGCGATTTACCATCGCACGCCCTAACGCCGTCGGAAAGTTGCACTCGGCAACGCCGCGTGTTTATGACAACATCATAAATAGTTACGCTTCTCCCGAAGTACGGACATCGAAGCTTCGATCATGTTGAGCGTCATCATTCCGACCGAAGGCGTCGAGCAGACGGCGGTCGCAACTCTGGCCGCGCTGGTCCCCGGTGCGGCTGCGGGCATCATCAAGGAAGTTCTGCTGGTCGACGGCACCCGCAAAGGCGTCATCGAACGCGTTGCCGACGTCGCCGGCTGCCGTTTCATCGGCTACGAGGGATCTTCGCAAGGCGCCGCGCTCGCCGCCGGCGCGCTGCAGGCACGTTCGCCCTGGCTGATGTTCCTCCCCGCCGGCGCGGTGCTCGACACCGGCTGGATCGAGGAGACCACCCAGTTCATCCAGGCCGTCGCAGCCAGCGGCCGCGATCGCGCAGCCGTGTTCCGCTACGCACGTTCGCCTTACGCGGATACCGGCTTCCGCGACGTCTTGTGGTCGGTGGCCCGCAAGCTGGTCGGCCCCCTCGGCGATCAGGGGCTTCTGATCGCGCGCGATCATTACGATCGGATCGGCGGCTATCCGCCCCAGGCCCGCCGCTCCGAGGCACGCCTGCTCAGGCGGCTCGGCCGCTCCTCCCGGACCATGCTGCGCAGCCGGATCGTCATGGTCGGGTGAAGCCACCTGATACTTGCCAAAGTCAAATAATTATTTGACAATGGCAATTATTGAGGTGTCCCATGCCAATCAACGGTTCCGACGACCAGATCGCTGCGGTTCGCGCTTTCAACCGCTTCTATACCCGCAAGCTCGGTGTGCTCGACCAGCACCTTGGAAATAGTCCGTTTTCGCTCAGCGAAGCTCGCGTCCTCTATGAACTCGCGCATCGCGACGACCTTGCGGCCAAGGAAATCGGAATCGAGCTTGGTCTCGACCCCGGCTATCTCAGCCGTATTGTGCAAAGCTTCGACGAGAAGGGCCTGATCACACGAAAGCCACTGCCCTCAGATCGCAGGCAATACCAGCTCAGCCTCACCGCCAAGGGGCGCCAGACGTTCGCCAAGCTAAGCCTTGGATCTCAAAACGAAGTCGCCGCCATGCTCGCCCAGCTTTCGGCCAGCGACGCGACGCGGCTGACACAGGCGATGGCAACCATCGAGACGGTGCTGGAGCAACGCCAGAGCCAGTCCGCGGCCGTGGTGTTGCGCAGCCATCGCGTCGGTGACATGGGCTGGGTCATCTCGAGGCAAGCGGCCGCCTATGCCGCAGACTACAATTGGGACATCAGCTACGAGGCGCTGGTTGCCGAGATCTGCGCACAGTTCATCAAGACCTACGATGCCGCGCGCGAACACTGCTGGATCGCGGAAGTCGGCGGCGAGCCGGTCGGTTCGGTCTTTCTGGTGAAAGCCACGGACGAAATCGCAAAACTCCGCCTGTTGCAGGTGGAGAAGAAAGCACGCGGGCTCGGCGTCGGCCGCGCGCTGGTCGAGCAATGCATGCAGGGCGCGCGCGAGCGGGGCTACAAGAGAATGACGCTGTGGACGCAGAGCATTCTGGTCGCCGCGCGCGGTATCTACAAGGCCGCCGGCTTCGAGCTGGTCGCGACGCAGCCGCATCACAGTTTTGGGCAGGATCTGGTAGGCGAGACCTGGGAGCGGGATCTCTAATTATTTCGCAACGAGCGCGACGCGCATGAATGTGCCCTCGCTCCTTGCGGGAGAGGGCAGCTCCGCTCGTGGACACAAGCTCACTTGGGTGAGGGGTATGTCTCCGCGCATTCCGTGCCGATAGATACCCCTCATCCGGCGCTTCGCGCCACCTGCCCCCACATCCGCCTTCGCCAAGGCTTCGGCGGACATGAGGGGAGAAGGAAGAAGCTCACACCGTCGCGCCCTGCGCTTTCGGCCTGCGCAGATGCTCGTCCAGCCGCGGCATGATCTCGACGAAATTGCAGGGGCGCGTGCGATAGTCGAGTTGGGCCGCGAGAATGCCGTCCCAGCCGTCGCGACAGGCGCCGGGCGAACCCGGCAGGCAAAAGATATAGGTCGCGCCTGTGACGCCCGCCGTGGCGCGGCTCTGGATCGTCGACGTGCCGATCTTGGCGTGGCTCAGCATGTGGAAGGCGATGGAGAAACCATCCATGCGCTTCTCGAACAGCGGCTCGATCGCCTCCGGCGTGACGTCGCGCCCGGTGAAGCCGGTGCCGCCGGTGGTGATGACGACGTCGACGCCGGCATCCGCGACCCAGCGGCGGATGACGGCGCGGATCGCCTCGACATCGTCGGTGACGATCTCGCGCGCGGCGAGATGATGACCCGCCGCCGTGAGCCGGTCAGCGAGCGTCTGGCCGGATTTGTCATCCGCAAGCGCTCGCGTATCGGAGACGGTGAGCACCGCGATGTTGAGCGGAATGAATTGCTTGGATTCGTCGATGGAGGCCATTGGTGCATCCTCTCGTGTCCCGGACGCGATGCAGCGCGTCAACGGTGCATCGCAGAGCCGGGACCCAGTTGCGTGAGACCGGCATTATGGGCCCCGGCTCTGCAGCGCAACGCTAAGAAGCGCTGCGCTGCGTCCAGGGCACGAGACCTGTGCTACGGCCCGCCGCTGCCGAACGTGTTGCAGGCCTGCAGGTTGCCCTGCTGATAGCCGGTCATGAACCACTGCTTGCGCTGCGCGGCCGAGCCGTGGGTGAAGGAGTCAGGCACGACGCGGCCCGTGGCCTGGCGCTGCAGCGTGTCGTCGCCGATCGCGCTCGCCGTGGTCAGGGCGGCGTCGATGTCGCCGGCTTCGAGGAAGTTCGGACGTTTCTTCGCCTCGCGATTGACCCAGACGCCGGAGAGGCAGTCGGCCTGCAATTCGACCTTGACCTGAAGCGCATTGGCCTCGGCCTTGCTGCCGGCCTGCTGCTGCAGCCGCGTCACCTTCGGAATGATGCCGAGCAAATTCTGGATGTGATGGCCCGCCTCATGCGCAATGATATAGGCCGAGGTGAAATTGCACGCCGACTTCCCGGAGCAGCCATGGAAGCGCGTCTCGACCTCGCGGAAGAACCCGGTGTCGAGGAAGATGGTGCGGTCCGGCGGACAGTAGAACGGGCCCATCGCCGACTCGGCCCGGCCGCAGCGGCCGCCATTGGTGGCGTTGCGGAACAGCACGACCTTCGGGCCGGTATAGGACTGGCCGCTGGCCTGGAAGATCTCGCTCCAGCGATCGTCGATCTCGCCGAGGATGCCGGAGATCATGCTGCCCATCTCGTCAGTCGGCGCGCCGCGCTTGGCCTGCTGCGACGGACGGTCGCTCTGGTAGGTCGGCGCCTGGCCGCCGCCGGTGAGGATCTCGGCGCCGCCGATCAGGATGCGGGGATCGATGCCGAAGGCGTAGCCGACCAGGCCGAGCACGATGATGGTGCCGATGCCGAGACCGCCGCCGCCCATCGGCAGGCCGAACCCGCCACCGCCTCCACCGCCCCCGAACCCGCCACCACTGTCATCGCGACGATCCTCGATGTCGTCGCTGCGGCGGAAATCATCGTAGCGCATGGCGGCTTCCCTTTAAGTCCTTGCTGGCGTCAATCGGGCGGCGCAGAAATGCTGGAGCTCAACGCGCCACATACGTAAAATTTCCGTTGCCTTTATCAATATCTTGCTCGGCAAAAATTGCCTAGTGCGACAGCACCGTCGCATCAGCAATTTTTTCCGAGGGCCCTGCATTTTTTTCCGAGAGAAATTTGACCGCGGCAAGGCCGCCGCAGTGCATGGAAATACGAAATACACTGCAAAACACGGCAATTGCGTGCAATCACCGTCCCACACAACGCGATGCGCGCTCTGCCCATGAAAGCGGCGGGTTAAGTCGATTTTTACTTTGCCGCTTCATTGTAACGGTCAGTCGGTTGTTTGGTCCCGCGTCGCCGACAGCGTCGCCTGAGTCAGAGTTCTTGAGTCATGGTAGTGTCGCGTCGCGGGGCGTCTGCAAAGGCGCCCCGCACAAATTTTGAGTCTGCTTCGCACAGCATCATTCTCGGCGATTGCGTCGCGGAGATGTCGAAGCTCAAGGCTGGTTCGGTCGATCTCGTTTTCGCCGATCCGCCCTACAATCTCCAGCTCAAGGGCGATCTCAAGCGCCCCGACGAATCCCACGTTGACGCCGTCAACGACGATTGGGACAAGTTCGATTCATTCTCCGCCTATGACGACTTTACCCGCGCGTGGCTCCTGGCCGCACGTCGCGCGATGAAGCCGTCGGCAACGATCTGGGTGATCGGCTCCTATCACAACATCTTCCGCGTCGGCGCGATCATGCAGGACCTCGGCTTCTGGCTCCTGAACGACATCGTCTGGCGCAAGACCAACCCGATGCCGAATTTCCGCGGCCGCCGCTTCACCAACGCGCACGAGACCATGATCTGGGCCGCGCGTGACGAGAAGGCCAAGGGTTACACCTTCAATTACGAGGCGCTGAAGGCGGCCAACGAGGACGTGCAGGCGCGCTCCGACTGGCTGATCCCGCTCTGCACCGGCGAAGAACGTCTCAAGGGCGCCGACGGCAAGAAGGTGCATCCGACGCAGAAGCCGGAAGGCCTGCTTGCCCGCGTGCTGCTGTCGTCGTCGAAGCCCGGCGATCTCGTGATCGATCCCTTCAACGGCACCGGCACCACCGGCGCCGTCGCCAAGCGCCTCGGCCGCTCCTATATCGGCTTCGAGCGCGACAAGACCTATGCGAAGGCCGCGGAAGCGCGCATCGCTGCGATCGAGCCGCTGCCGGAAGCGAGCCTCGCTCCGTTCATGACCGCGCGAGAAGCCCCGCGCGTCGCGTTCTCCGAGCTGATCGAGCGCGGCATGATCATGCCCGGCACGAAACTGTTCGACGCCAAGAAGAAGCTCGGCGCGCTGGTCCGTGCCGACGGCGCCATCATGTTCGGCGACAAGGTCGGCTCGATCCATCGCATGGGCGCGGTGGCACAAGGGGCCCAGGCCTGCAACGGCTGGACGTTCTGGCACGTCGAGACCAAGAAGGGTCTCAAGCTGATCGACGAGCTCCGCGCGGAAATCCGCGCCGGCATGGCGGCGGACTAGCCCTCCCTTTTCCGTCATTCCGGGGCGCCGCACAGCGGCGAGCCCGGAATCCATTCATCGGCACCGTCGGTGCGGCCCGATGGATTCCGGGTTCGCGCCAAGGGGCGCGCCCAGGAATGACGACAGTGGTTGAACGCCGCCGCAGCCGGGACTAGATTCGACTGATCAGTCTCCCGACCGGTCTTTCCATGCGAAAACAGTCCGAGACATTGCTCCTGTTGCCGCTGCTGCCGATCTTCCTGATCGGCATGTTTCCGATGTTTCTGATCGCCCTGCTCGGCTTTTTTGGGCTCGCTCTGTTCGGCGTGCTCGTGATCTGCACCGGGCTTGCCAGCAGCAATGAGGCGCACGACACGTTCAACCACGATGTCATTGTGCACGGCTACGCACGGGGGTCGGAGCGCGCGACGCAGGCTTCGAACATGCGCATGGCGGCGCGGTTGGGACTGCGGCTGGAGGCCATAGGCGCCGCGATGGTCCTTACGGCGGCGATCGGCTTTTGTTACGCCGGCTGATCTGCGCGTCACGCAGGTACCGCACGGCAATCTCGCCGGTTGCGCTCCCCGACAGGGTTTTGGCAAGAGAAGGCAGCTAGCGGCAATCATGCTGCGGTCGCTCTCGGGCACTGGGGAGATAAACGATGCTCAAATTCTATTTCAACGGATCGCCGAACCCGACCAAGGTCGCGCTCTTCCTCGAAGAAGCAGGCCTCCCGTTCGAGCCCGTCAAGATCGACACCCGCAAGGGCGATCAGTTCGCGCCGGACTATCTGAAGATCAATCCGAACGGCAAGGTCCCGGCAATCGACGACAACGGCACCATCGTGTTCGATTCCAACGCGATCCTGCTCTATCTCGCCGAGAAGACCGGCAAGTTCCTCCCCGCCAATCGCGCCGAGCTGCTGTCCTGGCTGATGTTCGTGGCGACCGGCGTCGGGCCGTATTCGGGTCAGGCCGTGCACTTCAAGCATTTCGCGCCAAAGGACCAGAACCACGACTACGCCCATAACCGCTACCAGTACGAGACCGATCGCCATTACAAGATCCTCGACGCGCACCTCGCCGGTCGCCGCTACATGGTCGGCGACGACTATTCGATCGTCGACATGGCGCTGTGGGGCTGGGCACGGATGGTGCCGTTCAAGCTCGGCGACGACGCATTTGCGCGCTATCCGAATGTGAAGCGCCTGATCGACGAGGTCTCAGCACGCCCGGCAGCTGCGCGTGCGATCGCGCTGAAGGACAAGTTCACCTTCAAGGCCGAGATGGACGACGAGGCGCGCAGCAACATGTTCAAGCACATGTCAACGAAAGTCGCTTGATCACAGACGTCACGATCAAAGGCCACGCGCATGCGCGTGGCCTTTTTCGTTCAGGCAGCGTGGCGGCGGTCCGATATCAGGCCGTCGCCCGCTGCATCTTGCCGAGCGCGTTCTCGACCACTTCCAGCGTGTAGGGTTTTTGCACCACTGGCGCCGAGGCGAGATCGACGGGGATCGGCGCGCGCTCGCCATAGCCGGTTGCGAAGATGAAGGG
>JAEWHT010000035.1 GCA_023387695.1 Pseudomonadota bacterium | reverse complement strand
GACATTTTTGACATCAGCAAACTGCTGGCTTCGGTTCATCAACGTCAGACGAAGACGTACTACGTCAAAGATGTCGTGGAGCCTCGGAGCTGATCCTTGCTTCGACCGAGCTCTTCGCTATTTTGCGCCAGTTGGTCCGGGGCCGCCGACCAACTTGATGGCCTCGACCATTGCCTGACCATACTGGTCAGCGAAAATGCGGATCGCCGCGCGCACGCTTTCAATCGAGAAGCCGCTCCTCCATTTGGCGGGGTCCTCTACGATTTGCTTTTTCCAAAACAGGAATTTCTGATCGATCAGCGCTTGGCTGTTGTCGGCCGACATGTCGATGACGAGGACCAGCTTATCCGGCAATCCTCGATCACTCGAAGGCGACCAGCCAATTAAGTACGGCCCTTCACCGTCGAAGCTGGCGTGTTGGCGGCGCGCATCCTTCATCGCCAATTCTGCGGCATTGAGATCGTAGTGACTGACAGCGAAATCGCAGTCGTCGCGTTTGAGTTCTGACGCCTCGGGCTTGGCGACAGGCCAGATCGTAATCATCTGATCCTTCAGCGGCGCGGTCGCAGTCTCGCTGCGCGGAAAAAACGCGACGAAGCTGTTGCAAATCATTTTGAGTTTCGAGCGGTTCGCTGGAGTTGCTTTCGATTGAAAAGCAACTATCCCGTACGCTCCCGCTCCTACGGGCGGAATATCCTTGGCGCGCATGTAAGCGCGCACTGGGTGCAGCGGCGTTCCGGGGCCGCTTGCTGGAACAACGTGCGGCGGGGCAGTGATGTTCACATTCGTCCCAGTTCCGACCGCAGCCCCGCCACCACCACCAGTACCGCCGCCGCCGCCGTACCCACCGGTGCCACCGCTACTACCTGGACCGGTGCCAGCTCCGCCTCCACCTCCACCGCCTTTGCTCGCAGAACCGCCAGCGCCCCCAGCGCCGCCTTTACCACCGTAACTACCGATGCCTCCAGCGCCCCCAGCGTCGCCATCGAGACTGCCGCTGCCGCCCGCGCCCCCGGCACCGCCCACGACACCGCCAACGCCACCGCCAACGCCACCGCCACCGGCTCGTGGCACACAGAATTCACCGCTCTTGTAATATCCAGGCGGGCAGAATTGCGCCGCGGAGGCACCTCTTATGTACGCCACTCCACATGCTGCGACGATGACCACGAGCAGAAATCGTTTCATAAAAACTCCTCGCGCTTCGGGCAATCGCATGGCACCAAAATCCTCGACACAAGACGATCAGTTTACCCAGTATCATCGCTGCCTTGTGGTGCAGAGGGAGATGAACTCTTTCCCTTTGACAGGCCACCAATCAAAATGACTAGAAGACTGAAAATAAAACAAAGTACGGTACTTGCGAGCACGAGGAATATGGCACCCGCGCTGGTGTCCGGCCGCACCCACCAGACCATCGCAATTCCCACGATGAGCCCGATGGCTCCAGCAGCAGTATAGTGCTTCACAACTAGCCCCTGTACCGTGCGCGCCGACCAGCTCGCAACCTTGAGTGTGGATCAGAACGGCGTGGGTTGGCAAGCTCTAGCCTTGGCCCAAACGGGCACAAGCCGCGCTCGACATCAATGGCGGCCAAGGGTGTTGGGGGCAAATCCCGCTTTCGGCCGAGGTTGCGGCGGGCTTAGGAGTTGGAAGAGTTCGGCCTCGCTCCGGATGGCAGCCTCCATGGCCGCCCGCGCCAAGACAAAGCAATCTGTGCTGCGGCATTCCCGGATCGCGCTCGCGGCGCGTCGCAGATGGTCCTGTCCCCAATGGACGGGCCGCTTATCGGCATGTCGGGTGCTGCTTCCAGGAGATGACCGCTTCGGTCCCGGCCTCTCTGGCGCGGTCAAGCTCCGCCAGTGCTTGACGATCGTGTTCGGGTGGTTGGCGCGCCTGCGCTCGACGCCAGTCAGGTTCGCACGCCATGTTTCGATCTCGGCCTGATGCTCAACGCAGTGGATCGCGCCGACGCGCTCATGACTGTCGATGTCGGCGAGGCCGTGCTCGTCGAGCCAGGTCCGCATCAGCTTCTGGTAGGCTGGCCCATAGGGCTTGTTGACGCCCGCCTTAGCCATGCAGTCGTGGCGTCCCGCGATCAGCGCGCGGCCGATGGCTAGCCAGTCATCAAAGGTCGCCTTGTCGCGTTCCCTGATGCGCCGCCACGCGGCTTGGGCCTCGATGACCGCTAGGCTGTTGAGCATCAACCGATCCCGCTCTGTAAGGCGATCAGAGTCACGGGCGCGCCAGCGCTCGACTGACTGTTCAGCGTGAACTGGAACGCTGCGATCGGCTCGTCGATCACGCTGCCGATGCTGCTGCCCATGCCGAACATCGCATTAGACGATCCCGTGAAGATCGTGAACGGCGTTGGCGACGACGAGACCGGCGACGGATACGTCCTGCTCGGGTCTTCAAGCGTGCCTGAGATGAAGTAACTCGAACCACCCGACGAGATCACCGCGAAAGAAATCTGCTGCGGCGCGATCTGCCAGTTGGTGGGCTTCCATGGAGAGGAACCAGTCGAGGTCAGTGTGATGTAGATCGGCTGCATTTTACTACACTCATTCGATGGAACACGGTCAGTTCAACTGAACATTACTGAAATAATTGAACCGATTACATGAGTGCGATAGTATCTGTGAAGTATTCCGAACACAACGGGAGAGCTTCACATGATGTTCTGGACCGATCTCGATCGCGCCTATGACGAGGTCCACAACGCGCGCACCACTGTCGATAAGGCGCAGCGCGATTACTCCAAGGGCGGAAGTGCGAGCGCGGTGAACGCCGCCAATCGACGTCTCGCCGATGCTCATGATCGCGTTTACGAGATCAATGGCGGCCGTGTCCGCGACATGCGCTGATGACGATCAGAGAGATGTCAGGGAAGTGATCCGACGCACAACCCGGCACGTACAGGTATAATCACCATGGCAAACACCCGACGCTTCCCGGTCATTTTCGAGTTCCTTGGCCTCGAAGAGCACGAAGCTGCCTTCAACAAGTTGGCGGCGAGCGGTCTATTCAGCAAGAGCGATCTCTATCGAATGGCATTCGATCAATTCCTTCGGCAGCAGGGCGCATTGCCGCTGCCGCATCGCGCACCACAGGCTAGTAACGGAGCAAACCAGTGACCGATCTTCGACAAGTGCATCAGCGATCGATGCAAGGCTTTCAGACTGCAATGCAGGACGCTAGCATCTCGTACCAGCAAGCCCAGGCCTACAACGATTTGGATGGCATGGCCTCAGCCGCGCAACAGATCGCTGGGCTGCGGGCTAGCATGCGCGAATTGGACGCCATGGCGCGCGAGCACTATATGGCCCAGCCACGCGATGTGAACCGCTTTGGCCTCAACAAAGACGAGATCGAAGTCGCGAACAGCCATCCGGACTCTTCGATGACGCCAGATCAGAAGCAGGAACTCTATGCCCGAAACCGCGAGCGCTATCGGCATATGCGTGCCACGGGCGAATACCGCGACGACCAGGGCACAGTGCGGAGGTAAATCATGTTCGGCAAGACCAGCAACGACATCAGCGCGACGCTGATGGCAATGCATGATCAGGCGCGTGTCGCCTGTAAGCATAACCAGACCGCCATCGCGCAGCGCATGGCGGAATGGATGTCTCAGGATCGCCGCTTCGATGAATTCAAGGACAAGCAGAAGCTGGCGCGTAACGCGATGGATGCGCGGTCTCACGGTCGAGTGCTCGATCTGGTCGAGCCCGTGCGCAGCAATGCCAATTCGCCTGTCGGCTACGTTGTCCGGCAGGTGTAACAGGAGAGTCAGCCATGTCTCGGCAATCCCGCCTCAAAGAATACGCCAACCCGAGCCGTCGCGAGAATTGGGATGGCGAGTCCTGCGACAAGGCGAACATTGATCGCTGGAGCGCGAGGGCGGAGGCGAACAGCAAGCTAGCGCCGCGCGCTCGCGGCGGCGAGATCAAGTTGCCCGACACTGGCGGCGACGTCGATCTCCACGACACGGCGGCGAAGCCGCGACGTGATGCTGGGGTAGACGCCCGGACCAAGGCCAAGGCCGATCTCAACAGCGATGGCGGCAGCTCCTATTTTCGCGGCATCCGCCGCAACGCCTAACCGAGAGAGAACTGATGGCCACCAAGCGCAGACCGAGTGTCCCGCGCTATCGCGACGGCGGGGCTGTCCCGCTCTCTTCTCCGGCTGCGGAGAACGAGCAGCAGGAGGTGACAGCGAGCGCGGATGAACCGCCGCAGTCACCTCCCGCTGACGATAACGCCGTCGCCAGGGCGGTTGCAGGCATGCTCCAAGCCGAGAATATGCAGCGGCAGGCTGCCGCTCCGCCTCCGCCAAGCCACGAAGATATCATCAGCCGAATGGCGATCTCGGAGGCGAAGAAGCAATTCCTGCGGCAGCGTCCTGAGATGTTGCGGCCAGATTACGCCGAGATCACACGGGAGGCCCATGGCGCTGGTCTCGAATTCGGCTTGATCGACGACTCGCCGGAGATGTTCGACTATCTCGCTGCCACCGTTACGAATGAGATGCAGGCCCGTCGCCAACGTCTGGCTGATGCGGCGCGCGCCGCTGCCGACGTTATGGTCATGCCGCCGCCGCGCGCCGTCGATCCCATCGTTGATCTCGACGCCGAGGCGAGCGCAATACAGAGCGCCCATGTCGCCAGCGAGTCAGCGGCTGACGTGCTGGCGTCCCGACTGCCGCAGCCGGAGCCGACGCCGCGCTCGTCGAGAATGCCGATGACCGCGCCGGTCTCGCGCGGCGACGTGCCGTCTTTGTCGGGAGATCGACGGCGTCCGGACATGACGTTGAGTCCTGAGGAACGCGCCATCGCGCGCAACAGCTTCACAGACCCGAACATGTCGAATGCTCAGAAGGAGTCTCTCTATTTGCAAAACCGCATCAAGCTGCAACGGATGCGGCAGGCGGGGCTCTACCCGGAACGAGAGCGCGGTTGATGCGGTACCACCCGAACAGCGAGATTGACGCCCATATCTGCCACCTGATCGGCAGCTTCTGCGAGGAGCTACGGCCGATGACGTCGGATCGCGCGCCTGACATGACCGTCGCCGAGATCACCGATGAGGTCCGCCGCTTCTTCGGCGAGCATGCCGCGCGCCGGGTGACGATCACGGTCCATTGATATGGGTATCCCGACGATCGAGGAAATGAGGCTGGCGGAAGTCGATCATTTGCATAACGTCGTCATGATCCGCTGCCGGAACTTCATCCATGCCGGGCATCATCGAGACCATGCTGGCATCAAGCAAGCCTTGCAGGCCTATTGCGACGCCGTCGTCGAGTTTGTGAATGAGGTCGTGGAGCAATGACGGAGAAGTTCGCTCCCGGCCGGGACGTCCAGCCGATCAAAAATCGAAAGGAGCGCTTTGCCGAGATGGTCGCCTTTGTGACCGATCGCGGCGGATGGGTGACCTCGACGGCAGGCGCTTCGGCCGTAACGATTGATGTGCTGCCCGGTTCGACATTGTCGGACGAACTCGCCGATGCCGGTTATAAGGTCGAGGAGATCGGGGAGGGCGAGCGCATTCTGTCCCATGCTATCACCGAGGCCGTTATCATCGGGGGCGCAAGTCGGCCTGTTATGGTCACGCATGCCGGGATCACTCGTGTATTGCGCTTTTCGCTTGAAATCTGATGGAATTTGGGAAAAGCCCTGTACGAGTGTCCCACGTAGAGTTAGCTGCTCGGGTCCATTTTTCTCTTCGCATTTCGCAGAGCGGCGAACTTTCTGCCTTTTTCTGTGGTCGTCCACGATATAAAAAAAGCTCCGGTGCCGGTCGGGCTGCGCGTAGAAACCGCCTTCAATAATCCAAGGGCTTCCAACTGTTGTCTAAGCTCGGCCACGCTTTCTGACACCATCGAATAATGCTGGTTTCCGGTCCATATCTTCGCGAATTTCGCTACGGCCACGCCAAGGTGGTAGCCCATCTGTCCTTCTGGAAGTCCCGCCAAAATCTGATCGTAAACTGCGATAAACAGGTCCCCGATGGCGACTTCAAACGTTGAGGGATATTGCTGGCCGGAAACTTGTACCACTAGCCGCATGCTGTCACTCGGCCCGACGAGCGTCGGATCGAATGTCAGGGTTTCCCCTCCGAGTTCCGAGAGCTTCTGGCGTAGCTCGGTATTCTCAATTCGCAATCGCTCCATGTCTTGCAGGACTTTTGGATCGATCGCTTGATCACCTCGTATCCAACCAGGGCGTGGTTTTAGATTTGTGGAGTTTGCCACAGCAATCAATACGTTGGCACAGAGGTCGCTGCCCTCCGTCCAAAACTCGACCAGTCTCCCCGTTTTAAGTCGGTCTCGAAAGTTCTGAAGAAGTGTAGCCTTCTGCGGGTCTTCATCGGTCTTCTCAACTGCCAACCCGCGAGGGTTCGAGTGCAGAAAGGCTAGGACAGGTATTCCCTTAGAATATGCGTACTCGAATTCTTTCTCGGTAAAGCTTTTCCCATCGTCGGCCGTTGACCCATATCGTCCGGCGACGATTACGACGTAATAGTCGCTGCGATCGATTACGCGCTGGATGTATTCAAGCTGCTGCTCGTCACTCGCGGGAAACAACTCCATACCGGCTGCTAGGTATCCCGCTTTCGCGAGTATATTGGAGACTTGTTGCCGCTCTTCCTTGAGATCGGCGAAGGTTGAGCTGATAAAAACTTGGTAGACTTTATCCATAAGGGCTACCTCCAGCCTCGTTCTATCGCAGGATATCTTATAGACCTCAAAGCCGTGATGTATTACCCGGCACACCGTAGGTCACTAGTTCGCAGTTATTCCATTACGGCGGTTCGCTCTAGCTCGATGGGGCAACAACCAGAAGGATATCCGGCCCCTTTGCAAGCCCCGAAAATTGTTGCTTAATCCCGGCAAATCAGGGGGAATGGATTGGATGAGGGGCCGGGTTCTTTTGTTTTGCGCTGCAATAGCGTGCCAACTGGCAGGATGCGTGTCCGATGGCAACGGCAACAATCCCATTGTTCAAGCGACGGTCTTCAAGCAGGCGTCCGTCGTCTATCACACAGGCGAAAACATAGAGATCACCTACTACGTTGGCGGCATCAACCATGCAATCAACGAACAGAACGCCATCGAGCTATTGAAGAATGAATGCGGTGGCGCTTTCAGAATTACAAACCGGACGAACTCGCCAGCGGGCGACCAATACATTGATGCGGTGTGCGTGCATTAAGTCATAGGAAGGGCTGGACCTCGCCAGCAGTTTGGACGTTCCATGGGAACGGCACTCACTGTTCAGAATGCAAGGTTGCCGCGACGTCGGGAGCAAGAGCTTCGCGCGGCCCAGTACATCCGGATGTCCACGGATCGGCAGCAATACTCGATCGCAAATCAGATGGCCGTGATCGCGAGCTACGCAGCCGACCATCGGCTTACGATTGTGCGAACGTATATCGACGAAGGCATAAGTGGGCTGAGGATTAAAAACCGCCAGGGGCTCATCGGCCTGCTCAAGGACGTTCAATCGGGCTCCGTTGACTTCGCGAATGTTCTGGTACGAGACGTCAGTCGCTGGGGGCGTTTTCAAGATACGGATGAAAGCGCCTACTATGAATTCATCTGTAAGCTGGCTGGCGTGAAGGTAATCTATTGCGCCGAAGTGTTCGAGAACGATGGGAGCCCAATCTCTGGCCTCTGGAAGAACATGAAACGCATGATTGCGGCGGAGGACAGCCGCGATAAGTCGTCAAAGGTCTTTGCAGGGCAGAGTCGGATCGCTGGGCTTGGCTATTGGGTGGGCGGTCGGCCGGGCTTTGCGTTGCGCCGAGAACTCATCGACTCGACCGGAAAATCAAGAGGCTTCCTTGAGCGTGGTCAGCAGAAGGTATTGCAGACGGACAGAGTGGTGCTGCGGCCTGGTCCATCCAACGAAATTGCAATCGTGCGATCGATTTTTGAGAGCTTCGTTGGCGGAAAGGAGGAAACTGCTATCGCTCGCGAACTGAACGCGAGCGGCGTCGCCAATCATCTCGGCGTGCCTTGGAACCTCCAGATGATCGGGCGCATCCTTCGGAATGAGAATTACATTGGCAACGCCGTCTACTTTCGGACATCGAACTACCTGCGAGGACGGCGCGTCATTAACAACAAAGCCAAGTGGGTAAGACGGGAAGGGGCGCTTGAGCCAGTTGTATCACGCAAGATATTCGACGAAGCGCAGCAAATTATTGAGCGTAGATTGCGACACCGGCTGTCATCCGACGAATTGCTCAAGAAGCTACGGGTTTTGCAACTTCGTCGGGGCAGACTGTCTGCTAATGCAATCAATCGGGCGAAAGGAGTACCCAGCGCTGATATCTATTGGCGCCGGTTTGGCAGCCTTCGGAACGCCTATGCGTTGATCGGCTACACGCCTGATGGCGACTACCGCTATCTTGAGACCAGAGACGACCGCAAGAACCTGCTCAAGCAACTTGCTGCCGAGATCGCTGCCGCCTTACCGAGCGTAAAGCCTCATTTCATTGACGAGCGGGCCGGAGGTCGGTTGGCCGTTAGGGATGGGTCGTTCATTTCGCTGCGAGTGGTCAGGAGTTGGCAAAATCACCAGAGACACGGTCTAACATGGACCTTGCGGCGTAGCTCTAAGCAACGTCCTGGTATCGCCGTTGTGGTCAGGCTGGACGGGCAGAATAAGGAGCCGCTCGACTACATCCTCGCGTCGGCAAGCAGCATTCCTAAGAGCCCGCTGATCATGACCGAGGCAGTCGTGCGGAAGCGCTATCGGAGCAGATTTAAGCGCTCGGCTGACCTAATCCATGCGTTGAAGCGGAGGCTAGCCACAGATGGTCCTTAGGTCCCGCTCTGCGGGTCTTCGCCGTGCCAGCAACATCCGGTTTAGGAGATGCCCTTGTTGAAATCGATCACCTCGCTCCAATCCATCCGCGTATCGACATAGCCGACTGTGCCGCAGACGGAACACTTCAAATGGGCGCTGATGTCGTACCAGTCCCAATCCGGGAGATCGGCGATCTTGATGCGACCGTTGTGCTTGCAGCAGCTATGGTAGCCGTTGAGCAGCTTGGGCGGCCCGCAGCAATAGACCAGGACGGTCTTAAATCCGGTATTCCGATCAACGGGGCCGGACCAGTAACGGAGCCATCTCGCAGGTTTTCGACGCCAAGGCATCCCGGCAAGAATGCCCGTGCCAGCGCAGAGTCAAATCGTCAATTCCGGGTAGGTTGGAACGACGCGAAGCCACTGCCGCTCGTGGTGTGGATAACCACGGATGAAAGGGCCGCTCACCGGGGCGGCCTCCTTGATTAATTGCAGGTCGTCGTGTTTCCGAAGCGTTGGCAGGTACGACCATCACTAAATGTGGTCGTGTTTCCAAACGTCTGAGACGTAACTCCATTGCTGTAGGTCGTGGTATTGCCAAAGCGCTGGGCCGATGTGCCGTCGCTAAACGTGGTTGTGTTCCCAAAATGCTGGGCCGATGTGCCGTCACTGAACGTGGTTGTATTGCCGAAGCGCTGTGCCGAGACGCCGTTAGAGCAGGTCGTCGTGTTACCAAATGTATTGCAGGTCTGGGCGTTCGCGGCGCTTGCGAACAGAGCTAATGCCGCACAGGCCAATGCCAGTCTCATGACAATTCCCCCAGCTTTTGAAACTCATGGAACCTACACGGCGTGACCGATCTCCTGCAAGGCTCGCTTGAGTTCGTGGGCTGCCCTCAACTGGTAATAGCAGATGTAGACCCGGATGGCGGGCGGCCTTGTCGAGCGGCGGAACTGACGCCGAACCCGGCCCAAAAATCGACACCGTACTCCCCGAAGAAGAGCCATCGACTCGCAACTCCCGCAGTTGGTAAATCGTGGCCAAAAGAAGAAGTTGAATTTGGTAAGTTGCTGAGATCGCGTGGCTATTTGACACTGTCGCGTCTCGGCAACAATGTGGTACGAATACATCAGTATCCGCCAGGCGCGGACCCCGTTTTCAGCACCCCATTGCCCGGAATGACCAGCGCAGACACCTCGGCCGCATCCTTTGACACGGCCCTCGCCGAAGAGCCCCGGCGCTGGTCGGTGCGACGCTGGCTGGGTCCGTTTGCCGTTGCCCTGGCGTTGCTGTCGGCGCTTCTGACCTTCCTGGTTTTGACCGGTCTGACCAGAATCGAGCCGACCCGCGAAGTCGTCAGCTCCTTCCTGGCGATCAATGCCGGCACCATCCTGCTCCTGATCGGGATCATCGTCCGTGAGGTCTGGCAGATGATCCAGGCCCGCCGGCGAGGGCGGGCCGCGGCGCGGCTGCACGTCCAGATCGTCAGCTTGTTCTCGATCGTCGCCGTGCTGCCGGCGGTGCTGGTTTCCGTCGTCGCCAATGTCACGATCGAGCGCGGCCTCGACCGGTTGTTCTCGGGACCGACTAAAGAAGTCATCCAGAACTCGCTGATCATTGCGCGCGCTTATGTGCAGGAGCACGCGCAAGTCATTCGCGGCGACATTCTCGGCATGGCCGCCGACGTCTCGCGCGTTCCGCAGCTGTTTGACCAAGATCGGCAGTCGTTCCTGCAGCTTCTGACCTCCAGCGCAGCAGCCCGCAACCTGCCGGGCGCGATGCTGATGGGCAAGGACGCCAATCCGATCCTGTCGGCAGAGACCGGCGGCGTCCCGCTCGCCTTCGCACCGCCTGCGCCGGAATTTCTTCAGAACGTCAATGAGAATGAGCCCGAGATCGCGGTCTTGCCCGACCAAAATCTGGTGGCCGCCGTCATCAGGCTGAAGGGCTATACCAATACCTTCCTTTACGTCGCTCGCCCGCTTGATCCGAGGGTTGTCTCCCAACTCCGGCAGACCGAGCTGAGCGTCGCCGAATACGCGCAGATCGAGTCGCGCAAGCTCGGCATCCAGGTCGCGTTCGCGCTGATGTTCGCGGTGATCGCGCTGACCATCTTGATGGCCTCGGTGCTGATTGGGCTCAACTTCGCAAACTCGCTGGTGTCGCCGATCAGGCGGTTGATGAACGCAGCCAACACTGTCTCGACAGGCGACCTGCATGTCCAGGTGCCCGTGCACAAATCGGAAGGCGATCTCGCGCAACTCGGCGAGACCTTCAACAAGATGACGCAGGAATTGCGCAGCCAGCGCGACGAGCTCGTCAACGCCAGCGACCTCATCGACAGCCGCCGCCGCTTCATCGAGGCCGTGTTGTCATCGGCGAGCGCAGGCATCATTGGCGTCGACACCTCGGGCAGCGTCGGCATTCTCAACCGTTCCGCCGAGAAGCTGATCGGGCATTCGGAGGCCGAGACGCTGGGCCATCCGCTCTCCGATGTGCTGCCGGAGCTCGACGAGATGATGCAGGCGGCACGGGACGGGACCCAGCGCCTGGTGCAGGGACAGATCACCATTACGCGCGATGGGGCCGAGCGCAATCTGTCGGTGCGGGTCAGCGCCGAGAAGAACCAGCCGCACGACAGCTACATCATCACGCTCGACGACATCACTGAACTGGTCTCGGCGCAGCGCACCTCGGCCTGGGGCGATGTCGCGCGCCGCATCGCGCACGAGATCAAGAACCCGCTGACACCGATCCAGCTTTCGGCCGAGCGCATCCGCCGCAAATTCGGCAAGGACATCACCGAGGCCAAGGACAAGCAGATCTTCGACCAGTGCACCGACACCATCGTGCGCCAGGTCGATGACATCCGCCGCATGGTCGACGAGTTCTCGCGCTTTGCGCGCATGCCCAAACCCGTGATGGAAGGCGAGGATGTCGCCGATACCGTGCGGCAGGCGGTGTTCCTGATGAAGGTCGCCCATCCCGAGCTCGATATCGAGGCCGAGTTCAAGGAAGATCCGCTGCGCGCTCAGTTCGACCGGCGGCTGATCTCGCAGGCGGTCACCAACATCGTCAAGAACGCGACCGAGGCGATCGAGCAGGTGCCGCCGGAGGAACTTGGCAAGGACGGTGGCAAGGGTCGCATCGACGTTGTGGTGTCGCGCGAGGACGAGGACGTCCTGATCGACGTTGTCGATAACGGCATCGGCCTGCCCAAGGTCGCGCGCTCGCGGCTGCTCGAGCCCTATGTGACCACGCGCGCCAAGGGCACAGGCCTTGGCCTCGCCATCGTCGGCCGCGTGTTGGAAGACCATGGCGGCCGCATCGAGCTCAAGGACGCCTCCGACTTCCGCGAAGGCCAGCGCGGCGCATGGATGCGGATGCGCTTTGCGGTCTCCGGCCAGGCCAAGAAGGCCGAGGGAGCCGAGACGGCGTCGGCGATGATGTCGCAGGCGCTCAAGGATTCCGCCGCGGCGCAGGAAACAAAACAACCGGCGGCTGAAACCAAAGAGCCGGCTGAAAAGACCAATGATTCAACGAAAATCGAAGCCTCAACAGGCAGCTGACAAGACAGGCGCGACCCATGGCAAGTGAAATTCTGATTGTCGATGATGAGGCCGATATTCGGGATCTCGTCGCGGGCATTCTCGAAGACGAGGGTTTCGTCACCAGGACCGCGCGTGACAGCGACTCGGCGCTGGCCGAAATCGCCAACCGCCGGCCGCATCTGGTGTTCCTGGACATCTGGCTGCAGGGCTCGAAGCTCGACGGCTTGCAGCTGCTGGAGCAGGTCAAGAAGGACAATGCCGACTTGCCGGTGGTGATGATCTCGGGCCACGGCAACATCGAGACCGCCGTCGCGGCGATCAAGCGCGGAGCCTATGATTTCATCGAGAAACCGTTCAAGGCCGACCGGCTGATCCTGGTCGCCAATCGCGCGCTGGAGAACTCGCGCCTCAAGCGCGAGGTCAAGGAGCTGAAGCAGCTTGCGCCGAGCGCGAGCCAGCTCGTCGGGCGCTCGCCGAGCATGAACCAGTTGCGCCAGACCATCGAGCGCGCGGCGAAAGCCAACAGCCGCATCCTGATCGTCGGCCCCGCCGGCGCCGGCAAGGAGCTGACCGCGCGCACGCTGCACACGGCGTCGGGCCGCGCCGACGGCCCCTTCGTGGTCATCAATGCGGCCGCGATCACGCCGGAGCGCATGGAGCACGAACTGTTCGGCATCGAGCAGTCCAACGGCGAGCATGCGCGCAAGCCGGGTGCACTCGAGGAAGCCCATGGCGGCACGCTGTTCATCGACGAGATCGCGGACATGCCGCGTGAGACCCAGAACAAGATCCTGCGCGTGCTGGTCGAACAGTCGTTCCAGCGCGTCGGCGGCACGGCCAAGGTGCAGGTCGACGTTCGCATCATCTCGTCGACCGCGCGCAATCTCGAAGAGGAGATCGCCGCCGGCCATTTCCGTGAGGACCTCTATCATCGGCTCTCGGTGGTGCCGATCCGCGTTCCCGCGCTTTCGGAGCGGCGCGAGGACATTCCGGAGCTGATCGATTACTTCATGGAGCAGATTTCCGCCGGCAGCGGCCTGCCGAAGCGCCAGATCGGCCAGGATGCGATGGCGGTGCTTCAATCGCATGTCTGGCCCGGCAATGTGCGTCAGCTCCGCAACAATGTTGAGAGAGTCATGATTCTGGCCGCCGGCGGACCGGAGGTGATCATCACCGCCGACATGCTGCCGCAGGACGTCGGCTCGATGGTGCCGGCAATGCCGACCAGCAACAATGGCGAGCACATCATGGGCCTGCCGCTGCGTGAGGCCCGCGAGGTCTTCGAGCGCGACTATTTGATTGCCCAGATCAGCCGTTTCTCAGGAAATATTTCTCGTACGGCCGAGTTTGTTGGCATGGAACGGTCGGCGCTACACCGGAAGTTGAAGGCACTCGGCGTCGGGTAGCATCCGACGCACTCCGGGATAGCTGAGAAAAATCATCTATTTCCGTAATTTTTCGGAGAAAACGGTCGGGGTCTGCCGCCTGAAGCAGCTTGCCTAATAACTCGACCTGTCCTCTAATCGAGCAGCCGTTCCTCCGAGGGGGATCTCATGAGGGACGGCAACCGGACGAAGGCCCATTTCGAAAACAGGGTCGCGACCGGCGCAATAACAAGAAACTCAAAGCGAGAAAAAAACAATGGCGGCAGACCGCGCACAAAACCTGCAGGACACCTTCCTCAACCACGTTCGCAAAACCAAAACGCCACTGACGATCTTTCTGGTCAACGGAGTGAAGCTCCAGGGCATCGTGACCTGGTTCGACAATTTCTGTTTGCTGCTTCGGCGCGACGGTCATTCGCAGCTCGTCTACAAGCACGCGATCTCGACCATTATGCCGGGCGCTCCGATCCAGCTGTTCGAAGGCGGCGAGGACCAGCCGGCTTGAGAGTGATCTGATTGGACCCCCGGAATTTCGACGGGGATGCTGACCGTCCGCGGTCGGCAGGGGCTAAGCAGACGGGGCGGGTGCTTGTCATCGGCCCCTATTTGCGTGCGCGCGCGGGCAGTGCCGACGCGCAATCGGAGAGCCATGCCTCTTCCAGTCAAGTTCTGCGCGATGCCGAGGCCCGGCTTGATGAAGCCGCGGGCCTCGCGCGCGCGATCGACCTCGTCATTGCGGACGCCATCATCGCGCCGATCAGCCAGATCCGGCCCGCGACCTATATCGGCAAGGGCAAGGTCGAGGAGATCGCGGCGCTCGCCAAGAGCCTCGATGTCGAGCTGGTGGTCATGGATTGCGCGTTGGCGCCGATCCAGCAGCGCAATCTCGAGAAGGAATTGCACGCCAAGGTGCTCGACCGCACCGGCCTCATTCTTGAAATCTTCGGCCGCCGCGCCAAGACCAAGGAAGGCTCGCTCCAGGTCGAGCTCGCCCATCTCAACTACCAGCGCTCGCGCCTGGTGCGGTCGTGGACCCATCTTGAACGTCAGCGCGGCGGTTTCGGATTCATGGGCGGTCCGGGCGAAACGCAGATCGAGGCCGATCGCCGCCTGATCCAGGAGCGCATCACCAAGCTCGAGGGTGAGCTGAAGAAGGTGCAGGCGACGCGGCGCCTGCACCGCGCCGGACGCCAGCGTGTGCCGTATCGCGTCGTCGCGCTGGTCGGCTACACCAATGCCGGCAAGTCGACGCTGTTCAATCGCCTGACGCGTGCCGATGTGCAGGCCGCCGACATGCTGTTCGCAACGCTGGACCCGACCCTGCGCGCGCTGACGCTGCCGCATGGCGGCAAGGCGATGCTGTCAGACACGGTCGGCTTCATCTCGAATCTGCCGACCCAGCTTGTCGCCGCCTTCCGCGCGACGCTGGAGGAGGTGCTGGAGGCCGACGTCATCCTGCACGTCCGCGACATCTCGCACGAGGATGCCGAGGCGCAGCAGAGCGACGTCGACGCCGTACTGCGCCAGCTCGGCATCAACCCTGATGACTCCGGCCGCATCATCGAGGTCTGGAACAAGATCGATCGCTACGATGCCGAGCAACGCGAAGAGCTTCTCAACATCGCCGCGCGCCGGCCGGAAGATCATCCGGCCATGCTGGTCTCGGCCGTGTCGGGCGAGGGGATCGACGCGCTGCTGGCCGCAATCGAGGAACGGCTCGCCGCCAAGCGCACCACGCTCGATCTTTCTATCGACGCCGCTGACGGCGCCGGAATCTCCTGGCTGCACCGTAATTCCGAGGTGCTGGCGAAGGAGCTGCACGACGGTCGTTTTGATATGACCGTTCGGGTGGACGAGACCAAGCGGGACATCGTGATACGCCGCTTCGATGCGGTTCCGCAGGCGAGCTAGGTCAGCCTCGATCGGGGGCGGCGTGCGATAGCGTGTCGGCCAACTTGGCTCCGCCAAACATGACACCAGCATGACATCGTAGCTGCGGCAGGCTGCCGCACTTTCTGTTTGAAATCGGCCGCGCCTTGGTCCATTGCCCTCCGGACCCAGAGGTGAGGGACTACCGATGCAGAATGCGAGCGACAAGCTCGGCAGCGGAACGGGGGATCTCTCCCTGGAGCGTGCCCCCGACATCGTCGAGGCAATGAACGCCCTTGAACCCGACAAGGCTGCGGCCATGCTGCGATCCTTGCCCGCCGAGAAGGCGGTCGAGGTGCTCGATCTGCCGGGGCTTGCCAACACTTGCGAGATCCTCACGGAACTGCCGCGCGAGACGGCGATCGCGCTGCTGTCGGGCGTCTCCGACGACCGCGCCGCCGACATCTTCAAGGAGTTGAGCGAGCCGCTGCGCACCACGCTCCTGAACGGGCTGAATCCGGAGACGCGGACCGTCATCTCCGGGCTGCTGGCCTATCCTGAGCGCAGCGCGGGCAGCATCATGACGACCGAGTTCGTCAGCGTGCCCTCGACCTGGACCATTGCCGAGGTGCTGCATCACATTCGCATGGTCGAGCGCACCCGCGAGACCGTCTATTCGATTTTCGTCGTCGATCCCGCCACGAAGACGCTGATTCAGGCCGTGCCGCTGCGGCGCCTGATCTCGGGCGATCCGCACGCCAATGTGTTGACGGCCGCGCCGGCGCGGCGGCCATTGATGGTCTCGCCGGAAGCCGATCGCATGGAGGCGGCGCGGCTGATCTCCCGTTACGACGTGCTCGCGGTCGCGGTCGTCGATGGGCCCGGCCACATCCTCGGCATCGTCACCGTCGACGACGTCATCGATGCCATCGTCGAGGAATCGACCGAGGACGCCCAGAAGTTCGGCGGCATGGAAGCGATCGATGAGCCGTACCTGCGCATCAGTTTTGTCGAGATGATCAGGAAGCGCGGCGGCTGGCTGTGTGCGCTGTTCCTGTCGGAAATGCTGACGGCCACAGCGATGCAGAGTTACCAAAGCGAACTCGAGAAGGCGATCGTCCTGACGCTCTTCATCCCCTTGATCATGAGTTCGGGCGGCAACTCCGGATCGCAGGCCACCTCGCTGCTGATCCGTTCGCTGGCGCTGCGCGAGGTACGGCTCCGTGACTGGTGGCGCGTTGCCCTGCGCGAGCTGCCGACCGGCATGACGCTCGGCGCCATTCTCGGCGTGATCGGCATTGTCAGGATCACGCTCTGGCAGACTCTTGGCTTGTTCGATTACGGCCCGCATTGGGGCCTGGTCGCCGTGACCGTCGGCGCCGCGCTGGTCGGGATCGTGACATTCGGATCGCTGTCGGGATCGATGCTGCCGTTCATCCTCAAGCGGATCGGCTTCGATCCGGCAAGCGCGTCTGCGCCGTTCGTGGCGACCCTTGTCGACGTGACGGGGCTGGTGATCTATTTCGGGGTTGCAGCCGTCATTCTGCGCGGCACGTTGCTCTGACATACACCCGTCGGCCTGAGGTCGCACTTCGTAGCCCGGATGGAGCGAAGCGCAATCCGGGATCCGCGCTCTGGATGGACTGCTCCCGGATTTCGCTGCGCTCCATCCGGGCTACGCATCCGATTACCTGGACAGATCGAGGCTCATGAACTGGTTGTGCGGGCTCGCCTGATAGCCGGCGAACGGCTCACAGGAGACGAAGCCGGCGCTACGGTAGAGCGCGATCGCGGGCGCATGGAGCGGGGCGGTACCCGTCTCCAGGCTAAGGCGCGCATAGCCTCGCTTGCGGCCTTCAGAGATGATGTGATTCAGGATCATGCGGCCGGCTCCGGTCCGTCGGGCCGTGGGCGCAGCACGCATCGACTTCACCTCACCATGCGTCGCATCGAGCTGCTTGAGGGCTCCGAAGCCAGCCAACACGCCGTCTTGCCATGCGGTCCAGAACGTTACGGATGCTGCCGAGAGTCCGCTCGCATCGAGCGCCTGCGCGTGCTCGCCCATGACGCTCTGTAGCTCCGCGAGGTGATGCGCCAGCAACTCGGCGACGTGAGGCGCCTTCGGATCGTCCTGCCTGATCTCCACTGCGTATCCTCTGATCAGCTGGCGGTCTTGGCCGCGTTCCACAGCGCATCCATCTCGGCTAACGACGCCTGTTCCAGCGTGCGGCCCTGCGCTTCCAGCATTCGCTCGATATAGGCAAACCGCCGCTCGAATTTGGCGTTCGTCGCGCGCAGCGCGGCTTCCGGATCGGCGTCGACATGGCGGGCGAGGTTGACCAGCGCAAACATCAGGTCGCCGGTCTCTTCCGCGATCTCCTGCTTGTCGTTACGATCCAGCGCCGCCTCGATCTCGTCGGCTTCTTCGCGTATCTTCTGCAGGACTGCACGCGGGTCGTTCCAATCGAAGCCGACGGTGGAGGCCTTGCGCTGCAGCTCCATCGCGCGGGTCAGCGCGGGCTGGCCGGCCTTGACGCCTGACAGCAGCGATTTGCGCGCTGGCGTCGCCTCCGGCGGGCGGCGCGCGGCGCGCTCGGCTTTCTCTTCGGCCTTGATACGGTCCCAGACTTCCTTGACGTGGGAGGAGGCGAGGTTGCCCTCCTTGTCGGCGAAGACGTGCGGATGGCGGCGGATCATTTTGCGGGTGATGGCTTCGACGACATCACCAAAGGCAAAAGCGTTCTGCTCGGAGGCCATCTGGGCGTGGAACACGACCTGCAGCAGGAGGTCGCCGAGCTCTTCGCGCAAATCGTCGCGGTCGATGGCGTCGACCACCTCATAGGCTTCCTCGATCGTGTAGGGGGCGATCGTCGAAAAATCCTGCTCGAGGTCCCAGGGGCAGCCGGTCACCGGCGTGCGCAGCGCCGCCATGATCTCGATCAGGCGGGAAATGTCGCGGGAAGGGGTCATTGCGGGGTAGTCTCCTGGGTCCGAAACCTTATGCCAAAAGCCAGCCGCCGTTCCCAGCGGCGCGCGCCGGAACACGCCGATTTCCACCGATTGGCTGATACGTTCGACGGTGCTAAAGCGCGGGCCATGAGCGACGTATTTTCATCACAAACCGCGCTGGTGCTGTTTTCCGGCGGCCAGGATTCCACCACCTGCCTTGCCTGGGCGCTGAGTCGCTTTGCCCGCGTGGAAACGCTGGGGTTCGAGTACGGGCAACGTCACGCCGTCGAACTCGACTGCCGCGACCGGCTGTTCGAGGGCATCAAGGGCCTGCGCGCCGATTGGGCCGCGAAACTTGGCGAGAGCCATACTCTGTCGATCCCGACGCTGGCCGCTGTGTCCGAGACCGCGTTGACGCGCGATGTCGCGATCGAGATGGGCGCCGACGGGCTGCCGAACACCTTTGTGCCCGGCCGCAATCTGGTGTTCCTGACCTTCGCCGCGGCGCTCGCCTATCGCCGGGGCATCACCCACATTGTCGGCGGCATGTGCGAGACCGACTATTCCGGCTATCCCGATTGTCGCGACGACACCATTCGCGCCATGCAGGCTGCGTTGTCGCTCGGCATGGCCCGCAAATTCGAACTGCATACGCCGCTGATGTGGATCGACAAGGCCGCGACCTGGAAGCTGGCGCATGACCTCGGCGGCGATGCGCTGGTCGACCTCATCCGCGAGCAGTCGCACACCTGCTATCTCGGCGAACGCGGCGCGCAACACGATTGGGGCTATGGGTGCGGGGAGTGCCCGGCCTGCAGCCTGCGGGCGAAGGGCTGGCGGGAGTTCGTGGCCCAGAAGTAGCCCCACCGTCATTGCGAGGAGCTCTTGCGACGAAGCAATCCAGACTGCCACCGCGGAGGGATTCTGGATTGCTTCGCTACGCTCGCAATGACGAGTTTGTAGCGCGAGCGCGGGCCTACGCGAAATCCTCGTCGCGCAATTCGATCGGCTTGCCGTGCGGCGTGCGATCGGCGGCGTGGTCCCAGGCATCGCGATAGCGATGCAGCGTGTCCATCGAGGCTACGCCCTTGCGTGCGACGAGGCCTTCCAGCGTGGCGAGCCAGTGCAGATAGTAGGTCTCGCCCGTGTCGGGGTCGCCGGCTGCCTGCGCACGTTTGATCTCGGAGGCCAAGGCGGCGGCCCATTCCGGCCAGGTGAACACGCCACGGTCGTGCAGCGTCAGCGCCATGGCAAACGCATGTGCCTCCCACGGCGCGCGGAACACCGGGCCGTCGTCATCACGCGGAATGCTTGGAATGGCTGCCGTCGCGGCGGCAGCGGACGCGCTGCTCATCACGCCGGATCCAGATAGGGCTCGAATGCGTCGATCGAGACCTTCAGCGTCGGATCACCGTCCGCGCCCCAGAGATCGCGCCCCTCGAAGACCACCGTGTAGAGCCATTGCGGATTCTCGCCGAGCTCCATCGCCGCCGAATCCGGAAACACGTGACAGCCGTGGTTCAACTCGACGACGCCGACATGACCGCGCACATAGCGCGGCAGCCGCGTGTGGGTGGTCGGGTGGATGTTTTTGGCACGGACGCGATCACCGATGTTGAATTTGGCGGGCGCCGGAGCAGGGCGTGCAAACTTGCCGCGCACCATGATGCGCTCGACATTGGCGAGATCGAATTTGCCGTGCTTGAGCGCCTTGCCGGGTTGCATCGCGTGGCCGGCGGCGACTTCCTCGCGGGTCAGGTAGCCCTTCGCGATCAGATTCTCCTCAAGCCCGAGAAACCACTTCTTGTAATAGGAGCTGGAGAGGTAGACATGCGGCGGAATGCTCTCGCGATAGAAGCGCGAGGTATCAATGTTGAACGCGCCGGCGGCACCCATCGCGCGTACCATGGCAAGCACGCGGGATTCCCACTCCTCGTGGAAGACGGGCTCATTGGCCTCGGGCTCGACCTTGCCGAACCCGTCCATGCCGCCCATGTCATGCACGCCGTTCACGACGGCGCTCCGGGCGTCTTGGGAAAGCCTGTGCCAATCATGGAGTCGCGTGTCACGAGGTCAGCGAGTTGCTCCTCGCTCCAGCCTTCCGTGCCTGCGGGCCGCATCGGCAACACCAGGAAGCGCGTCTCGGCGGTGGAATCCCACACACGGATTTCCATGTCCTTCGGCAGCGTCACGTCGAAATCGGCGAGCACGCCGCGCGGATCCTTCACCGCGCGCGAGCGATAGGGCGAGGCCTTGTACCAGACCGGGGGCAGCCCAAGCATTTCCCAGGGGTAGCATGAGCACAGCGTGCACACGACCACGTTGTGCCGCTGCGGCGTGTTCTCGACCACGACAAGATGATCGCCGACGCGGCTGACATGGCCGAGCGTGCCGATCGCCTTGCTGCCGTCCTCGAGCAGCGCCTTCTTGAACGCCGGATCGGTCCAGGCCTTGGCGACGACGCGCGCGCCGTTGTGCGGGCCGATCTTGGTCTCGTAAGCCTGGATGATGGCATCGAGCGCGGCCGGCTCGACATAGCCTTTTTCGGTCAGAATCGTCTCAAGCGCGCGTACACGCAGCTCGGTCTCCGACAATTCCGAATGATCGTCGTCGTGGTGATGATGGTCGTGATCGTGGCTCATGGCCAAAAGATTAGGCGCATGGTGCTGTCCTGTCGAGGATTCGTTGCTGTGTGATTGGTCCCATATTCGTGACGTCGTTTGTGCGCTAACATCGACGAAAATCAGCTTCGGAGACGCCCCATGAAGGAATTCGTCAAGATCGAGAAAGGCCTCGGGCCCGAGGGACGGATCGCCGTGGTGCGGTTCGACCGCAGGGACGGCATCAACGCATTGTCACCGGAAGCACTACGCCAGTTGACTGCAGCGGCGCGCAGCTTTGAGGACGACGCCGCGACGTCAGTGGTGGTGCTGACGGGCAGCGCAGGCGCGTTCAGCGCTGGCTTCGATTTGAAGGACGCCGAAGGGCATTCGCGCAAGGAGATGGACCTCGGTGCGCTCCGGCGCCATCTCAAGCTCGGGCCGCGGCTGACGCGCGCCTGGCAGGAAATGGAGCAGATCACCATCGCAGCGATCGAAGGCTTCTGCGTTGGCGGCGGCGTCGCGCTTGCGGTTGCGCTCGACTTCCGCGTCATGGGCAGCGATGCGCATCTGCGCGTGCCCGAGATCGGGCTCGGCATGAACATGAGCTGGCAGAGCATTCCGCGCATGCTGCATCTGATGGGACCGGCCCGCACCAAGCAGGCGGTGATCCTGGCCGACGAGCGAATCTCGGCCGATGAGGCCTTTCAATGGGGACTGGTCGAGCAGGTGGTTGATCCCGGTCACGCCTTCGATGCCGCCATGGAATTGGCTCGCAAGGTGGCGGCGCAGCCACCGCTTTCGGTTGCCATGACCAAGCTGACCGTTAACCG
>JAEWHT010000020.1 GCA_023387695.1 Pseudomonadota bacterium | reverse complement strand
CGTGAAAACCGCCGAAGCACAGACCGCGATGGCCGCGGAAGCGCGCGCCAACAGTGAGCGCCACGACGTCGAACAGCGCGCCAAGGACGAGCGCGAAGCAGCCAAGCAGCTGCTTGCCAGCAATTTTGAGCGCAGCATCGGCAGCATCGTGCAGGCGGTGGCGATCGCTGCGGGTGAAGTACAGCAACTATCATCGACGATGAGCAGCAACAGCACCGACACCGCGCACCAGACCACCGCTGCAGCCGCAGCCTCGAACCGCGCGTCCAGCAATGTCGAGACCGTTGCAGCAGCGACCGAGGAGCTCACCGCATCGGTCAACAGCATCACGCAGCAGGTCGCCCGCTCCGCCGAGATCGCGGCCCGCGCTGCCGACGAGGCTCGCCGCACCAATCAGGTCGTCGAGGGTCTTGCCAGCGGCACGCAGAAGATCGGCGAGGTCGTGACGCTGATCCAGAATATCGCAAGCCAGACCAATCTGCTGGCCCTGAACGCCACGATCGAGGCCGCCCGCGCCGGCGAGCACGGCAAGGGCTTTGCCGTGGTCGCAAGCGAGGTGAAGGCGCTGGCAAACCAGACCGCAAAAGCCACCGAGGAAATCTCGGCGCAGGTGCAGACCATTCAGAGCGCCACGGGCGATGCCGTCAACGCCATCCAGGCGATCGGCGCGACCATTGCCGAGATCGACGAGATCTCCGGCCAGATCTCGACCGCGGTCGATCAGCAGGGCCTTGCGACCCGCGAGATTGCCGGCAGCCTGCAGCAGGCGGCCACCGGTACCCGCGAAGTGAACGACAACATCGCAAGCGTCAGCAAGGCATCCGACGAGGCCGGTGCAGCCGCCTCGAAGATGCATCAGGCCGCTGCTGGACTGTCTTCGCAGTCCGAGCGTCTCAAGGCTGAGGTGGATGGCTTCCTGGGGTCGCTGCGGACGGCGTAAGGCGCGCCACGCGGAAACTGTCATCGCCCGGCTTGACCGGGCGATCCAGTACGCCTCAGCGTCTCCGTATCTAACTGCCGTCTCTGGAATACTGGATCACCCGCTTTCGCGGGTGATGACAGTAGTGGACTCGGCAAGCGTCAGTGCTCTGCAGCCGACTCAAATCTTCTGATTGTACTCGCCGACCTCTGGATGCGTGCCCAGCACGCTGTTCACCATCGCGAACATGTCGTGCATGCGCTGCTCGGAGACCGGGCTCTCGACGACCACGACGAGTTCGGGCTTGTTCGAGGACGCGCGCACCAGACCCCAGCTGCCGTCCTCCACAGTGACGCGCACGCCGTTGACCGTGACGAGATCGCGGATCGCCTGGCCACCGATCTTGGCGCCCTTCGCCTGCAACTCCTCGAAGTGCTTCACCACCTTGTCGATGACGCCATACTTCACCTCGTCGGCGCAATGCGGCGACATGGTCGGCGATGACCAGGTCTTCGGCAGCGCGTCCTTGAGGTCGGCCATCGACTTGCCCGGCGCGCGGTCGAGCATGTCGCAGATTGCGAGCGCCGAAACGAGGCCGTCGTCATAGCCGCGGCCATACGGCTTGTTGAAGAAGAAGTGGCCTGACTTCTCGAAGCCCGCGAGCGCGCCCGTCTCATTGGTGCGGCGCTTCATGTAGGAGTGGCCGGTCTTCCAATAGGCGGTCTTGGCGCCCTGCTTCTGCAGGACGGGATCGGTGATGAACAGACCAGTCGACTTCACGTCGACGATGAACTGCGCATCCTTGTGGATCGCCGACATATCGCGCGCCAGCATTACGCCGACCTTGTCGGCAAAGATCTCTTCGCCGGTATTGTCGACAACGCCGCAGCGGTCGCCGTCACCATCGAAGCCGAGGCCGACATCGGCCTTGTGATGCAGCACCGCGTCACGGATCGCGTGCAGCATCTCCATGTCTTCAGGGTTCGGATTGTACTTGGGGAAGGTATGGTCAAGCTCGGTATCGAGCGGGATCACCTCGCAGCCGATCGCTTCCAGCACCTGCGGCGCGAACGCACCGGCCGTGCCGTTGCCGCAGGCCGCGACGACCTTCAGCTTGCGCTTGAGCTTCGGGCGGTTGGTGAGGTCGGCGATGTAGCGCGCCGGATAATTCTCGTGGAACTGGTAGGAGCCGCCGGCCTTGTTCTTGAAATCGGCGTTGAGCACGATCTCCTTCAGCCGCGTCATCTCGTCGGGACCAAAGGTCAGCGGACGGTTTGCGCCCATCTTCACGCCGGTCCAGCCATTGTCGTTATGCGAGGCCGTGACCATCGCGACAGCGGGCACATCGAGATCGAACTGCGCGAAATAGGCCATCGGCGTCACCGCGAGGCCAATGTCGTGCACCTTGCAACCCGCCGCCATCAGGCCGGAGATCAGCGCGTATTTGATCGAGGCCGAATAGCCGCGGAAATCATGACCGGTGACGATCTCCTGCTTGACGCCAAGTTCCGCGATCAGCGCCCCCAACCCCATGCCGAGCGCCTGCACGCCCATGAGGTTGATTTCCTTCTGGAACAACCAGCGCGCGTCGTACTCGCGAAAGCCGGTGGGCTTCACCATCGGCTCGGATTCGAAGGCGTAAGTGTTGGGCAACAAGACGGATTTCGGCTTGGGAAACATTGAGACGATCTCGTGAAAAGGCAGGATGAAATGCAGCCTTAGCGAATGCCGGGCTGCAACGGAAGGCGGGAATGAAGGCTTATGGCTGACAATTGCGGCAGTTTGGTAACGGGTAAACCTTACCAGCCGCGGGGCCTGATCAGAACAATATTGAGGGCTTCGGGACTCTCGCCCCCCGAATTTACTGCTCCAGCACCATCTGGCCGTTGGCGTACTCAAAACGCTTCAGGCGGGAGAGGAAGGAGAGGCCGAGCAGGTTTTCGGACAGCGCCGCATCCGGCAGCACCATGGCATCGACATCGCGCACGATCAGGCCGCCGACATCCAGCATGGCAATGCGGGTCCGCGCGGCCTTGATGGTGCCGTTGGCGGTGGTGACGGTGGCATTATATTCGCTGCGCGAGGGACGGAGGCCGAAGCGGGCGGCCGAGGTCTCGTTCAGCGCCACCACAGAGGCGCCGGTGTCGACCATGAAGCCGATGCGTTGACCGTCGATGCGACCTTCGGTCTGAAAGTGACCGCGACCATCGCGCGGGATATTGAGGCTGCGGCTGCCGGCCGGCGCCGAGGCCGCCACCGCGACGGTCGTGTGCGGGGCTGACGTGGCGGATGCGGCACTCATCTTGTCCGCCATCTGCGCCATGAATGTACCGAGGCCGATCATCACGGCCGCGAAGATCACAATGTTACGCATCACACCACTTCCGAGCCGGAAAGCCCGATTTCACCACGCGGCACGCCCGTCTGCGAGCGACCCCACCGCAGAGCCGGTGCTATTTTGACGAAAAGGATGAGCGGACGGTTAATGCGCCCGCTGGATTGTCAGGTGCCGCGCGGCTTGACCCGCCGGGTCGGCAGCGCGCTCGCCGGATCCTCCGGCCAGGGGTGGCGCGGATAGCGGCCGCGCAGGTCGGAGCGGACGGCCGCGTAACTGCCGCGCCAGAAGCCGGGCAGATCGCGCGTCACCTGCACGGGGCGCTGCGCCGGCGACAGCAATTCCAGCACCAGCGGCACCTTGCCGGCGGCGATCGAGGGATGAGTGTTAAGGCCGAACAGTTCCTGCAGCCGCACCGCAATGGTCGGCCCCTGCTCGGCCTCGTAGTCGATCGCGAGCACGCTTCCTGTCGGCGCCTCGAAATGCGTCGGCGCTTCGCGATCGAGCCTCGCGCGCATCTCCCACGGCAGCAGCGCCATCAGCGCATCGGAGAGATCGCCGGCGGAAATGTCCTTCAGTCCAATCTTGTCGTAGAGCGCCGGCACCAGCCAGTCATCACGCCGCGCGATCAATCCGTCGTCGGAAAGATCAGGCCAACCATCGCCCTCGGCCTTGCGCAAAAACATCACGCGATCGCGCCATTGTTTGGCGGCCTTCGACCACGGCAGCCGGTCGAGGCCGGCAGCGATGAGCCCGTCTGCAAAGATGCGTGCGGTGTCTTCCGAGGGCGATACCGCCAGTGTGGCCTCGGACAGCGTGATCGCGTGCAGCACGCGCTTGCGCCGCGCGCGCAGCGCCATCGCGCCGCGATCGAAGGAAATCTCGTCTGTGGTGTCGATATGTTCGGCGAAATGCCGCTCGATGTCGTCCTCGGCGATTTGCGCGGCGAGCAGGATGCGGCCGCTCGCGGCCGTTCCCGTCATCTCGCCGATCGCGATATAGGGCGCGCGAGCGAGCGAGGAAGTCTGCTCCACGGCGGCGCCACGGCCGTTGGCAAGGACGAAACTGCCATTGCCGCGATTGCGCGCGACGCGATCTGGGAAGGCGTAAGCCAGCATCAGTCCGGTCGAGAGATCCTCATGCTGCCCCGGCTTGTCTGACGCAGCGACCTGCGAAGCCCAGCGCCGCGCGAGATCGCGTGCGCTCGCGGCCCGCGGCGAACGGTCGCGGCGGAACTGGTCGCGCCGATGCTCGAGATCAGCGCTGTCGCCGCCGAGCCCGCGTTCGGTGAGGATGGCCGCAATCTCAGCCGCCTCTTCGCCGCTACCGGCGCGATGCGAATCCACGATCATGCGCGCCAGCCGCGGCGGCAGCGCCAGTGCACGAAGGCTCTTGCCTTCCGCGGTAATGCGACCGTCGCCATCGAGTGCGTTGAGTTCTTCGAGCAGGTTTTTTGCTTCCTTCCATGCCGGCTGCGGCGGCGGATCGAGAAACGAGAGCGCCGAAGGATCCGCGACGCCCCATTGGGCGAGATCGAGGACCAACGAGGAAAGATCGGCGCTCAAAATTTCGGGTTGCGTATAGGGCGCGAGCGAAGCCGTCTGCGGCTCGTCCCACAGCCGGTAACACACGCCCGGCTCGGTACGGCCAGCGCGACCGCGGCGCTGGTCGACGGCGGCACGCGCCGCGCGCACGGTCTCGAGCCGGGTCAGGCCAATATCGGGCTCATAGCGCGGCACACGGGCGAGGCCGGAATCGACGACGATGCGCACGCCCTCAATCGTCAGCGAGGTCTCCGCGATCGAGGTCGCCAGCACCACTTTGCGCATGCCCTTGGGCGCGGGCGAGATGGCGCGGTCCTGCACGGCGGCATCGAGCGCGCCGAACAACGGCACGATCTCGATGCTGGCATCCCGCACGCGCTCGGCCAAAAAATTCTGTGTGCGGCGGATTTCGGCCGCGCCTGGCAGGAACGCCAACACCGAGCCGCTGTCGGCGCGCAGGGCCGCGGCAATCGCCTCCGCCATCTGCCGCTCGATCGGCGCATCCGCCTTGCGGCCGAGATAGCGGGTTTCGACCGGGAAAGCGCGGCCCTCGCTCTCGACGACGGGCGCTTCGCCTAGAAGCTTTGCGACACGTGCACCGTCGAGCGTGGCCGACATCACGAGGATGCGCAGGTCTTCGCGCAAGCCGAGTTGCGCGTCGCGCGCCAGTGCCAGGCCCATATCCGCATCGAGCGAGCGCTCGTGGAATTCGTCGAACAGGATGGCGGCCACGCCGGACAGTTCGGGATCGTCGAGGATCTGGCGGGTGAAAATGCCCTCGGTCACGACCTCGATGCGCGTCGCGCGCGAAATCTTCGAGCCGAAGCGGACGCGATAGCCAACGGATTCGCCGGCGCGCTCGCCGAGCGACTTGGCCATGCGGTCGGCGCTGGCGCGCGCGGCGATCCGGCGCGGTTCCAGCACGATGATCTTCTTATCCCTCGCCCAGGGCGCATCGAGCAGCGCCAGCGGCACCCGCGTGGTCTTGCCGGCGCCGGGAGGGGCCACCAGCACAGCCGCATTGTGCTGATCGAGCGTGCGCGACAAATCGTCGAGCACGGCATCGATCGGCAAGGGTGTGTCGAAGCTACGGGGCAAAAGTCTATCCGTTCGTCATGCCCGGGTCCCGGCTCCGCGAATGCTTCGCCGGGCCTACTGAATCGGGCCGGCGAAGCCTAGGCGAAGACGGCAAGCCCGGCCATGACGGTTTCGGTCAACAACAATCTGTCGCTATCAACCCTGGACCGGCGGCCGGCCGACGCTCTCATAGGTGAAGCCCGCTCCAGCCATGTCTTCGGGGCTGAAGATGTTGCGGAGGTCGACGACGACGGGCTGCGTCATGATGCTCTTGAGCCGGTCAAGATCGAGCCCGCGGAACTGCGTCCATTCGGTGACGACGACCAGCGCGTCGGCACCTTCCGCGCAGGAATAGGCATCCTCGCAATAGATGATGTTCGGGAGTTCACCCTTGGCCTGCTCCATGCCGACCGGGTCGAACGCCTTCACCTTGGCGCCCATGTCGAGCAGGCCCGTCACCAGCGGGATCGACGGCGCGTCGCGCATGTCGTCGGTGTCGGGCTTGAAGGTGAGGCCGAGCACGGCGATGGTCTTGCCGCGCAAGCTACCGCCGAGCGCCTGGCTCACCTTGCGCGCCATCGCGCGCTTGCGGTTCTCGTTCACCGCGAGCACGGATTCGACGATGCGAAGGGACACGTCGTAGTCCTGCGCGATCTTGATCAGCGCCTTGGTGTCCTTCGGGAAGCAGGAGCCACCGAAGCCGGGACCGGCATGCAGGAATTTCGTGCCGATGCGGTTGTCCAGGCCAATACCGCGCGCGACTTCCTGCACGTTGGCGCCGACCTTTTCGGAAAGATCCGCGATCTCGTTGATGAAGGTGATCTTGGTCGCGAGGAACGCGTTCGCGGCGTATTTGATCATCTCCGCCGTGCGGCGCGCGGTGAACATCAGCGGCGCCTGGTTCAGCGACAGCGGGCGATAGATGTCGCCCATCACCTTGCGGCCGCGCTCATCGGACGTGCCGACGACGACGCGGTCGGGGAATTTGAAGTCGCGGATTGCGGCGCCCTCGCGCAGGAATTCCGGATTGGAAGCAACAACCACGTCCGCATTCGGATTGGCTTCGCGGATGATGCGCTCGACCTCGTCGCCGGTGCCGACAGGCACGGTCGACTTCGTCACCACCACGGTGAAGCCGGACAGCGACTGCGCGATCTCTTTCGCGGCGGCGTAGACATAAGAGAGATCGGCGTGGCCATCGCCGCGGCGCGACGGAGTGCCGACCGCGATGAACACGGCGTCGGCATCGGCAACCGGCTTCGACAGATCGGTCGTGAAGCTCAGCCGCTTTGCCTTGACGTTGGTCGCGACCAGTTCGTCCAGCCCGGGCTCATAGATCGGGATCTCGCCGCGATGAAGGGCCGCGATCTTCTTCTCGTCCTTGTCGACGCAGGTAACGTCGTGACCGAAATCCGCAAAGCAGGCTCCGGACACCAATCCGACATAGCCCGTTCCGATCATCGCGATGCGCATGAAAATCCCTGTTTTGGCTTGGTTAACGAAATCCCAACTTTGGGGCGGTTTAGCATTTTCCCGTCGGAAAGGAACAGCCTGCGGTCACAAACCGGCATGCAATTTGTACCGGTAAAGAAGTCGGAAACCACTGGGGGCCACACTGCCCCACGCCTGCACAGGATCGGGCGGAACACGCCTCGAAAAGAGACACTCGAAAAGACACACTCGAAAAGACACACATGGCACCATCAGGCACATCGGCTGCGAGCGGGGGGCTTCCCAAAGCCTCGGCTGCCGTGCGTGTCGATTGGGTCGACTATGCCAAGGGCATCTGCATCGTCATGGTCGTGATGATGCATTCGGTGCTGGGTGTCGAGCTCGCCGCCGGCGAGACCGGTTTCATGCATGTCCTGGTGGCCTTCGCGAAGCCGTTCCGGATGCCGGACTTCTTTCTGATTTCGGGCCTGTTCCTGCCGCTGGTGATCGATCGGGACTGGCGAACCTATCTCGACCGCAAGGTTGTGCATTTCGCTTATTTTTATGTCGTCTGGGTGACAATCCAGTTCGGCTTCAAGGCGCCCGCATTTGCCGCTGAAACCGGCTGGCGCGACGTCGGCCTGCTGTATCTGGAATCTTTCATCGAGCCATTCGGCACGCTCTGGTTCATCTACCTCTTGCCCGTATTCTTCGTCGTCACAAAACTGACACGCAGATTCCCGCCGCTTGCGATCTGGCTTGTGGCTGCCGCGCTTGAGACCGCACGCATCACGACCGGCTGGACCGCGATCGACGAGTTCTGCGCGCGCTTCGTCTACTTCTATTCGGGCTACCTGTTTGCGCCTTACGTGTTCGCCCTGTCTGATCGTGCGCGCAACCATCCTGCGCTTGCGCTCGCGGCGCTTGCCGGCTGGGCGCTGGTCAACACCGGCCTCGTTGTATCAGGCGTCAGCGAGTGGAAGATCGTCTCACTCGTGCTCGGCTTCGCTGGCGCGTGCGCGATCATCACGATCGGCACGCTGCTCGCCCGCGCGCATTGGTGCAATTTCCTGCGCTTCTGCGGCGAGCATTCGATCGTGATCTATCTCGCCTTCTTCCTGCCGATGGCGGCGACACGAACATTTCTGCTGCACACCGGTTTCATCGCCGATATCGGTACGGTGTCGCTGATCGTCACCATCGTCGGCGTGCTCGGTTCGCTCGCGATCTGGCAGATCGCACTCCGGCTGCACGCCGACTTCCTGTTCGAGCGGCCCGGCGCATTCTGGATCGCGCCAAAGAAGGCCGGGCCGATGTTGCAAGCGGCCGAATAGACGGCTCAGGGCCGCAGATACAAAGCTCCCGTCGTGCGTCCCGCTTCGAGATCCGCCTGCGCCAGCGCCGCCTCCCGCAAATTGTAGGGTTTCCCGCTCACCTGGAGCACGCCGTCGGCCATCGCGGACAGCACGCGCTCGGCAGAACGGCGATACGCATCGGCGTCGTTCATGTGGGCCATGACACTCGGCCGCGCCAGCATCAGGCTGCGCCGCGGCCCGAGATCGTTGACATCGACGGACGGGATCGGCCCGGCCGACTGCCCGATGCTCGCCACGACGCCGAATGGCCGCACGCAGCCAAGTGTCTTCTGCAACGTTGTTCCGCCGACGCCGTCATAGGCGACATCGACGCCGCGTCCCGCGGTGAGATCGGCGATTGCTGCGGCGAAATCGGCATCTCGGCCGACGATCACGTGAGACGCACCGGCAGCGCGGGCGATGTCGGCTTTCGCTGATGAACCGACCGTCCCGATCACGGCCGCACCGGTCGCACTGGCCCATCGGGTCAGAAGCTGTCCGAGCCCTCCTGCGGCGCTATGAACGAGCATCGTCGTCCGCTGACCAACGGGGAAAACACGATTGAGCAGCATGTCGGCCGTGATGCCCTTCACGAAAGCTGCGGCGACCGCCTCATCCGGCAGGCTTGCCGGAAGCTTCACGGCCCGCCAGGCCGGCAGGTTACGTTCGGACGCATAGGCGCCAACCGGCGCGCCCGCATAGGCGACGCGATCCCCGATTTCGAGGCCGTTCACATCCGCCCCCAGCGCCGCAACGACGCCCACCGCCTCGACGCCGGGGATCCGCTCGGGCGGAAGCGGGTAGAGACCAATGCGGTGATAGATGTCGATGGAATTGACGCCGATCGCGGTCTGCCGCAGCCGGATTTCGCCGCGACCTGGCGGCTGCAGCTCGACGCTCTCCACTTCGAGCTGCTCTACGCCACCGGGCGCCTTCAATCTCACGACCACAGTCATGTCGAATTCTCCTGTCGATGACGGAAGAAACTATGGATTGGTCGAGAAATCTGCGAAACTGCTCAATACTGAGATCTCATTGCGAGAATTTGCACAGATGGACTGGACCGATCTGCAGCATTTCCTGGCACTCGCGCGCGAGGGGACCCTCTCCGCCGCCGCAAGGAGCCTCAACGTCGACCATGTGACCGTGGCCCGCCGCGTCGCCGCGCTGGAAGACTCCATGTCGCTCAAGCTCGTCGACCGCAGGCCGCGCAGCTACGAGCTCACCGAGGACGGCAAGCGCATTGCCAAAATTGGCGCGCCGATGGCGGAGACGGCATTTGCAGTGGGGCGTGCCGTGCAGGCCTCGAAATCCGAGCTCGGCGGCGAGATCACGATCAGTGCGCCGCCTTCGCTCGCCAATCTCCTGATCGCGCCGAAGCTGATCAGGCTGCGACAACAGCATCCCGGCATCACGATCAAGCTGATCGGCGAAAAGCGTACGGCCTCGCTCAATCGCCGCGAGGCCGATTTGGCGCTACGCTTGTCCCGCCCGACCGAGCCTGGGCTGATCGCCCGCAAGATCGGCTATTTCGAGTTCGCTCTCTACGGCTCGCCCGACTATCTGAAGGCGACGGCCCCGCACGCCTTTGCTTTCGTCGCCTATGATGCCAGCATGGATGAGGTTCCCCAACAGCGTTGGCTGATGCGCTTTGCCGGCGCGCGCGAGATCGTGCTTCGCACCAATGATCTCGAAAGCCAGGCCGCAGCGGCCAGAACCGGAGTTGGACTGGCAGCCTTGCCGAAATTCCTGGGCGAGGCCGACCCGCGGCTGGAGCGCCATGATGTCGGCGGGCGTCCCGTCGGACGCGAAGTCTGGCTGGTTCTCCATCGCGACCTGCGCCACACACCCGCCGTGCGCGCAGTGGCAAGCTTCATCGAAGGCTGCCTATCCTGAATTCGGGGCCTTCGCCGGTGCCGTGATTTGCCTGTGCGAGTCGCCAAATTTGCAGCCTGCCGAGGCTGTCTTTTGCCGCAAAAATTCATACATTGCGGCCATGCCAAAAACCTCCCCGAAGACCTCCGCCAAAGCCGACACCAAACAAGCTGCGACAGCTGCTGCCAAACCGGTCGCGGCCAAGGCGGCAGGAAAAGGCGATCACGTCTTCCTGGTCGACGGTTCCGGCTACATCTTCCGCGCCTATCACGCGCTGCCGCCGCTGAACCGCAAATCCGACGGCTTGCAGGTCAATGCCGTGCTCGGCTTCTGCAACATGCTGTGGAAGCTGTTGCGCGACATGCCGGCCGACAACCGGCCGACGCATCTGGCGATCGTGTTCGACAAGTCGGAAGTCACCTTCCGCAACAAGATCTATCCCGAATACAAGGCGCACCGGCCGCCGGCGCCGGACGATCTGATCCCGCAATTTGCGCTGATCCGCGAAGCCGTGCGCGCCTTCGACCTGCCCTGCCTGGAGCAGGGCGGCTTCGAGGCTGACGACCTCATCGCGACCTATGCGCGGCAGGCATCCGATCGCGGCGCGCACACGACCATCGTGTCCTCCGACAAGGATCTGATGCAGCTCGTGAACGACAAGATCACGATGTACGACACCATGAAGGATCGCCGCATCGGCATCCCCGAGGTGATCGAGAAATTCGGCGTGCCGCCGGAGAAGGTGGTCGAGGTGCAGGCGCTGGCCGGCGATTCCACCGACAACGTGCCGGGTGTCCCCGGCATCGGCATCAAGACTGCGGCGCAGTTGATCGTCGAATATGGCGATCTCGAGCAGCTTCTGTTCCGCGCCACCGAGATCAAGCAGCCGAAGCGGCGCGAGGCGCTGATCGAGAATGCGGAGAAGGCGCGGGTCTCGCGCCAGCTCGTGCTGCTCGATGACAAGGTTGAACTCGACGTACCGCTGGACGACCTCGCCGTCCACGAGCCCGATGCGCGCAAGCTGGTCGCCTTCCTGAAGGCGATGGAATTCACCACGCTCACCCGCCGCGTTGCCGATTATTCGCAGATCGACCCCGCCAATGTCGACGCCGACGCGAGCAACAGCAGCGCGGCGAAATCCGGCGATGGCGCGAAGGCGAAAGCTTCGGAAACCTCCGGCGATCTCTTCGCCGCTCCGGCGACACCCTCAAAGGGCGCTGATAAGGGCGACAAGTCGGCAAGCCTCAAGGGTGCGCCGATCTCGCTCGCCGCCGCGCGCGAGCAGGCGCTGCGCAATCTTGCGGTCGACCGGGCCAAGTACCAGACGATCAAGACGCTGAAAGAGCTCAACGCTTTCATCGCGCGCATCCATGATACCGGCCATGTCGCGATCGAGATCAAGGCCAACTCCATCGATCCGATGCAGGCCGACCTCTGCGGCGTCGCGCTGGCGCTGGCACCGAACGAGGCCTGTTACATTCCGCTTGCGCACAAGCAGTCCGGCGGCGATGGCGGCCTGTTTGATGCCGGCCTCGCGCCGGATCAAGTCAAGCATGTTGAGGCGATCGACGCGCTACGGCCGGTGCTGGAATCGGCGGGCATCCTCAAGATCGGCTTCGACGTCAAATTCGCTGCCGTGATGCTGGCGCAACACGGCATCATCTTGCGTAACGCCGACGATGCAAAACTGATCTCCTACGTGCTCGACGCCGGCCGTGGCTCGCATGAGCTGGATTCGCTGTCCGAGCGCTGGTTCGGCCACGCCATGCTGAAGGAGAACGAGCTGCTCGGCAGCGGCAAAGGCAAGATCACCTTCGACCAGGTGACGATCGACAAGGCTGCGCCGCTGTCGGCCGAAGGCGCCGACATCGCCTTGCGCGTCTGGCGCGTGCTGAAGCCGCGTCTCGTCGCCGAGCACATGACGACCGTCTACGAGACGCTGGAGCGGCCGCTGGTTTCGGTCCTCGCGCGGATGGAGCGCCGCGGCATCTCGATCGACCGCCAGGTGCTGTCGCGTCTCTCGGGCGACTTCGCCCAGACCGCGGCGCGCGTCGAGGCCGAGATCCAGGAGATCGCCGGCGAGCCCGTCAACGTCGGCAGCCCCAAGCAGATCGGCGACATCCTGTTCGGCAAGATGGGACTGCCCGGCGGCACCAAGACCAAGACCGGCGCGTGGTCCACGACCGCGCAGGTGCTCGACGAACTCGCCGAGCAGGGCCACGATTTCCCGCGGAAGATTCTGGAGTGGCGCCAGGTCACGAAACTGAAATCGACCTACACCGACGCGCTGCCTGAATACGTCAATCCGCAGACCCATCGCGTGCACACGACCTACGCGCTGGCTGCGACCACGACCGGCCGGCTGTCGTCGAACGAGCCGAACCTGCAGAACATCCCGGTGCGCACCGAGGATGGCCGCAAGATCCGCCGTGCGTTTATCGCGACGCCCGGCCACAAGCTGGTCTCCGCCGACTATTCGCAGATCGAGTTGCGGCTGCTGGCGGAGATTGCCGACATTCCCGTGCTGAAGCAGGCATTCAAGGACGGTCTCGACATTCACGCGATGACGGCATCGGAAATGTTCGGCGTGCCGATCAAGGGCATGCCGAGCGAGATCCGCCGCCGCGCCAAGGCGATCAATTTCGGCATCATCTACGGCATCTCTGCGTTCGGCCTCGCCAACCAGCTCGGCATCGCGCGCGAGGAGGCGTCGGCCTACATCAAGAAGTATTTTGAGCGCTTCCCCGGCATCCGCGCTTACATGGACGAGACGCGGGATTTCTGTCGGCAGAATGGCTATGTCACCACGCTGTTCGGCCGCAAGTGCCACTACCCCGATATCAAGGCCTCGAACGCCTCGGTGCGTGCCTTCAACGAGCGCGCCGCGATCAACGCGCGTCTGCAGGGCACGGCTGCCGACATCATCCGCCGCGCCATGACGCGTGTCGAGGACGCGCTCGCCGAGAAGAAGCTCTCCGCGCAGATGCTGCTGCAGGTGCATGACGAACTGATCTTCGAGGTGCCGGACGCGGAGGTCGAGAAGACGTTGCCCGTCGTGCAGCACGTGATGCAGGACGCGCCGTTCCCAGCCGTGCTGCTGTCGGTACCGCTGCATGTCGATGCACGCGCGGCGAAGAACTGGGACGAGGCGCACTGATCTTTACCTCCCCCCGCAAGAGCGGGGCGAGGGAGCGCACTGAGCACGCCGCCCACTCAATTGTCCTCCGAGCAATTGCGCGATGGCCCGGCTGTGCCGGACCGATTAGAACCGGTGCATCCCCCGCACCGGTTGACCCATGCCCCATACTTCCGCCCTGCTCGGCTTCTCCCTCGTCTGCCTTGGCCTCGTGCTCACGCCCGGGCCGAACATGATCTATCTGATCTCGCGCTCGATCACGCAGGGACCGGCGGCAGGCATTGTTTCACTCGGTGGCGTCGCGCTGGGCTTCCTGTTCTACATGTTCTGCGCAGCGTTCGGCATTACGGCGCTGCTGCTCGCGATTCCCTTCGCCTACGACGCGCTGCGCTTTGCAGGTGCCGGCTACATGCTGTGGCTTGCCTGGCAGGCGGTGAAGCCGGGCGGACGTTCGCCGTTCCAGGTGAAGAAGCTCGCGATCGACAGCCCGCGCAAATTGTTCGCGATGGGGCTCGTGACCAATTTGCTCAATCCGAAGATCGCCATGCTGTATCTCGCGCTGCTGCCGCAATTCATCGATCCCACCGTCGGCAGCGTGCTGACGCAGTCGGTGGCGCTCGGCGCAATCCAGATCGCGCTCAGCGTCAGCGTCAATGCGATGATCGCGCTCGGGGCTGGGTCGATCGCGCTGTTCCTGGCGCGCCGGCCAAGCTGGATGCTGGTGCAACGTTGGCTGATGGGCACCGTGCTGGCGGGCCTCGCCGTGCGGATGGCGGTGGAAGCGCGGAAGGTTTAGCACCGCGAACCGCACCCCGCGCGTGTCCCGGACGCGCCGCAGCGCTCTTGCGCTGCTGCGCAGAGCCGGGACCCAGAACGCCAAGAGCGAGATTGCAGAGGCATGGGCCCCGGCTCTGCAGCGCACCGCTTCCGCGCTGCGCCGCGTCCGGGGCACGAGAAATCAATCCAGTTTCGCGTCCATGCCGCGCTTGGTGGCCGGGCGCGCCATCAGGGTGTCGTACCAGCGCTTGACGTTGGGGAAATCCGCGAGCTCGACCTTGTGGCGGGGATGGCGCCAGGCCCAGCCGAGAATGGCGAAATCGGCGACCGAGAGATCGCCCGCGACATAGTCGTGATCCGCGAGGCGACGATCGAGCACGCCATAAAGGCGGCGCGTCTCCGCCATGTAGCGCTTCAGCCCGTAAACGCGGTCCTGCTCGTTCTCGAGCGCAATGAAATGGTGGACCTGACCCGGCATGGGCCCGAAGCCGCCCATTTGCCACATCAGCCATTCGTAGACGGGAATGCGCCCCGCGAGCGATTTCGGCAGGAATTTGCCGGTCTTTTCGCCGAGATAGAGCAGGATCGCACCGGACTCGAAGATGCTGACCGGCTTGCCGTCCGGGCCCTCGGGGTCGAGAATGGCGGGAATCTTGTTGTTCGGAGAGAGCTTGAGGAACCCGGGGGCCATCTGCTCGCCCTTGGTGATGTTCACCGGGATCACCTTGTAGGGCAGGCCCATTTCTTCCAGCGCGACCGAGATCTTGCGGCCGTTCGGCGTGTTCCAGGTGTGCAGCTCGATGGTCATTTGCCTGTTTCCTTCCCGGGATATCGAGCATCCACCTACTCCAGAAAGTTGCCACCCCACAACCGACGGACCGGGATGGCCGATCCCTGTTGACGGGGGACGCTCCCTCTGGAATGTCGCGGCCGTCGCGGATAAATTCCGCCACCTCTTAGAAAACGCTCCCGAGGGACCGCCGTGTCGAAATCAGCCTCCCGCGCCCGCCTGTTCGAAATCATCCGCCGCCGCTCCTTCGGCCGGGGCGAGGTGACGCTCGCGTCGGGCCGCAAGAGCGATTTCTATTTCAACCTCAAGCCGACCATGCTGGACCCCGAGGGCGCGACGCTGCTCGCCGAGCTGACCTATGAGACGCTGAAGGACGACAATCTCGATTTCATCGGCGGGCTGGAGATGGGCGCGGTGCCGCTGGCCGGCGCGCTCGCGCAGATCTCCTGGATCAAGGGCCATCCGATCGCGGCGTTCTTCGTGCGCAAGAAGCCCAAGGAGCATGGCGCCAAGCTCGCGATCGAAGGCCTGCCGAGGGGCGAGACGCTGGATGGCAAGCGCGTCGTGATCGTCGAGGACGTCACCACCACAGGCGGCTCTGCGATGAAGGCCGTGGAATCCGTACGCGAAACCGGTGCCGAAGTGGTGCTGGTGCTGACCATGGTCGATCGCGAGGAAGGCGCCACCGACACGTTTGGTGCGGCCGGCCTGCCGTTCCGCTCGCTCTACAAGGCGTCGGAATTTTTGAAGGCTTGATGCCTCTCGTGTCCCGGGCGCGGCGCAGCGCGTAGCGATGCACCGCAGAACCGGGACCCACCTTTTCCGCATCGGCATGGGCCCCGGCTCTGCAGCGCACCGCTGAAGGAGCGCTGCGCTGCGTCCGGGGCACAGAGAGCCGACCAAATCCGCCTCCTCAATCCCTCATTTACCATCCCGCTTTATGGTGAATCATGTGCTGAGACCTGATGGTCCCGGCCGGGTCAGTAGCGTCGGTGGAGTAAGCGTTGCGTACGATTGTGTCCCATGCGCGCCGGCGGCGTCGCGCGATGCTTGTGGCCGCTACCCTTGCAGCACCCCTGCTTGCAATCCCCGCCCCGGTTGCGGCCGAAGGCCTGTTCGACTTCTTCTTCGGCGGCGCCCAGCAGCGCCCTCAGCGCGATGTGCCGCAGCAGGCGAACTCCTTCGTCGACCCCTTTGCCAGTCAGTCGGCTCCCGCCCCTCAACTGCCGACGAGGTCGGCGGCGGCCGGTGGCTCCGGCCCGGCGTTCTGCGTACGCAGCTGTGACGGCAAGTATTTTCCGCTGATGCGCGGCCTCGCCTCGCCGGCGCAGATGTGTCAGGCGTTCTGTCCTGCCAGCGCGACGAAGGTGTTTTTCGGCTCGTCGATCGACGGTGCTTATGCGCAGACCGGCGAACGCTATGCCGACAGCGAGAACGCGTTCGCCTATCGCAAGGCGCTACGCGCGGACTGCACCTGCAACGGCCGCGAGCCGGCCGGGCTCGCCCCGGTCGATCTGACGCTGGATGGTTCGCTGAAGGCCGGCGACGTCATCGCCACCACCGACGGTCTCGTTGCCTATACCGGCGTGCGCCTCGGCCAGGAGCAGAGCGCGGAATTCACCCCGGTCGCTTCCTATCCCGGCCTCACTGCGCAGGTCCGTGCCCGCCTCGGCGAGATGAAGGTCGCCCCAGTGCGTGCAGACACGGTCGCGGCCGATGCGCCGTCAGCCGAGATCGTGCGCGAGACATTGCCGGATGTGACGGCCGTGCCGAAGACGTCGGCGAAATCGGCGAAGCGTGCGGGGTTGGATTAGAGCCCGGCCCTTAGCCAAGCCGTCATTGCGAGCGCAGCGAAGCAATCCAGAGTGTCTCCTCGGAGGGATTCTGGATTGCTTCGCTGCGCTCGCAATGACGGAAATCGTTGCACTAGCGCCCGATAATCACCCCGATCACATTCGGCGCCGCCAGATATTTCTCCTCGATCGCCGCGCGTGCGGCGGCACGATTCTCTGACGTCAGCAGGCCGCGCTTCTCCGCCAAAATCATCCAGCAAAAGCCCCACCAGTCGGTCAACATGCCCGTCTCGTCGACGAGGTCATAGCCCTGCTCGGCCGCGAAGATGCGCGCATACGCTTCGTCCAGCGTGTCGAGGAAGTTGTGATCCTCGGCCGCGAACAGATCGTCGCTGATGTCGTCGATGGTGTAGCCCCAGATCGACTGGCACACCGCGTTGAACTCGCGGTCGAACTGATCGTCGTCGACGGCATAGCGCCGCGCCGCCCGATGCAGCCGCGACAGCGACCGCGCGAAATCGGCGATCCGGGTGAGGGCAAATTGATCAAAGGCAATGGTGGACATGTAGTCCTCGCAACGTCGGACAGACCCTAGATATTGTGTCGGCAGCGCACCGAATCATAATGATATATCAAAGACTTGCTAAAGTGTTCTTAATTTGTTCCAGCGCTCAACAATTGATTATCGAGGTCGTCGTCCTGGCAAAAGCCAGCACGACGGCGCAGCTAAAGCCTCGCTGCGCCCGAACGTTTCAATTCGCCGCCGACATCAACCGATCCCCGCACGCGTTCGCATAGAACTTGCCGCCACATTGGCGCTTGATGGCGGCGCAGCGCTGCGTGGGCGTCGCGTTCTGCGGGAGAGAGATGGCGCAGCTGAGGCCGTCGGCGCTGCGGCCCATCTTGCCGGCGGCGAAGGCGGCGCTGGAGGCGGTGATGCAGACGACGAGCAAGGCAGCGGTGGCGATTTCGATCAGCAGTCGCGTCAGCGGTCTCGTCAGCGTTCTCATGGGGCGCCTCCTCCACAGTGATGGCTGAATTTGCGCCCATTCTAGCACCAAATCGCCGTTCCTCCGTGCTGGTCCGGGTTCCCAAAGCGGCCCGTTCCTTGCATAATTTTACGCCAGCGCAGTGCACGGCCGCGCCAGCGATGGTTCCGGCAAAGAGGCAAGACGCGTACGGTGAGTGGTGTTTCTGTCGACCAGGAAGTGACGGCCTTGCAAGATCAATCGTTCCAGCCAAATTTCCCCGCCCCCGGTCAGCCCATCGACGAACTCGCGCTGTCGGAGATCAAGGGTGCGATCCTGGCGAAGCTGCGCCTTGCCATCGGCAAGGATGCGGGCATGGCGACGAAGCACGATTGGTACCAGGCCGCGGCGCTGGCGCTGCGCGACCGCATCGTGCATCGCTGGCTCTCGGCCGAGAAGCGCAGCTACGACGCGGGCCGCAAGCGCGTCTATTATCTCTCGCTCGAATTCCTGATCGGCCGCCTCTTCACCGACGCGCTCAACAATATGGGGCTGCTCAAGATCTTCGAGGTCGCGCTCGGCGATCTCGGCGTGTCGCTGCCCGAACTGCGCAAATGCGAACCGGATGCGGCGCTCGGCAATGGCGGTCTCGGCCGCCTCGCCGCCTGCTTCATGGAGAGCATGGCGACGCTGTCGATCCCCGCGATCGGTTACGGCATCCGTTACGATTACGGCCTGTTCCGCCAGATCATCAATCAGGGCTGGCAGCAGGAATATCCGGACGAATGGCTTGGCTTCGGCAATCCCTGGGAATTGCAGCGGCCGGAGGTGATCTACGACGTCAATTTCGGTGGCGGCGTCGAACATGTCGACGACAAGGGCCGCGATCGCGCGATCTGGCATCCCGGCGAAACCGTGCAGGCGATCGCCTATGACACGCCGATCGTCGGCTGGCGCGGCCAGCACGTCAACGCGCTGCGGCTGTGGTCGGCGCGCTCGCCCGATCCGCTGAAGCTCGACGCCTTCAACATGGGCGACTATGTCAGCGCCAGCGCCGAGCAGTCGCGCGCCGAAGCGATCTGCAAATTCCTCTATCCGAACGACGAGAGCCCGGCGGGCCGCGAGCTGCGCTTGCGCCAGGAATATTTCTTCGTCTCGGCCTCGCTGCAGGATCTGATCAAGCGGCACCTCGCCTCTGACGGCCAGCTGCGCAGCCTGTCGTCCAAGGTCGCGGTGCAGCTCAACGACACGCATCCGAGCCTCGCCGTCACCGAGCTGATGCGCATCCTCGTCGACCTCCACAATTTCCGCTGGGACGAGGCCTGGAAGGTCACGGTCGCGACGCTGTCCTACACCAACCATACTCTACTGCCGGAAGCGCTGGAGACCTGGCCGGTCGAGTTGTTCGAGCGGCTACTGCCGCGGCATCTCGAGATCATCTATCGCATCAACGTGCAGCATCTTGCGCTCGCCGAAGCGCGCGCACCCGGGGACATCGACTTCCGCGCCTCGGTTTCGCTGATCGACGAGAAGAGCGGCCGCCGCGTGCGCATGGGCCAGCTCGCCTTCGTCGGCTCACATCGCATCAACGGCGTCTCGGCAATGCATTCGGATCTGATGCGCGAGACCGTGTTCCACGACCTCAACCATCTCTATCCCGGCCGCATCACCAACAAAACCAACGGCATCACCTTCCGCCGCTGGCTGATGCTGGCGAACCCGAAGCTCACTGATCTCCTGCGCGAGACCTGCGGCGAGGCCGTGCTCGACGACCCGACGCAGCTCTCGCTGATCGAGGCCCGCGCCAGCGACGTCGAATTCCAGAAGAAATTCCGCAGCGTCAAGCTGCACAACAAGACCGCATTGGCGCGCCTGATCGGCGAACGGCTCGGCATCAAGGTCGATCCGACCGCCTTGTTCGACGTGCAGATCAAGCGCATCCACGAATACAAGCGCCAACTGCTCAACGTCATCGAGACGGTCGCGCTGTACCAGTCGATCAAGGACGATCCCAACGGCAATTGGGTGCCGCGGGTGAAGATTTTTGCGGGCAAGGCGGCCGCGAGCTACCGCTACGCCAAACTGATCATCAAGCTGATCAACGACGTCGCCGAGGTCGTCAACAACGATCCGACCATCGGCGGCAAGCTGAAGGTCGCGTTCCTGCCCGACTACAATGTCAGCCTCGCCGAGATCATCATCCCCGCTGCCGACCTCTCCGAGCAGATCTCGACCGCGGGCATGGAAGCCTCCGGCACCGGCAACATGAAGCTGGCGCTCAACGGCGCCATCACTATCGGTACGCTCGACGGTGCGAACATCGAGATCCGCGACCAGGTCGGCGTGGAGAATATCGCGATCTTCGGCATGGAGGCCGGCGACGTGATGATCCGGCGCAAGCAGGGGCTCGATGCCTCCGACGTGATCCGCAATTCGCCGAAGCTTCAGCGCGCCATTAACGCGATCGGCGCCGGCGAGTTCTCGCCCGGCGATCCCGGCCGTTTCGAATCCATCGCGCATGCGCTACGCTATCTCGACCATTACATGGTCAGTGCCGATTTCGATTCCTATTATGAGGCGCAACGCGCAGTCGACGCGCGCTGGCAGGTGACGCCGGCCTGGACCCGCGCCTCCATCCTCAACGTCGCACGCATGGCGTGGTTCTCGTCCGACCGCACCATTCGCGAAAATGCCGAGGAAATCTGGAACGTGCCGGTCAATCCAATCACGCCACCGTTCCAGGCCGCAGAAGACCGGCGCGACGCGACGGGCTGATATTTCCGCAGCGTGAAATCGGCGTTACTTGCGAGGTTATTGCATCT
>JAEWHT010000442.1 GCA_023387695.1 Pseudomonadota bacterium | reverse complement strand
ACCACCTTCACCGGCAGCTTCATCTGCGTCAGCGTGATCAGGTCGCCCATCAGCATCGTGAAGCCGCCGTCGCCCGACAGCGAGATCACCTGGCGACCGGGCTGTGAGGCCTGCGCACCGATCGCCTGCGGCATGGCGTTGGCCATTGAGCCGTGCACGAAGGAGCCGATCAGCCGGCGGCGGCCGTTCATGTTGAGATAGCGCGCGGCCCACACAGTCGGCGTGCCGACATCGGCCGTAAAGACGGCGTCTTCGGAGGCGTGGTCGCTGATGACCTTGGCCAGATATTGCGGATGGATCGGCTTGGCTCCGGGCGTGCCCTTGGCGAGCGAGTCCAGCCCTTCACGCGCTTTCTTGTAGTGCGCGATCGCGTCATCAAGATGCTTGCGTTGCGTCTTGGTCTTGAGCAGCGGCAGCAGCGCCTCGATGGTCAGCTTGACGTCGCCGACGAGGCCGAGATCGATCTTGGCGCGGCGTCCGAGATTTTCCGGACGGATATCGATCTGCGCGATCTTCGCATCGGTGGGGAAGAACTGCTTGTAGGGGAAATCCGTGCCGAGCATCACCAGCGCGTCGCAAGCGTGCATGGCGGCGTAGCCCGAGGAGAAGCCGATGAAGCCGGTCATGCCGACATCGTAGGGGTTGTCGTATTCGACATGCTCCTTGCCGCCGAGCGCGTGCACAATGGGACTCTTCAGAGCTTCGGCAAGCTGCATCAAAGGCGCATGCGCGCCGGCGCAGCCGCGGCCGCAGAACAGCGTGATGCGCTCGGCGCCGTTGAGGAGATCCGCCAGCGCCTTAACCTCATCGGCCTGCGGCACGACTTTCGGTGCTGCGAGCGCAAGCCCGCGCGTCGTGGAAAGCGCGCGCTTCGGCGGGCTGCGGAACGCGACATCACCGGGCATGGCGACGACGGCAACGCCGCGCAAACCAACTGCCGCGCGGATCGCGTTCTCCAGCACGAAGGGCAGCTGGCTCGCATCCGAGATCAGCTCGCAATAATGGCTGCATTCGCGAAACAGGTTTTGCGGATGGGTTTCCTGAAAATAGCCGCCGCCGATCTCGGCCGACGGGATTTGCGCAGCGATCGCCAGCACCGGCACGCGGCTGCGATGCGCGTCGAACAGGCCGTTGATCAGATGCAGATTGCCGGGCCCGCACGAGCCCGCGCAGACCGCAAGGCTGCCGGTCATCTCGGCTTCGCCGGCGGCCGCGAACGCCGCGACCTCCTCGTGCCGGACGTGGATCCATTCGATGGTGCCGCGGCGGCGCAGCGCCTCGGTGATCGCGTTCAGGCTGTCGCCGACAATGCCGTAGATGCGCTTGACGCCGGCCTGTTCGAGCGTTTCCACGAACAGATCGGCTATGTTGTTGATCGCCATGTCGGTCTCCTGATCTCGCTTGTGCAGCAAGATAGGACAACGCACGAGCTTGACGGCATCACGGCTTGTTTATTGGCAACTCAGCCTTTCGCAATCGCCCGATCGTAGGCCTCGATCGTCGCCTTCGCGCGCGCGGCGACATCGGCGGCCGACATGCCGGGCTTGTAGAGGCTGGAGCCGAGCCCGAACGCGCTGACACCGCCCTTGATATACTCCGCAAAATTCTGATCGGAGACGCCGCCGACGGCGGCGATCATCACGCCTGCGGGGAGGATCGCACGGATCGCGGCAATGCCGGAGGCGCCGAGCACGCTCGCCGGAAAGAATTTTAGGCCCGACGCGCCGGAGCGCGCCGCGAGCAGCGCTTCGGTCGGCGAGAACACGCCGGGCAGCGTCACCATGGCGTATTGGTGTGCTCGCGCCAGCACCTGGGTATCCACATTCGGCGAGACCATCAGCTTGCCGCCGACGTCGTTGAGGCGATCCACGTCCGAGGTGGCCAACACGGTGCCGGCGCCGATCAGCACATTGGCTGGCGCGAGCTTCGCGGCCATGCCGATCGAACGAAACGGATCCGGCGAGTTCAGGGGGATTTCGATCGCGGTCATACCGGCTTCGATCAGCACGCCGACGATCGCCTCGGTCTCCTCGGGCTTGATGCCGCGCAGGATCGCAACCAGGGGCCGTTTCATCGCCGGAAAGGGAACGCTCATCTCAAAAGTCCTCTCACTTCGTCCAGATCGCCGCAGCCGCCATCGACAGGCCGCGGCGCACGGCCTCATCGGCATCGATCGGGTTCACATTGACCGGCAGCGCATCGAAAGCCTGCCGGTACAGAGCCGCCAGCCGACCCGACGCGATCAGCGTGATGCCAGCCTTTGGCACGCTGCCGGAGAGGCCCGCCGCAAGTTCCGCACCGATCAATGTGCCCGACAGCGTCTCGCGCGCGGCAGCCGGCGTGCTGCTGAACAGCAGCTGACGCGAGCGCGCGGTGAACAGCAGATTGGCTGCGAAGGCGGGCGCCTCGAACGCGGCCTTCACCGCCGAGTTGAAGCTCGCGACATCTTCCGCATCATCGGCACCGGCGACCGCGAGCGACAGGATCGTCTCGCGAGAGACGACGCTGAAGAGCTCGCCGGTCATGAAGGTCGAGAAGTGCGCAACCGTGCCGTCCTTCACGCGTACCCATTTCGAATGGGTGCCGGGCATGCAGACCAGCGCCTCGCTTGCGGCGTCGAGACCGAGCGCGCCGAGCAATTGGGTTTCCTCGCCGCGCATCACGTCGGGTGCCTTGGCATCGCGCTGCGCAATGCCCGGCAGGATGCGGATGTCACGCGCTTCGCCGGGCACGCGGGCTGCTTGCTTGAGGATCGCCGAGAGCGGCGCCGGCGTGTCGACATAGCCGGCCTCGACCCAACCGGTCTTGGCGCCGGCCATGCCGCAGATCAGGACCGGCAGATGATCGGGCGCGTTGACGGCGCGGAGATGCGATTGCAGCACGCCGGGAAAGCCGGCCTTGGCCGCGGCCATCATGCCCTCATCGCTGCGGCGCTCGGCCAGCACTTTCCCGGCGCGATCGACCAGCCAGAGCCGAAAGCTGCTGGTGCCCCAGTCGACCGCGACATAAGCGGGTTCGGTCATTTCGAATCGTATCCTCGTCTCACGGCCAAGACACCGTCTCGCGACAATGAGACAGGCGACCAGCAAACCGGCCCCGGGATATCGGCAATTGCCGCCGCAAACCAGCCTTTTCTCGCAAGTCTGAGCCGATAGGCGCACTGGCACACCGCTTGCTGAAGCATCCCTGTTCAAGTCCCGGAACGCGCAGCAAGACGCGTCAACATCAGATGAGGAAACCCATGGAGATCGGCTATTTCACGATGCCTTCGCATCCGCCGGAGTGCGGCCTGAAGGAAGGACATGATTGGGATCTGCAGGTCCTGCGCTGGCTCGACGAGCTCGGCTACCAGGAAGCCTGGATCGGCGAGCACCACACGGCGCCCTGGGAACCCAATCCCACGCCGGACCTGTTGATCGCACAGGCGCTGATGCAGACCAAGCGTCTGCGCATCGGACCTGGCGGCTTCCTGCTGCCCTATCATCACCCGGCCGAGCTCGCCAACCGCGTCGCGATGCTGGACCATCTCTCCGAAGGCCGGCTCAATTTTGGTGTGGCGGCGAGCGGCCTGCCGAGCGACTGGGCGATGTTCAACGTCGACGGCATGAGCGGGCAGAACCGCGACATGACCCGCGAGGCGCTGGAGATCATCCTCAAGCTGTGGACCGAGCCGGCGCCGTTCACCCACAAGGGCAAGTTCTGGACGGTGACCAAGCCGGACACGATGTTTGATTTTCTGAAACCGCACATCAAGCCGCTGCAGGCGCCGCATCCGCCGATCGGCGTCGCCGGGCTGTCGAAGAACTCGGACACGTTGAAGCTCGCGGGCGAGCGTGGCTTCATTCCAATGAGCCTCAACCTCAACCCGGCCTATGTCTCCAGCCATTGGGACTCGGTCGAGATCGGCGCCGCCAAGACCGGCCGCAAGCCGAACCGCGCCGACTGGCGCTTGGTGCGCGAGGTGTTCGTCGCCGACACCGACGAGGAGGCCTGGAAGCTCTCGACCGGCGACATGATGGGCCGGATGATGGGCGAATACTTCCTGCCGCTGCTCGGCCATTTCGGCTTCAAGGACTATCTGAAGCACGCGCCCGACGTGCCCGATAGCGACGTCACCGTCGAATATTGCGCGAAGCGGAACTGGATCGTCGGCTCGCCCACGACCGTCGCCGAGAAGATCGAGAAGATCTATGACGAGGTCGGCGGCTTCGGCGTGCTCTGCGTGTTCGGCTTCGACTACAAGCACAAGCCGGAGGCCTGGCACCATTCGCTCTCGCTGCTCAAGAACGAGGTGATGCCGCGCCTGAAGCATCTCGGCTCCGCGAAGAAGGCGGCTTGACGCTTGGCGGGTGCGGCGCAATCGTGTCGCACCCGCCTCAATTTTCGGAGATTTCCGCGTGACGGTTGACGCAAAGGACTTCAAGCAGGCGATGCGCCAATGCGCCGGTGCGGTCGCGCTGGTTACGGTTGGTGCCGAGCACGGCAAGCGCACCGGCTTGACGGTGACGTCGGCCTGCTCGCTGTCGGACAATCCGCCGTCGCTGATCGTCTGTGTCAACCGCAATGCCAGCGCGCACGGGCGCATCCGCGAGGAAGGCGCATTTGCGATCAACTTCCTGCACGAGGAGCACGCGCTGCTGGCGCTGACCTTCAGCGGCCAGAAGGGCGTCAACGGCGACGACCGTTTTGCCTTTGGGCAATGGACGCGCGGTGAGACCGGTGCGCCGGTGCTGACGGATGCAGTTGCCGCGTTCGACTGCGTGCTGGCGCAGGAGTTTGAAACCAGGACGCATTCGATCTTCGTCGGAGAGGTCCGCGGCGCGACGCATTTGGCCACAGCGACGCCGCTGGTTTACCTGCGCAGCAGCTTCCACACGCCGCAGGAGATGCGCGAGACCGTTTCAGTCGGCGACCTCGACTCGCGGCATTTGAGCTGGACGGATTTTTCGTAGAGGCGCGCTAGCTCCCGCCAAGAATACAGTCTCGTAGGGTGGGCAAAGCGAAGCGTGCCCACGCATGTCAAAATTCGGTTAGAGATCGTGGGCACGGCGCAAGTGCGCCTTTGCCCACCCTACGATACCGAGTTGGCGGATAAGGTACGCTACTGCGTTGTCTCGATTTTCAACTGCTTGATCTTCCGGTACAGCGTCGCGCGGCTGAGCTTGAGTGCACGCGCTGCCTCGGTCACGCGGCCGCCGTGCTTGCGCAAGGCCTCGATGATGGTGGCGCGTTCGGCGGCTTCTAGATCAATATCCGTCGACCTCCCGCCGAACGGCGGCAGGTCGAGATCCGCGTCCGTGATGACGCCGTCCTCCGCCGTGCAGCCGGCGAGCCGCAACACGTGGCGGAGCTGGCGCATGTTGCCGGGATAGGGATACGCCGAGAGCAGCGCCCAGGCTTCGGCCGAGAGGCGGCAGTTCGGCGCCTCCTCGCGCGCGATCTGGGCGATGATGTCGTCGCGGTCCGCGCGCTCGCGCAGGGCCGGCAGTCGCACCTCCATGCCGCGCAGACGGAAATAAAGATCGGCGCGAAAGGCGCCCTCCTCGGCCATACGGCCGAGATCGCGGTGGGTGGCGCTGATCAGACGAATATCCACCGGCACCGGCTTGAGCGCGCCGAGCGGCCAGACTTCTCGGTTTTCCAGCACACGCAACAAGCGCGTCTGCAACGCGATCGGCATGTCGCCGATCTCATCCAGGAACAGCGTGCCGCCATCGGCCTGCACGATCAGGCCCTTCGAACCATCGCGGCGTGCGCCGGTGAAGGCGCCAGCCTCGTAGCCGAACAACTCGGCATCGATCAGGCTCTCCGGCATCGCCGCGCAGTTCAGCGCGACGTAATTGTTGCGGGCGCGGTTGCTGGCCGCATGAATGGCACGCGCGAACACATCCTTGCCGACGCCAGTCTCGCCGTGCAGCAGCACGGGCAGATTGTGATCGCCGATGCTCCGTAAGCGCTTCACGCTCTTGACCAGACCGGGATCACCGCCGGCGAGCCGATGCAGCGCGTCGAAGCGATCGACGGGCACATCACGGCGCGGCGGCGAGGATTTTGCGCGCAGTGGTGGGACGACATGGCTCTGGCCGAGCGGGCGGCCGTCAGCGCGGCGCAATTCGACCAGTTCGTCCACACCGCGCGCATGGTCGAGCTTGATGTAGCGCGACAGATCGATGCCCGAGGCGATCAGGCCATCGGTGAGGCCCAGCAACGCCCGCGCTGAGCGGCAGGCGCCGACGATGCGGCGATCGTCGTCATAGGCGAGCAGGCCACTACCGCCATCGCCCGGCACCGTCGCGATCCAGGCGTTGCGGAAATAGTCGCGGAAGATCGCGCCCTCCATCCGCCGCGTGGCCTCCATCGTCACCGCAAGCGCGAGTTGGTGCGCGGTGCGTTCGAGGTCCTCGCGGCAGGAGGTGATGTTCACCGCGCCGGCGAGACGCCCGGCCTGATCGAACAATGGCGCCACGGCGCAGGAGAACATGTGCCATTGCGCGCGAAAGTGCTCGTCGCGATGGACCAGGATCGGCTTCTGCTCGGCAAGGCAGGTCCCGAGACCGTTGGTGCCCTCGAACGTCTCCGCAAAATTCGAGCCCGTATAAATCTTCCAGTCCATGAACATGCGCGCGTCGGCTTCGGCCGGCAGACGGCTGAACAGCATGGTCGCGTTCGTGTCAGCCAGATTGACGCAATAGCCGGCGTCGCGCAGTACGCGAGCGAGATCGTCGAGCTCGGGTGTGAGCAGCCGGATGGTCTCTTCCATGGGCTCAGCGACGTGACGGACTTCGGCTTCGGTCAGCGTCTGCGGTGGACCCTGGCGGGCCGGATCGAGCTTGTGGCTGATCAGGCAACGCCGCCACGAATTTTCGATACGCGACGAGGCGTCGACGTCGGCCACATGATTGGCCACGGACAAGACACGGGCGACATGGTTCGAGGCCGAAAGGCTGGCCATCGCGGTCGTCTCCACCCTGTATTATTGTGCAAAGTCTGGCACCACAGGCGGGGATGTCAATCGGGAACCGCGACGCAGCCTATTGTTGCACCGCCCTCACCACGTGTCGATACACGGCCGCTTCTTCTCCGTCCGCACCGGCGGCTTCGGCACCGAACGGAGCCCCGCCATGATCCAGCGGCGCGTCTCGGCGGGATCGATGACGTTGTCGATCTCGAACACCGATGCGATCGAGACCGCCTTGCCGTTGGCATAGAGCTCGGCGACCTTGTTGCGATAATAGGTCTCGCGCTCCTCGGGATCGGCGATCGCCTCCATCTCCTTGCGGAAGCCGAGACGGACATAGCCCTCGAGGCCCATGCCGCCGAACTCGCCGGTCGGCCAGGCTGCGGTGAAGAACGAGGCGTGAAAGCCGCCGCCGATCATCGACTGGGCGCCGAGGCCATAGCCCTTGCGCAACACGATGCCGAACAACGGCACGGTGAGGCTCGCGCCAGTCACGAACATGCGCGAGACGTGACGCACGATCGCGGTCTTCTCCGCTTCCGGGCCGACCATGAAGCCGGGCGTGTCGCAGAGCGAGACGATCGGCAGATCGAAGGCATCGCAGAGCTGGAGGAAGCGCGCTGCCTTGTCGCCGGCGTCGGCATCGATGGCACCGCCGAGATGGCGCGGATTGTTCGCGATCAAGCCGAACGGCTTGCCTTCGATGCGGATTAGCGCGGTGATCATGCCGACGCCGTAGTCGCGGCGGAGCTCCAGCACGCTGTCCTTGTCGGCGACGAGGTCGATCACGCTTCGGATGTCGTAGACACGCAGGCGGTTCTCGGGGATCGCACGGCGGAGCAGCCGCTGATCGGCAGCCTCCCAATCGGTCACTGCGCCCTGGAAATAGGACAGGTATTTTTGCGCAACCGATGTCGCCTCTTCCTCGTCCTCGACGACAATGTCGACAACGCCGTTCGGCGACTGGAACGAGACCGGGCCGACCTCGGCCGGATGATAGACGCCGAGCCCGCCGCCCTCGATCATGGCAGGGCCGCCCATGCCGATCGAGGCGTTCTTGGTGGCGATGATGACATCGCAGCAGCCGAGCATCGCGGCGTTGCCGGCGAAGCAATAGCCGGAGACGACGCCGATGACAGGCACGAGACCGGAGAGCCTTGCGAACTGCACGAAGGACGGGCCGTCGAGACCGGTCATGCCGAGCCGGTCGGTGTCGCCCGGACGGCCGCCGCCGCCTTCGGCATAGAACACCAGCGGTACGCGCCAGTCTTCCGCAAGCGTCAGCATGCGGTCGATCTTCTTGTGGTTCATGTGGCCCTGCGTGCCCGCCAGCACGGTGTAGTCATAGGCCACGACGATGCAGCGCGCCGCGTCTCCGCCGAATTTTTCCGCGTTGACGGTGGCGACGCCCATCACGAGGCCGTCGGCCGGCGTGTTCTTGATGAGGTCGTCGAGCTTGCGCCGGCGCCGCTGGGCGGCAATGGCGAGGCTGCCATATTCCATGAACGAGCCGTCATCGACGAGCTGGTCGACGTTCTCGCGCGCGGTGCGCTGGTTGGTGTTACGGCGGCGCTCGACCGAGGCCGGGCGGTTCGCATCGAGCGTGTTGGCCTGGCGCGCGATCAGTTCGGCCAGATCGGGGCGGATGTGGTCGAGATCAATATCCGCCTCCACGGCCGTGCTATCTGCCGCGACGTCGAGCGGCTCCAGATACATGATCGGCTCGCCATGCAGCAGCGTCACGCCGTCGCCGGCAGTGAGCTTCATGACACGGCCGCCCTGCTCGGCCATCACGAGGTGCTCCATCTTCATGGACTCGATCACGGCAAGCTGCTGGCCGGGGCGCACGATTTCGCCCTCCTTCACCTGAATGGTGACGATGGTCCCCTGCAGGGGCGCTGCGACCATCACCGTACCTTCGGGCACGATCTGCGCGATCTGTGCTTCGGCAGCATGTGCGCCGCCGTGCTCGGTCGCTGCAAAGTACAGCGGCTTGGCGGCGCCGTCGGCTGCCTCGACCAGCTTCGCGATGTTGCGATCGATGAAGTCGGTCGCGATGCGGTTGATCCGGAAATCGGGATGCGCCAGCACCGCCTGCAGGAAGGCGATGTTGGTGACGACGCCGTCGATCCGGAACTCGCGCAGGGCGCGCGAGGCTTTGGCCACGACATCATGCCAGGCATCGCCCGGCGTGTGCACGATCACCTTCGCGAGCAGGGAGTCGAAGGCCGCACTGGTCTTGTACCCGGCATAGCCGAAACTATCGACGCGGACGCCGGGGCCCGAGGGCGGCTCGAACACGGCGAGTACGCCGCCGGTCGGGTGCGTCGTGCCGGTCTCGTCCAACGTCTCCATGTTGACGCGCAGCTGCATGGCATAGCCGCGCGGCTTGGGGATCGCGCCTTGCGCGAGGCCGAGCGACGCCAACGCTGCACCTGCAGCAATCGCAAGCTGGGCGCGGACGAGATCGAGACCGAGCACCTCTTCCGTCACGGTGTGCTCGACCTGGAGCCGCGGGTTGGCTTCGATGAAGGCAAAACTCTCCTCGGCCGTGCCGTCGACCAGGAATTCGAAAGTACCGAGATTGTCATACGACGCCGCCGTCGCGAGCTGCTTCGCCGCTTCGATGATACGACCGCGCAAGGTGTCGCTCAGCGAGGGGCTCGGCGCCACTTCGACCAGTTTCTGGTGGCGGCGCTGGATCGTGCATTCGCGCTCCCAGAGATGCGTAATCGCGCCGTGATGATCGCCGATGATCTGCACCTCGATATGGCGTGCCTGGCGGATCAGCCGCTCGGCATAGACGCCATCGAAGCCGAACGCCGCCTTGGCCTCGGATTGGCAGCGGGCATAGGCTTCCGCGAGATCGGCTGCGTTCTCGACGACGCGCATGCCGCGGCCGCCTCCACCGGCCATCGCCTTGATCACGATCGCCGCATTGCTGCCGAGCGAAGTGAAGAACGCGGTGATCTCGTCGAGCGATGACGGTCCGCTGGTGCCGGCAATGATCGGTACACCGCAGCGCTTTGCCAGCTGCCGTGCGGCGACCTTGTCGCCGAACAGTTCGAGCGCGGCCGGCTTTGGTCCAACGAACGTGATGCCCGCATCAGCGCAGGCCTTCGCGAACGCCGCGTTCTCGCTGAGGAAGCCGTAACCGGGATGCACGGCATCGCAGCCCGCGCTCTTGGCTGCCTTCGCCACAGCCTCGATGTCGAGATAGGCCCGCGCACCGCGGCCGGGGATTTCCAGCGCCTCGTCCGCCACACGCACGTGCAGCGACAACGCATCATCAGCCGGGTGGATCGCCACCGTGGCAATGCCTGCGTCCGCCGCGGCGCGCGCGATGCGGATGGCGATCTCGCCGCGATTGGCGATCAGGAGCTTTTTGAACGACATCGTCTCTCTCACTCAGAGCGCAGCAAGCTGGTTCGGGTTAAGGTCCTGCTTCTTCACCTTGCCCGTGGCCGTCAGAGGTAACGCCTCGATGATGCGCACCTCCGGAACTTTGTAGACGGCCATGCGCTCGGCGCACCAGGCGCGCAGGTCTTCCTCCGAGATCGTGCCGATCGCCTCCGGCTTGAGCTGGATATAGGCTACCGGCACCTGCCCCTTTTCGGGATCGTCGCGGCCGACCACGCCGGAGCCCAGCACCTTCGGATGCTGGCCGAGCAGCGCCTCGATCTCCGGGGGAAACACGCTCATGCCCTTGACCTTCAGCATCTCCTTGCGGCGGCCGAGGAAGTGCAGGAAGCCGTCCTTGTCGATCGTGCCGATATCACCGGTTCGCAGCCAACCGTCGATCAGCGATTCCGCGGTCGCCTCGGGCTTGTTCCAGTAGCTCTTGAGCAGCGACGGCGTCCGCACGCGGATCTCGCCCTCCGCGCCGAACGGCAGCAATGCACCGGTCTCGAAATCGGTGATCTTGAACTCGGCGCCGGGGACCGGCAGCCCGACGAAGATCGGCTGGTTGTTGAGATCGAAATCGTCGTCCTGGAAGCCGGCCGTGAATGTGTTGGAGGTGTGGGTCTCCGTCATGCCCCAGGCCGCCTCCATCAGGATCGTCCCCGTGAGGTCCTTCCAGCGCTTGCGATAGTCGGCGTTGAGCTTCTTGACGAAGGAGACGACGCGGACCTGCTTCAGCGACGACAGATCAAACTCGCTCCAGCGCGGATGATCCATCAGCTCGACCGCACCATCGACCGGCATCGCCGTGATCGTGACCTTGTACTTGTCGATCGCGGCCATCGCACCGACGGCATCCCAGCGCGCCAGCAGGATCAGCGTCCCGCCGGAGAACAGCGGGAAGATCAGGCCGAAATTCTCACCGGCTATCCAGAACTCGGGGAAGAACGACAGGAACACGCTGCTCTCGTCCGACAGCACCGAGATGCCGTAGTTCGCCGCTGCCGTGTAGACCATGTCGCGATGGGTATGGACGCAGCCCTTCGGCATGCCGGTGGTGCCACCGGTGTAGTTGAGCGCTGCAACTTCATCGAGGCCGGGCGGCGGCAGTGGCGACGTTGCAGGCATCGCGGCGAGCGCGGGCAGCAGATCGGTCGCACCTGATATCGCGATACGCGGCGTACGAATTGAATCGGGCGTGGGGAAAGCAGGCGTTGCCGGCACGACATCGGCAAAGCTCGTGACGATGATCTCGCGCAGGCTCACCTCGCCCCGGACCTGCTCGACGACGGGAATGAGCTGGTCCAGCGCCACGATCACCTCGGCTTTGGTGTCGTTCAGCTCGTAGGACAGTTCGAACGCGCGCGACAGCGGGCTCACGGGCACATGGATCGCGCCGAGCTTCAGGATGCCGAAGAACACGATGTGGAATTGCGGACAGTTCGGCAGGAAGACGGCGACGCGATCGCCCTTGCGAACGCCCTTGGCTTGCAACAGCGCCGCAAAACGATCGCTCTGCTGGTCGAGATCGGCGTAAGTGGTGACGTGACCATAGAAGATCACCGCAGGACGCGTGGGGCTCTGCTTCGCCCAGGCGCGCAGATATTCCGTCAAGGGAACTTCGCCATGCAGATAGTTCGGCGAACGCGGCATGCCCTTGGGCCAAGCCTTCTCCCACAGGCCTTGCAAGGTGGCGAGGTAGTCTTTTTCGTTGAGGCCTGCACTCATGACGTCTTTCCCGTGACACTTTTCTATTCGTCTGGCACGCGCGTGCTGCTCGACACCGTTACAGGTCGAGCACGGCAGAGGTCATGTCAAGGAAAACAGTTTTCCGCATCACGGCCGATGCCGCGACGCGGAAAACTACGCCGTTACAAGGCGCATGATCCGCGCCACGGCCGCCGGGATCGGTGCGATAACGGGCACGGCAAACATCGGCTGCAACTCGCGCGCAGCCTCGCCCAGCGGGCCGCCGCCGATGATGACAGCCTCGGCGCCATCCAGCGAGATGCAGGCCTCGACCGCACCGGCGAGCGCTGCGCGCAGTTGTGCCGGATCGCGCATCAACTCTTGCGGATCGCCTTCAGCAAAGCGGGTGCCGGTATAGCGGGACCGCAATCCCAGCGCGTCCGGCAACGCGTCGATCCTCGCCTTCAATTGTGGCGTCGTGGTCGCAACACCGAAGCGGCGGCCGCCCTCAGCAGCCGCCAGCATTGCGGACTCGCCGATGCCGACCGCGGGCAGTTTTATCGCCGACTTGATCCCCGCAAGGCCGGGATCGCCGAACGCCGAGACGATGACGCCATCACAGGAACCTTGATGCGCTCGCGCGATCTCTTCGACCTCAGGTGCCGCGGCATCCAGCGCGTCGGGCGACACGATCATCGTGGGTGCCCGCGTCGCCGTGGCGCCGATGATGTCGAATCCATCAGCGGCGACAGATTTTGCGATCGCCACCATCATTGCGGTGGTGGCTTCGAGACTGTTCGGGTTGATCAGGAGGATGCGCGCGCGGCGATTTGGGCCCATCCCCCTGCTATACTAGGCCGCCCTTACGCCCGCAACGAAGGCGCTGACCTCGTTCTCCAGCGATTGCAGCTTCTGGGTCAGCCGGCCGCTCGACTGCAGCACGAGGCCCGCGGCCTGGCCGGTCTCGGCCGTCGCATCGGTGACGCCGGAGATGTTCTGCGAGACCTGGTCAGTGCCGGAGGCTGCCTCCTGCACGCTGTGCGCAATGGCCTGGGTCGCAGCACCCTGTTCCTCGACCGCGGCCGCAATCGACGAGGAGATCTCGTTGACCTCCATAATGGTCTTGCGGATGCTGTCGATATTGCCGACGACCTGGTTGGTCTCGGCCTGGATCGCCGATATCTGCGCGCCGATCTCGTCGGTCGCCTTCGCGGTCTGGCTCGCCAGCGACTTCACTTCGCTCGCCACGACGGCAAACCCCTTGCCGGCTTCGCCAGCACGGGCGGCTTCGATGGTTGCGTTCAGCGCGAGCAGGTTGGTCTGCGAGGCGATCTGGTTGATGAGGTCGATGACCTCGCCGATCTTGTGCGCGGCACCGGCCAATCCCTGCAT
>JAEWHT010000437.1 GCA_023387695.1 Pseudomonadota bacterium | reverse complement strand
GGTCCAGCATCAGCGGCGGGAACCCGCCGTCGCGCACCGCAGTCGCGATGATCTCGCGGGCGAACGGGAACAGCAGGCGCGGGCATTCGATCATGACCAGCGGGTGCAGGTTCTCCTGCGGCACGTTGGCGATACGGAACACGCCGGCATAGGCGAGCTCGAACGAGAACATCACCTTGCCCGCGGTCTCGGCCTTGCCCTCGACCGACAGCGTCACCTCGAACTCGGAATCGCTGAGGTTGTTGGCGCTGACATTGATCTGGATGTTGATCTGGGGCGGCTGGGTCTGCGGCTGCAGCGAGGCGGGGGCGTTCGGATTTTCGAACGAGAGGTCCTTGGTATATTGCGCCAGCACGTTGAGCTGGGGAGCCTGGGCCGCCTCGGGAGGGGTGCCGTTACCGTTGGTCATCAGAGTGTCTCCTTACCCGATTTGGGCTGAATTTCGCGGCGGTTGGCTAACATAGGGCCGCCTCATTCCACAAGGACGAACGGCTCCAAAGGGTCGATCCGCGTGGTGCCCGCAACTGTGACGTTTGGCCTGCCCCGGACGCGAAATTGCACGTTAAACGCTTGAAGATGCGCGATTTCCGCCCACGATCGGGTTTCCCCTTAAGCATAAAACGCGCTACACTTCATGCTGTGCCAAAAGGCGCCATTGGCCGGGCCAAATTTCGTGCCTACATCCCGACGGACGTGACGCGCGAGCCTAAAATGGTGATGTCATCTTGCCGTTCCGGTATGGAACGGTCTACTGGCCGGATTGATTTTCCCGGCAGCGACCCAAAGACGCCCTGAGCAAAGACCAGAAAGCGATACGACGTGGACATCTACACCATCATCTTCCTTGCGCTGGCGGTCTTTATTTTCCTGCGGCTGCGCAGCGTGCTGGGGCAGCGGACCGGCAATGAGCGACCGCCGTTCGACCGCGCGGCGCGCAATGCGCTCGGGGGCGCGCCCGACAAGAACGTCGTGACCATGCCTGGCAAGGTGATCGACCAGCCGCCGGCGGCGCCGACGGCCGAACCGGCCCCGCCCTCCGACCGCTGGAAGGGTCTGGCCGAGCCCGGCACCGCGCTGGCCCTGGGGCTCGATGCCATCGTCGACAAGGATTCCACCTTCGACCCGCGCCATTTTATTTCCGGCGCCCGTGGCGCCTATGAGATGATCGTGCTGGCCTTCGCCAATGGCGACCGCCGCGCGCTGCGCGATCTGCTGTCGTCGGAGGTCTATGAGAGCTTCGAGACCGCAATCAAGGATCGCGAGCGGAACGAACAGAAGACCGAGACGCGCTTCGTCTCGATCGACAAGGCCGAGCTGGTCGGCGCGGAGCTGCGCGATCGCACGGCCCAGCTGACGATCCGCTTCGTCTCGCAGATGATCTCGGCCACCCGCGACAAGGCCGGCAACATCGTCGACGGCAGCGCCGACAAGGTTGCTGACATCACCGACATCTGGACTTTCGCCCGCGACACCACCTCTCGCGATCCGAACTGGAAGCTGGTTGGCACCGGAAGCGCGAATTAAGAGTTTCCTGAAGAACAGCGCGACCGCGCTTTGCGCAGGCCTCGTCGTGCTGGCTTCGTTTTCGCTTGGCGCCGAGGCTGCGCGGCGCCACTCCCGCAGCCATTATCATCACGTTCCGGAAGTCGCCGCGATTCCACCGCGCGCGCTCCCCTATCCCCAGCTCCCTCTCCCGTTCGAAATTCCCGGCGCGCAATATTTGCCGTTGGCCTGGGCGGACCTGAAAGGCTGGAACGATGACGATCACCTCGCGGCGTACAAGACCTTTCGTGCCAGCTGCCGTTCGATCAACGGACAGACCGGAGCTGCCGAACAGAAAGCTCTGGGCGGCTCGCTGAGCGAACCCTGCAAGGTCGCCAAGTCGCTCGAGCCGATCGACGACGCGACAGCAAAGACTTTCTTCGAGACCAATTTTTCGCCACTGCGCATCTCGCGCCTCGGCGAGCCCGATGGTTTCGTCACCGGCTATTACGAGCCGGTGCTGGAGGGATCGCGCACGCAGACCGATGTCTACAACGTCCCGGTCTATCGCCGCCCCTCGAACCTGTTCGTGCGCGGCTTCAATCAGGCTTCCGTCAGCCTGCCCAACAAGGGGCCCGTGTACCGCAAGATCGGCCGCCGCAAGCTCGTGCCCTATTACGACCGCGGCGAGATCGAGGATGGCAAGATCGCCGGCCGCGGGCTGGAACTCGCCTGGTTGAAGGATCCGACTGATCTGTTGTTCGCCCAGATCCAGGGCTCGGTGCGGATCAAGTTCGACGACGGCGGCATGATCAGGCTGAACTACGATTCCTACAACGGCTATCCGTACACGGCGGTCGGGCGCGTCCTGGTCGAGCGCGGCATCGTTCCCAAGGACGAGATATCAATGCAGAAGATCAGGGAGTGGATGGCCCAAAACCCTGATGGCGCCAAGGAGTTGCGGCGGCAGAACCGATCCTACATCTTCTTCCGCGAGGTGAACCTCTCCGACAAGGATGAGGCGGTCGGGGCGCAGGGCATTCCGCTGACGGCGGGTCGTTCGATCGCGGTCGACAAATCGCTGCATGTCTACGGCACGCCGTTCTTCATCGAAGGCGAACTGCCGATCGAGTCCGACCGCGTCAAGGCGCCGTTCCATCGGCTGATGATCGCGCAGGACACTGGCTCCGCCATCATCGGCCCGGCGCGCGCCGATCTCTATTTTGGCGCGGGAGCTGACGCCGGCCGGGTCGCTGGCCGGCTACGGCATCCCATGCATTTCGTGATGCTGGTGCCGAAGAGCCTCGATCCAACGTTGCGCGCCGCCCGGCTGCCGGTGCCGGATCCGCGGCCGTCGGAGAAGATCGCAAAACTGTTTCCGCAAGCCCCTGCAGCGAAGCCGGTTGCGTCCGCCGCAACCGCCAGCAAGGACGAGACGGTTGCTGTTGCGAGCCCCGTGCCGCTCCCGGCACCGCGTCCTGTGATAGAACCTGTCCGCGAACCGCGCAGGCAGATGAAGAACCGTTCCCACCAGCAATGAAGCGATCGTCCCGTCCGCCCGTGCTGGATCCTCCGCGCCTCTCGCCGCGCCGTCGTGGGCTCAGCGAGGAGGATCGCGAGCTGTGGGAGCTGGTTGCCAGACAGGTCAAGCCACTGCGGAAACATCGCGCGACCAAGCTGCACGCCGCGCCGCACAGCGAGCCTGCTCCGGCCGTGGTTACCAAACCTACGCTGTCGCCGCGGCCATTGGCTCAGGCCCCGGCCCCACGTCCGTCAAAACCGGCGATGCCGCCGCTCGCCCCGCTCGGCAAGCGCGAACGCACAAAACTGTCGCGTGGCCGCAGTGAGATCGACGCACGGCTTGATCTGCACGGTATGACCCAGATGCGCGCCCACCGCGCGCTGACCGGTTTCCTCCACCGGGCCCATCACGATGGCCTGACCTTCGTGCTCGTCATTACCGGCAAGGGCCGCAGCGGCGGCGAAAGCGGCGTGCTGCGTCGCCAGGTGCCGGAATGGCTGAGCCTGCCGGAATTCCGCGCCTTCGTGGTCGGGTTCGAGGAGGCCAGTATCGGCCACGGCGGCGAGGGCGCGCTGTATGTGCGGATCCGGCGGGCGAGGTTTTAGAACGGCCGGACGATCCCAACGCGCGGGATCAGCGTGACGATCAGACCAAAGATGTTGGTCTTCTGGTCTTCAGCGGGAATCAACGGCGTCTCCTGTCGCGCCGGTAGCATCTTCACGGCATGCAGGATCAGGAACATGCAGACCGCCCAGTTCGAGATCCAGCGCGAATAGTCGAACACCATCGCGAACATCACGAGATAGGCGAAGCTGACGCCGATCAAGGCCGCGATTACGAGACGGCGGTGTAGTTCATTCGCGAGTGAGCCGATCAGGTTCGCAAAGTAGCGCCATAGTGGCGTGTGCAGCCAGATCAGCAGGGCGAATACGGGAATGCCGAGACTGTTATGCGGCAGGCGAGCCCAGGTGTCGGAGAGCTCTTTCGCGAGCGGCTGGTACCAGATGTAGGCGAATTGCAGCAGATCGGTGCGCGAGGGATCGGCCATCCGGGTTTTCAGATAGGCGACGAAATCCGTTTCCGGGATCGGCATCGTTCCCAGGAATTGCGCGGCGAAGAACAGCGTGGAGACAATCGCGAGGGCGACGAGGCCGAACGCGACATTGCTGCGATTGTAGCCGTAAGCGAGATAATGCCTGGTCACGACGATGGTGATGATCGTCGGTACATACATCAGCAGATGGATGTGGTGGATCAGGACGAGAATGATCGAGAACAGCGCCGCCGCCGCCACGAACGCAAGTGATCCCGCCGGCATCAGCAGCAGGATGATCGCCAGCGCGCAGCCATAGATGTCGAAATGGCCGAGCGTGTGCATGAAATTCTTCAGGAAGAAAGGCGAGCCCCCGATGAAGACGAACAGCGGCAGCGTCTTAGCCGTGAAGCCGAACGTCTTCTGGAAGAGTCTTGCGTAAAGCCCGAGCGTCACCAGCCACGTCACGCCCGCGATCGCGAACACCAGCCACACCGGCACCTTGTCGGTAAACAGCGCGACAATCGCCCCGATCAGCGCCCGCTTGATGAAGCCGAAATGGTAGTCGACGAGGAGGTGAATATAGGGGACGTAAGGCGGCAGCTGGATCTTGTGAACGAACACGCCGACGATGACCGCCGCGTTGATCGCGAGCAGCAGGCGCCAGGGGTTTTGCAGGATGCGTGCGGTCACGCCGCATCCATAGCGCGGGCTTGCCGAATTACAAAATGAACCGGCTCAGATCGGCGTTCTTGGCGAGGTCGCCGACGTGCTTCTGCACGAAGTCGGCGTCGACCCGGACGGTCTCGCCATTGCGGTCGGGCGCGGTGAAGGAGATCTCGTCCAGCACCCGTTCCATCACGGTCTGCAGCCGCCGCGCGCCGATGTTCTCGACGGTGGAATTGACGGCGACCGCGACGTCGGCGAGCGCGTCGATGGCGCTGTCGGTGATGTCGAGCGTAACGCCCTCGGTCTGCATCAGCGCGACATATTGCTTGATCAGCGAAGCCTCGGGCTCGGTGAGGATGCGGCGCATGTCGTCGCGGGTCAGCGCCTGCAACTCGACGCGGATCGGCAGGCGGCCCTGCAATTCCGGCAGCAGGTCGGACGGTTTTGCGACGTGGAAGGCGCCGGAGGCGATGAACAGGATGTGGTCGGTCTTGACCGCACCATGCTTGGTCGAGACCGTGGTGCCCTCGATCAGCGGCAGCAGATCGCGCTGCACGCCTTCGCGCGAAACGTCGCCGCCGACGCGGCCGTCGCGAGCGCAGATCTTGTCGATCTCGTCGAGGAACACGATGCCGTTGTTCTCGACCGCGCTGATCGCCTCCAGCGTCAGCTGATCGGTATCAAGCAGCTTGTCGGACTCTTCGTTGACGAGGATCTCGTGCGAGCCCTCGACCGTCAGCCGCCGCGTCTTGCTGCGGCCGCCCATTTTGCCGAAGATGTCGCCGATCGAAATCGCGCCCATCTGCGCGCCCGGCATGCCCGGGATTTCGAACATCGGCATGCCGCTGCCGCCGCTTTGCGTTTCGATCTCGATTTCCTTGTCGTTGAGCTCCCCGGCGCGCAGCTTCTTGCGGAACGACTCCCGCGTTGCGGAGCTGGCATTGGCGCCGACCAGCGCATCAAGCACGCGCTCTTCCGCGGCGAGCTGGGCCCGCGCCTGCACGTCCTTGCGCTTGCGCTCGCGCACCTGGGCGATCGCGACCTCGACGAGATCACGCACGATCTGCTCGACGTCGCGGCCGACATAGCCGACCTCGGTGAATTTT
>JAEWHT010000409.1 GCA_023387695.1 Pseudomonadota bacterium | reverse complement strand
TCAAGGTGCCGATCGCGGCGCCCTTCAATCTGGGCGTCAATGGCAATGCGATCACGGTCTCGCCGGCGCTGCATGCCGCGCTGATGGAGGAGATCGACGGCGATCGCTTCGATCCGCTCGCGACAGCAAAGGCGCTTGCAAAGGTGGTCGCCAAGCGGCGCAAGGCGGGTGCCGATCCCCTGACTTTCGGCATGACCTTTCCGTTCTCGACCCACAATTACCAATTGCGGTTCTGGATGGCTGCGGCCGGCGTCGACCCGGACGAGGATGTGCGCCTGGTGGTGTTGCCGCCGCCCTACATGGTGGACAGCCTCGCCAACGGTCATGTTGATGCGTTCTGCGTCGGCGCGCCCTGGAATTCGGTCGCGGTCGATCTCGGCATTGGCCATATCCTGCATTTCGTCTCCGACATACTGGAGCGTGCGGCGGAGAAGGTGCTGGCGGTCCGCCAGGTCTGGTCCGACAAACATCCCGATGTGGTTGCGAGCCTGGTGCGCGCTGCGGTCAAGGGAGCCGCGTTTATCGAGCAGCCCGCGAACCTCGCCGAGGCAGCGCAGATCCTGGCGCAACCCGAGCGGATCGGTGTCGATGCCGAGGTGATCCAGCGGTCGCTCACAGGGCGTCTGAAGATCTCGCCCGATGGCGCGATGCGCGAGAGCGGCCGCTATCTCCTGGTCGGACGCGAAGGGGCAGGGCGCCCGGACCCGGTTCAGGCCGCCTGGCTCTACGCGCAGATGGTGCGCTGGGGGCAGACGGCGCTCAGCCCTGAAGCGCTGAAGACAGCCATGGCCGTGTTCAGGCCGGACCTCTATGATGCCGCCCTGGGGCTGCCCGCAGGCGGTGAGGCCAGCACCCCCTTCAGCGCCTTTGCCGGACCGGTGTTTGACCCCCGGGATATCGGGAACTATCTCGCCTCGTTTGAGGTCGGGCGGCGGGCCCAATAACAGCCTGCTCAAAGATTAATCGCATTGATTCGAAGCTTAATCTTTGGGCTATTGCTGCCCGAAGCGGCATGAACCATGATCCACTTCATGCGCTGCACACAAATCTAACCAACTGATTTCGTGTGAATTTACAGCTTATGCTGCGTTGGCACACTCCTTGAATAAAGAGATCCAAGCCGCCCGGCGTGGGCGCCGGCGGCTCCAAGTCCATGGTGGATTTCCGCAGCAACGAGGCTGATCGGATCGCCCCGGGTTCCGATCAGGCGCGTGCCTGCAACCGGCTCCCAGCGATCAACGTCCGTTCAACCCGTTGACGCCGCCTCCCGCGCGGCAAGCTGGAGCTTCGATATGGATTACGCGAAACCCTCAGATGTTGTGGCCTCGATGGTCGATGCCAGCCTGAAGAAGTTGGCGCTCGCCCCCCGCGACATCATGATCCGCGGCGCGATCTCTGGAGCGCTGCTGGGCGCTGCCACGACACTCGCGCTGACCGGCGCAGTTACGACGGGGCAGCCCATCGTCGGCGCACTGATCTTTCCCGTCAGCCTCGTGATGATCGTTCTGCTCGGTCTCGAACTCGTCACCGGCAGTTTCGCCATCGTTCCGCTCGCGCGCCTCGAAGGCAAGGCGAGTTGGAGTGCAGTGATCGCGAACTGGTCCTGGGTGTTCGTTGCGAACCTCATCGGCAGCATCGCCGTCGGTGCGCTGATCGCGATCTCGCTCACCAACATGGGCAAGGTTGAAGTCGCGGGCGTCGCGGCGAAGATCGTTGCGATTGCGGAAGCCAAGACCATCGGCAATGCTGCCATCGGCACCGCCGGCATGGTCTCCGTCTTCGTCAAGGCGATCCTTTGCAACTGGCTGGTCTGTCTCGGCGTCGTCATGGCGATGACCTCGACCTCGACAGTCGGCAAGATCGCGGCGACCTGGCTGCCGATCTTCCTGTTCTTCGCGCTCGGCTACGAGCATGCCGTCGTCAACATGTTCATGATCCCGACCGGCATGATGCTCGGCGCCAAGGTCAGCGTCTCCGACTGGTGGCTGTGGAATCAGATCCCCGTGACGCTCGGCAATCTCGTTGGGGGCTTCGTCTTCACCGGTCTTGCGCTCTACACGACGTACAAGCCCGCGAAGCCCACAGCCGACGTGGCGCACATTGCGGTTCAGGCAGCAGAGTAGGTCCATTCAGCTCATGAAACTCGAAGCAGCACCCACGACCGATTTCTCCGACGAGCAGAAGCGCTACCTCGAAGGTTTCATGTCCGGCATGCAGGTCGGACGTGTCGGGCGCGCTTTTGCAGCCGGCGGCGCGCCTGCGGCCGGCGCTCCCGCCGAGCCAACCGGCCCGGACGCTGCGGCGATCAAGGCGCAGGACAAGCTCACGGCGGCGGGCAAGAAGCTCGCCGACCAGGAGAAGTTCAAGCGTGAGATGCATCCCTTCGATGCCTATGAGCGCCTGAAGGACCAGGCACGTAACAACGCCAACCCGACGCCAGCGGATAATTTCCGCTGGCGTTATTACGGCATCTTCTGGGTGGCACCGGCGCAGACCTCCTACATGGCGCGCTTGCGCATTCCGAACGGCATCCTGAAGCACTGGCAGATGTCGGGTCTCGCGGACATCGCCGAAAGCTGTGGCGGCGGCTACACCCACGTCACCACGCGCGCCAACTTCCAGATCCGAGAGATCGAGCCGAAGAATGCGGTCGCGTTGATCGAGGGCGTGCAGGACATCGGCCTGTGCTCGCGTGGTGCCGGCGCGGACAATATCCGCAACGTCACGGGCACGCCAACGGCCGGCATCGATCCGCAGGAACTGATTGACACGCGTCCGTATGCGCGCGAATGGCACTACCACATCCTCAACGACCGCTCGCTGTTCGGCCTGCCGCGCAAGTTCAACGTTGCCTTCGATGGTGCCGGCAAGATTGCTGCGCTGGAAGAAACCAACGACATCGCTTTCACCGCGGTCGAGGTGAAGGACGGCCATGGCGTCGAACCCGGCGTCTGGTTCAAACTCGGCCTCGGCGGCATCACCGGCCACAAGGACTTTGCAAAATACTCCGGCATCGTCGTTCGCCCCGAGGACGCCACTGCCGTTGCCGATGCCATCGTGCGTGTGTTTATCGAACATGGCGATCGCACGAACCGCAACAAGGCCCGGCTGAAATACGTGCTCGACAACATGGGCCACGACGGCTTCCTGAAGTTGGTCGAGGATCTGCTGAAGAAGCCGTTCGCGCGTGTGCCGGCGGAGGCGCTTCTGCCGCGTCCCTTGTCCGACCGCATGGCCCATATCGGCGTGCACAAGCAGAAGCAGGCCAGCCTCAACTGGATCGGCGTAGCGCTGCCGGTCGGCAAGCTCACCTGCGAGCAGATGCGGGGCCTCGCGAAGATCGCGCAGGATCTCGGCGACGGTGACATTCGTCTCACCGTCTGGCAGAACCTGCTGATCTCGGGCGTGCGCGACGAGAATGTCGCGCTCGTCACCGCCGCGGTCGAGAAGCTTGGGCTTGCGACGCAAGTGTCGAACGTCCGCGCCGGCCTGATCGCCTGCACCGGCAATGCCGGCTGCAAGTTTGCAGCCTCCGACACCAAGCGTCATGCCGCCGCGATCGGCGACTGGTGCGATGAACGCATCAATCTCGATACGCCGCTCAACATCCACCTGACCGGCTGCCATCACTCCTGCGCGCAGCACTACATCTCCGATATCGGCCTGATCGCGGCCAAGGTGCCGGGCGCGGGCGAGGATGACCAGGTCGAGGGCTATCACCTGTTCACGGGTGGCGGCTTCGGGCCCGATGCCGACATCGGGCAGGAGGTGTTCCACGATGTGAAGGCCGAGGATGTGCCGAAGAGGGTCGAGGGCCTGCTCAAAGCCTATCTCGCCAACCGCACCTCGTCTGAAGAAACGTTCCTGACCTTCTCCCGTCGCCATGACGGTGAAGCCCTGCGCAAACTCGCCGAAGTGGAAGTAACAGCATGACCCAGATGTCCGTGCCTCCCAAGATCGAGATCATTCCGGCCAATGCACCGTTCAGTGAAGGCCAGCGTCTGTGGCTGAACGGGTTTCTCGTCGGCATGCTCGGCCTTGACGGCTCGACGGCTCTGTCGCCGATCGACAACGTGGCCTTGCTAGCACCGCAAGGCGATGGCGATGACGGGGAGGCGCCCTGGCACGATCCGGCCATGGCGATCGCCGATCGCATGAAGCTTGCCGAGGGGCGTCCGCTCCGTCGCCGCATGATGGCGGCGATGGCACAGCAGGATTGCGGCCAGTGCGGCTACAATTGCGCCGACTATTCGGACTCGATCGCCAACAAGAGCGAAGCACGCCTCAACCTCTGCGCCCCCGGCGGCAAGGAGACGGCGCGGATGCTCAAGCAGCTCTTCGAAGAGGTGGACAAGGCGCCAGCCGCGAAGCCCGCGGCAGGTGCGGCTCCGGCCGCGAGTGCGCCGGCTGCGCCTGAGGTGAAGGCTGAACTCGGCCGTGCCCGCGAAAATCCAGCCGACGCGACCTTCCTGTCGCGGCGTCTGCTCAACAAGGGCGGCTCGGAGAAGGAGACCTATCACGTCGAGTTCGATCTCTCCGAGAGCAAACTCGACTACGTCGTCGGTGACAGCTTTGGCGTGTTCGCGCGCAACGATCTCGGTCTCGTCGACCAGATCATCGCGCTGCTGGGCGCCTCCCACACCACCAAGGTCAACAACAAGACTCTGCGCGAGGCGCTGGTCGAGGACGTTTCTCTTTCACCTGCGCCCGATAAGCTGTTCGAACTGCTCTCCTTCATCACCGGCGGCGCGCAGCGCGAGAAGGCGCGGGCGCTTGCGCAGGGCGAGGATCCCGATGGCGATGCCGCAACCCTCGACGTGATGGCGGCGCTGCAGAAATTTTCCGGGACGCGGCCGCATCCCGAAGCCTTCGTCGAGGCGCTGGAGCCGCTGCAGCCGCGGCTCTACTCGATTTCCTCGTCGCACAATGCGACGCCCGGAAAGCTGTCACTGACGGTCGATTCCGTGCGTTACGTCATCGGCAAGCGCAAGCGCCTCGGCGTCGCCTCGACCTTCCTGGGCGAGCGCATCAACGAGGGCGACAAGCTCAAGGTCTATGTGCAGAAGGCGCATGGCTTCGGCCTGCCGAAGGATACGAAGACTCCCGTGATCATGATTGGTCCCGGCACCGGCATTGCGCCGTTCCGTGCCTTCTTGCTCGACCGCAAGGCGACCGGCGCACAGGGCAAGAACTGGCTTTTCTTCGGCCATCAGCGCAGCGACTGCGACTTCTTCTACCGCGACGAACTCAACGCCATGAAGACCTCGGGGCTGCTGACGCGTCTGTCGCTGGCCTGGTCGCGCGACGGCGAGAAGAAGTTCTACGTGCAGGACCGCATGCGCGAGCTCGGCCGCGAAGTCTGGACCTGGCTGGCGGAGGGCGCGCATCTCTACATCTGCGGCGATGCCAAGCGCATGGCCAAGGACGTCGAGCGTGCGTTGGTCGACATCGTTGCCCAATTCGGCGCCCGCTCGACCGACGAGGCGGTCAGCTTCGTCGCCGAGCTCAAGAAGACCGGCCGCTTCCAGGCTGACGTCTACTAAGACGCTCTGAGATCAGGGCTAATCGCCGCCGCCGCGCATTGCGCTGGCGGCGGTGGTCTACTGTGCATGGGGTTGTTTGTGCGATTTGAGCCGCGAACGGGCCTCAGGATCCGCGCTTGAACGGCGCGACCGCGATCCCCGCATCCTTCAAGGACTGACGCAAGGTCCGCGCGATCTCCACCGCACCATGCGTGTCGCCATGAATGCAGACGGTGTCCGTGCGCATTTTGATGACCTTGCCGGTGACCGACACCACCGCGCCGTCCTGCACCATCCGTACCACGCGATCGGCGATCACCTTGGCGTCGTGCAGCACCGCACCGGGCTTCTTGCGCGAGACGAGGTTGCCGTCGTCCTCATAGGCGCGGTCGGCGAACACCTCGTGTACCATCGGCAGGTTGGCGTCCTCGCCGGCCTTCACCAGTTTCGAATTGGCGAGCACCACGAAAATCAGGCTGGGGTCGACAGCCTTGATACCCGCGGCGATCGCCTTGGCCGTCATGTCGTCCTCGCAGGCGACGTTGGAGAGCGCGCCATGCGCCTTCACATGCGTGACCTTGTGACCCGCCGCAGTCGCGATCGCCTGCAAGGCGCCGATCTGGTAGGCGACGAGGTTCTCGATCTCGGATGACTTCAATCCCGCGATCGGGTGCCGGCCAAAGCCGTGCAGGTCGCGGTAGCCGGGGTGCGCGCCGACCGAGACGCCGCGCGCCTTCGCCAATTCAACCGTGCGGCGCATGATGTCGGGGTCGCCGGCATGAAAGCCGCAGGCAACGTTGACCGAGCTCGCGAGGTCAATCATCGCGGCGTCGTTGCCCATCTCCCACGCGCCAAAACCTTCGCCGAGGTCGCAATTGAGATCGATCGTCTTCATGGTTGCTCTCCTCTGGTCTTCTTGTCGTTTACGGCTCCGCCGTGACCTGCCAGGTCCCGGCATCCGTGGCGCTTAGCGCGTAGCCCGCGACGTTAGCATCGCCCAGCGCCTCGATGTTGAGTTCAACCGTATCGGAATTTCGCAATCGATCGGGTAGGTTACGGATCAGTTGCGCGAATTTGCGCGCCTCGTCCTGCGCCTCGGCCATGCTGACGGCCTTGAAGCGGAACGCCGTGCCTGCCGTGGTCTGCGCGAGCCGGCCGACGTCGGCCGTGATCACGGTTGCGATCTTGGGATAGCCACCTGAGGTGCCGCGATCCATCATCAGCGCGATCGGGGCGCCGTTACCGGGCACCTGGATGCTGCCGTTGACGGTGCCGTCGGAGACGATGTTGTGGCCGTGCAGATGCTTGATCGCGGGGCCCTCGAGCCGATAGCCCATGCGGTCGGAGGTCGCCGAGATCTTCCAGTCGCTCTCCAGGAACAGCGCCTTGTTGGCGTCGTCGAACTCGTCGTCCTGCGGCCCCAGCACGACGCGGATCGGACCGCTCACCGGCTTCGGCAATTCGATCCGCAGCTCGGGCGCGCCGCTGGCAGCATCGACCGTGAATTCATCGCCAGCCTGGAGCGGGCGCGGGTAGGGGCTGCCGAGACCGGCGCGGGCGTTCACCGCCAGACTGCCGAACACCAGCTCACCCTTGATGGCGCCTTCGATGGCCAGATAGGTGAACGCACCGCCACGCGCAAAGCCCAGCGTCAGCGTCTCGCCGTCCTTCAGCGTGACCGAACTGTCCATCGCGACCGGTTTGCCGGCAATGTCCGCATTGCGCGGCGCGCCTGATATGGCGACACGTACCGCGCCGTCCTTGGCCGTGAAGGTCGCGCCGAACGGGCCGATCTCGACCACGGCCGCAAACGGATCATTGCCGACCAGCGTGTTCGCAGCCGCCAACGCCAGCCGATCCATGGCGCCGCTGACGGTGAGGCCATAGCGCTGCGCGCCATGCCGACCGCCATCCTGGACGGAGCTGGCAGGCCCGATGCTGGCGACGATGAGCCGGCTCATGCGACCACCTGCTCGGCGATGATCTCGCCAGCCTCGGCGGCGCGGTCCTGCTCCTCAAACGTCTTGTGGTCGATCGCGAAAAACGTCACGCGATCACCGGGTTCAGTGAGAAACGTCGGATTCCGGTGGAGCTGATAGGTCCGCACTGGCGTACGGCCAAGGAGATGCCAGCCGCTGGGCGCCGCCAGGCACTGGATGCCCGCCTGGATGCCGCCGATCGAGATCGTGCCGGCCGGCGTGAACAAGCGCGGGCTCTCGCGTCGCGACATGTGCAGCGATTTGTCCAGCCCACTGAGATAGGACCAGCCCGGCGTGAAGCCGATCATGGCGACGCGATAGTCGCCACCGGCGTGGCGGGCGACGATGTCATCGGGCGTGGTGTTCAGCGCTTTTGCAACATCCTCGAGGTCGATGCCGTGCTCGCCGCCATAGGCGACGGGAATGCGCCAGCGGCGCGCCTTGGTCGTCGGCGGCAGCGGCTGGCTCGCGAGCGCAAGCAGCTTGTCGCCAAGCGCGTCGAAGCCGATCTTGCCGGGATCGTAATGCACCAGCAGCGAGCGATAGGTCGGGATCGTCTCCGAAATGCCCTCGATGGGCGACGCCGCGAGCGCCTTGTCGAGAGCGAGCACGCGCTCATTGGCAGCGTCGTCGATGGTGCGGCTGAACTCGACCGTGACGGCGCTGTCGCCGCTGGGCAGAAGGCGGGGCGGGGGGAGCGTCGCGGCCATGATGTCGAATTCGGGCCCTTGGAATAGCGCGGGCTCGGCCTTGAGTTCCGCGTCGCCCTGCTTCGCGTAAATGCGCCCGCAAGTCCAATAAATTAATGCAGGGGGTGCCGATAAAGCCTTGTTATCGCGTCGCATAACAGCCCGGCAGGGCCGCGTTTGTGTCAGGGCTTTGGGCCTTGACGGCAAGCGCCCGGCTCGCAAGATGCGCGCGTTCTTTCCCGCACCTTGGAGCTCGTTCTCGTCCATGTCGCTGTCCCCCGAAGCCCGCAAGACCCTCGCCGGCATCACCACTGCCACCATCACCACGGTCCTGCTGAAGAAGGGCCTGCGCAATGTCTGGATGCGCGGCGCGCGTCCGCTGCGTCCGGGCCTGCCGCGCCTGGTGGGACCCGCTTTCACGCTGCGCTTCGTGCCGGCGCGCGAGGATCTGGCGACGCCGGAATCCTGGTCGTCGCCAATCTCGACCCGCACCGCGATCGAGGCGATGCCGGAAGGCTGCATCGCCGTGGTCGACGCCATGGGCATCACTGACGCCGGCATCTTCGGCGACATCCTCTGTGCGCGCATGATGAAGCGCGGCGTCACCGCGCTCGTCACTGACGGCGTGGTGCGTGACATCGAGGGTGTGCTCGGCACCAATCTACCGGTCTGGTGCGACGGCTACGCCGCGCCGCCCTCAGTTGCCGGTCTGACGTTTGTCGGTTGGGGCGAGCCGATCGGCTGCGGTGGCGTTGCCGTATTCCCGAACGACATCGTGGTCGCTGACCAGGACGGCTGCGTGTTGATCCCGCAGGCGATGCTCGATCACGTCCTCAATGAGGGCGTCGAGCAAGAGCGGATGGAAGCCTGGATCGTCAACGAGGTCAACAACGGCGCGGTGCTGCCGGGCCTCTATCCCATGAACGCCGAGACCAAGGCGCGCTACGCCGCCAGCAAAAAGTAACAGGAAACGAGGACCCCATGGACATTACGCTCGCAGGCACGCGGCCGACCCGCCGCGCGCCCAAGGAAAACTTCACAGGCACCGTGTTGCAGGACCCCATCAACATGGCGCCCGCGCCAGCGCGGCTGAACGTCTCGCGCGTCTCGTTCGAGCCCGGCGCCCGCACCAACTGGCACCACCATCCGCTCGGCCAAACGCTCTACGTGATTTCAGGCGTCGGCCGTGTCCAGACCAAGGGCGGCCCGGTGAAGGAAATCCGCCCAGGGGACACTGTGTGGATTCCGCCGAATGAAGTGCATTGGCACGGCGCCTCGCCGGGCAACAGCATGTGCCACATCGCCATGCAGGAAGCGCTCGACGGCGTGTTCTCGACCTGGCTCGAGCCGGTCAGCGACGCGGATTACAACGCGCCGCTCGGCTAGAGCAGCCGCTTACATCCGCTGAGCGGTCCACGTGCCCGAGCACATGGCGCCACGCCATGTGCCGGAGCCCGAGGTGCCGCTGAGCCGGCCGGAGCCAACCGCGCTCTTGATGCCGGTGCTCAGGGTGACGTTGATGCTGCCGGCATCCGCGACGCGGCCTGACGCCGTCACCGCTGCGCTGCTTGAAGAGATCTGACCGCTGCTGATGCCGATCGCAACGGTCGAGCCGTTGCCGCAGGTCTGGCTCGACGAGGCGATGCGGACGTTCCATGTGCCGTCGAACGTCGAGCCCGCTGCGTCCGCATGCGCAAGCGGGACAACGATAGCGATGATCGTAGCGAAGAGACCTTTGCGAAAACCGTTCATGACACGCCCCTTTGGTTGACTGTGCGGGGGAACCTGTCACGGGCGCGGAACCTGCGATGTGAGGGCAGTCACGCGCGCTAGTTTCTCTGTGAGGAGACGCACAAAAGCAAAGGGGCCCGGATGACGGGCCCCTTGTTTCTCTCGAACGACGTTGCGCTGACCTAATTCACGCGCGTCCAGGTCTGGCCACCGCAGAACATGCCGCCAAAGGCGCAGCCTTGCACCTGCAGGCGGTCAGTGCCTTTCAATGAGATCGTAGCGTCGTAAGTCGAGTTGGTGTTGGGATCGAGGATGCGGCCGGACCATTTCTGGTCTTTGCCAGGCTTCATGTTGATCAGGATCTGCTCGCCATTCTGGTTCGACTTGCTGTCGACCGCATAGCCGCAGAGATTATTGGCGCACTGCTCGATACGGACCTTGCCTTCCTTCTGCTCAGTCAGCCAGATGCCGAGCGGCGAATTGGGATCGTGTGGGGCAGCAACGGCGGGAGCCGCCGGGGCGACGGCTGCCGATTGAACGGGCGCGGGAGCTGCTGCCGCAGGCGCTGGAGCGGCTGGTGGCGGCGGAGCTGGCGGTGCGACAGCGACGGTCGGAGCCGGCGGCGGGGCTGGTGCGGGTGGAGGAGGCGGCGCGGGTGGTGCGGTCGCCACCGTCGGGGCCGCGTTTGCAGCCGGTTGAGGCGGCGGCACCATCAGGTCTTCGGCCGGAGCGGTGCTGGCCGTCGCCGCCGGAGGCGGAGCAACTGGGGGCGGTGGGGCCGGAGGAACTGCTGCGGTCGCCGAGGCAGGTGCCGACGGCGCCTGTTCCGCCGCGGGAGGCGCGGCGAAAGGAGCGGGCGGCGGCGCTGGCGCGGCCGGTGTTTGTGGATCGACCTTGGCTTGCTGCGGTGGCTGCTGGGCCGGGGGCGTCGTCTCGTTCTTCTTGGCCTTCTTCGCCTTGCCCTGGCCGGTGTTGTCATAGACGCCGGGGATCTGCACCGTCCCGCGGTCGGGATCGATGCGAATGGTGCGCCCGCCATACTCGAACGTGTACTGCGCCTGCGCTGCGGTGCTCGCCAAAAGGAATGCGGCCGTCGCCAACAGCTTCCTCATTTCCGTCTCCCGAAAAGCTGGTCCCCGCACCGACGCTTACGCCCCGGCCCGAACGCGAAAAGTGATCTAGATCACTGTCACGGTATGAGTCGTCTGCCGGTCGTTGCGGGTTCAATGCACCAGGAGCCGGTCCAAAGTTTGGCGAAGCAAGCGACAGAGGGTCGCTCTAGTCGAACCAGGCGGCGTAGATCTTCTTGTAGCTGCCGTCCTCCATGGAAATGTGCAGCCACTGGTCGACGAACGCTTTCAGCGCCATGTCGCGCTGGAGCCAGTAGGCTTTCTCCGAGAAGTCGAATGGCTTGTCCGGATGCACCGCGCAAAGCACGCCTGAATGCTGCTTCTGCTGGTAGCGGGTCTCGGATGCGTCCGTCATCATCAGATCGGCGTTGCCCTTGGCGATCTCGTCGAAGATCGCGGTATTGTCGGGGAAGACGGTGATGTCGGCTTCCTTGACGTTGGCGCGCGCAAACCGTTCGTTGGTCCCGCCGGGATTGACGATGACGCGAGTGCCCTTCTTGTCGATGTCGGAAATGCTCTGGTACTTGCCGACATCGGCGCAGCGCGCGATCGGCGTCTTGCCCTCGCGCATGATCGGCATCGTGAAGTAGCCCTTCTTCTGGCGGTCGAGCGTGACCGAGACGCCGCCCATCGCGATGTCAAACTGGTCGGCCTCAAAATCCTTCATCAGCTTCGGCCAGGCCGTCGGTACGAATTCGACCTTGACGCCGAGCGCCTTGCCGAGCGCCTCGGCCATGTCGACGTCGAAGCCGGAGAACTGCTGCGTGGCCTTGTCCAGATAGGTGAAGGGCTTGTAGTCGCCGGTCATGCCGACGCGCAGCGTGCCGCGCTTGATGATCTCGTCGAGGCGCGAGGGGGCCGGCTGCTGCGCGTGAGCCGAAAGGTTTGCCAGCAACATCACGGCCAAGGCCGTCACTAATCGAACGATCATCTCTTTTCCACCCATTCCCAAGCTGTCATTGTGCAGTTCTTGAGACCTGGATTTAGACCAGATGCCAGTTTCTGGCGAGACTGAATTGAAGGGAATATCGACGTGACGATCTCGATGTACGAGGCCTCGGTCGGCCTCTTTGTGCCTTATCTGCGCAACCTGTCGGTCCTGCTCGACAAGGGAGTCGCCTATGCCGAGACCCGCAAGTTCAACCCCGCCGTCCTGCTCGGCATGCGCATGGCGCCGAACATGTACGATCTGGCCCAGCAGATCGGTGAGGCCTGCCGCCACGCCACGATCGCCCCGGCCTTGCTGGCCCAGTGCGAACCGGTCGCGCTGCCGCCGCTGGAGCACGACATGGCCGGGCTTCAGGCGCGGATTGCCACCTCAATCGAGTTCATTGAAAGCCTGCCGCGCGCCGAGATCGATGCGGCGGCGGAGCTGAAGGTCTTCTTCAAGCTGAAGAACGGGACCGAGCTGCCCTTCACCGGGCGCACGCTGCTGCTGACCAACAGCGTTCCGCAATTCTTCTTTCACGTCACGACCGCGTACGATTTGTTGCGGCACGCGGGCGTCGAGCTCGTGAAGAAAGATTTCCTCGGGAGGAAGTAGCTTACGCTTCGCCCTTGCGCTCATAATCCGCGAGCGAGCTGCGGCCGGCGATCTCGCTGCGCAGCAGCTCGAAGCGTCGCTGCGCTTCACTCTCGTGTTCGTCGACGAAGTGCACGGCGGCCTCGCTCGACATCGGGCCGCTGACCACGGGCGCGGACTGCTCGCCGATGGTTTCGTGGACGTAGTACTGACCGTCGTCGCCACGATGGACCGTCCATTTCAGGCGGATCGCCACCATCGGCCCAGGGCCAACCTTGCTGTAGCCATCGGCGTCGGTGTGGTCGGGCACCAGCGGCTGTTCATCGACAACCGGATGCTCGTCAGCGATGTGATGCTCGTCTGCGACCGCATATTCATCGGCAGCCACCGTTTCCGTCTCGGCGTCGCGGATGACGAGAGTGGGCTCAGGGCGCTCGAAAATGCTGGCGATGGTCGCCAGCGCTTGGTCGGTCGGGTCGATATCTGACAAGGGTCCATCCTCCAGCTCGACGCGGCCGGCAAGTCTGTCCCACTGCCGCCGCGGCCGGACATATTACGCGCGTTTGATTAAGGCTGAGTTGGGGCCCGATCTGCACCAAAATGGGACGCATTCTGGCCTTCCGAAGGCGGACAAGTTCCTTTGCCCGCCTTCGGATTTGGCTTAGCCCAGCACGTCCTGATTGATGATGTTCTGGCGGATGGGATCGCCGTCCAGCACGCTCAGGATATTGCGCGCGGTCTGCTCGCTCATGCGGATCACGGCCTCGACGGTGACGCCGGCGACGTGTGGCGCCATGATGACGTTGGGCAGGGCGAACAGCGCATTGCTAACCGGTGGAGGTTCGACCTCGAACACGTCGATGCCCGCGCCGGCGAGCTTTCCGGAGGTCAAGGCATCGTACAGCGCGGCTTCCTTCACGATGCCGCCGCGTGCTGTGTTGATGAGATAGGATTTCGGCTTCATCCGGCCGATCCTGTCAGCATTGAACAGGCAGATGGTTTCCGGAGTCTTGGGGCAGTGGATCGTGACGAAGTCGGCGTTGGGCAGAGCCGCGTCGAGATCGGCGACCGGTTCGCAGCCGGCGGCCTTGATGTCCGCAGCCGGCTTGTAGGGATCGTAGACCTGCACGTTCATTTCCATTGCCTGGCAGCGCTTGGCGGTCCGGCTGCCAATGCGGCCGAAGCCGATGATGAGAACCGTCTTGCCGTAGAGATCGAACGGCAGCATGCCGAGCCGGTTGGCCCATTGGCCGTCCTTGACGCAGGCGTGCATTTCGTTGGCGCGCTTGGCGAGCGTCAGCATCATGAACAGGGCCTGCTCGGCGACCGAGGGCGAGTTGGCGCTGCCAGCAACCATCAGCGGCACCTTGCGGCGGGAGAGGGCGGGCACGTCGACAGCGTCGTAGCCGACGCCGATACGGGTCACCACCTTCATGTCCTTGGCCGCCTCGAGCTCGGTCTCGCCGAAGGCGGTGGCTCCAAGCGCCACGCCGTGAACCGGCGCATGGCTCTTCAGCAGGGCCTCGAAATCCTTGGCCGATATCAGGTTGGCAAACTCGACGAGCTCGATATCGTCCCGCTGGGTGAGGAGGGCGCGTGCCCCTTGCGACAAAGTTTGTGTAACGAAAATCTTCTTCTTGTTGGTCGTCATCGCTCCCCGCCTGCTTGCGTTTTTGGCCGGCGTTACAGCACGACGCCGGTCTCCTCGTTTAGCAGGTGCATATTGTTGAGGTCCATCGCCAAACGCATGGGAGCCCCGTCCTTGGCGCCGGCATTGGGATTGACGCGGCCACAGACAGGCGTGCCGTCGAGGCCGAAATAGACCAGCGTCTCCATCCCCATCGGTTCGGTCACGTCGAGCACGGTGTCGAAGGTCTCGACGCCGGCATCCAGATGCGCGTGGGCTTCGGTGAGGTGCTCCGGGCGGATGCCGAGCAACAGCCTGTCGGTGCGCGGCAGCGCATTGTAGCGGGCCGCGCGGGCCGGCGGCAGCGCAAAGGCGATGCGGTCGGTCAGGCGGATCTGCAGCGTGCCGGCGGCGTCCTCCAGCCGGCACGGAATGAAGTTCATCGCGGGCGAGCCGATGAAGCCCGCGACGAAGCGCGTCGCCGGCTTGTGATAGAGCTCGTTCGGCGTGCCGATCTGCTCGATCCGGCCCTTGTTCATCACCACGACGCGGTCAGCCAGGGTCATGGCCTCGACCTGGTCGTGGGTCACGTAGACCGTCGTCGTGCGCACCTTCTGGTGCACCTTCTTGATCTCGATCCGCATCTGCACCCGCAGCTTGGCGTCGAGATTGGACAGCGGCTCGTCGAACAGGAAGACCTTCGGGTTGCGCACGATCGCGCGCCCCATCGCGACGCGCTGGCGCTGACCGCCGGAGAGCTGCTTCGGCTTGCGGTCGATGAGGTCGGTGATGTCGAGGAGGCGAGCGGCTTCCGTCACCCGCGCCTTGATCTCGGCCTTCGGATAGTGCTTCAAACGCAGTCCGAACGACATGTTCTCGGCGACGGTCATGTGCGGGTAGAGCGCATAGTTCTGGAACACCATCGCGATGTCGCGATCCTTCGGCGGCACGTCGTTGACGACGTCGCCGCCGATCATGATGTCGCCGTCGCTGATGTCCTCCAGCCCCGCGATCATGCGCAGCGTGGTCGACTTGCCGCAGCCGGAGGGGCCGACCAGCACGATGAACTCATGGTCGGCGATATCCAGATCGATGCCACGCACCGCTTCGACATCATCGTAACGCTTGATCACCTTACGCAGGGAAACGTCGGCCATTGCACTTCAACCTCTCGCTCTCAACCCTTTGTCGCACCGGCGGTCAGGCCGGCAATGTAGTAGTCCATCAGGAAGGCATAGATGATCAGCGGCGGCGCTGCGCCGAGCAGCGCGCCGGTCATGATCTGCCCCCAATTGAAGACGTCGCCCTTGATCAGCGTCGTGGTGATGCCGACCGGCAGCACCAATTGGTCGATCGATGTCGTGAACACGAGGGGATAAAGGAACTGAGCCCAGGACACAGTGAAGGCGAAGATCGTTGCCGCGATCAGTCCGGGTAGCGCCACCGGAATGAAGATCCGCAGCAGGGTCTGCAGCCAGGAGGCGCCGTCGATGATCGCGGCCTCGTCGAGCTCCTTCGGAATCGAGGCGAAATAGCCGATCATGATCCAGGTGCAGAACGGCACCGTCAGCGTCGGATAGATGAACACCAGCACGTACCAGCGGTTGAGCAAGGTAATGCCGGTATAGTCTTGAACGAGCGCCAGCATTTTGAACAAGGGAATGAACAGCAGGCTGTCCGGGACCAAATAAGTCAGGAACACACCGGTCGCGAGCGTTGCCGAGCCCCAGAACTTCATCCGCGCCAGTGCGAACGCCGCAGGAATGCTGATAAGCATGGTGACGATCACCACCACGATCGAGACGATCGCGGAGTTCCAGAAGAAGCGCAGGAACTGGTTCGAGCTCAAAAGCTCGACATAGTTCGAGAGCGTCGGGTGAAATACCCACCACGGGTTGGTCGCCGCCGATATCTCCGCGCTACTCTTGAGCGAGGTGATCAACATGTAGAGGGGCGGGGTCAGGAAAAAGATCGCGAACAGCACGAGGAAGAAGTAGGACCAGCGCAACGCCCATGCGCGGTCCTTGCTCATGCTGCCGTATTTGGCCCTTCGCGTCGGTCCGGACTTATCGATTGTGAGCGTGCTCATGCTTCATTTCCGCGTTTGGAGACGTCGCGCAGGATGAAGATCGCGGCGATCGCGAGGATTGGGACCATGAACAGCGAGACGCTTGCGCCGAGCGGAATATCGCTGCCTTCGATGCCGACCTTGAATGCCCAAGTCGCAAACAGGTGCGTCTTATCCAGGGGGCCGCCCGACGTCAGGATTCTGACGATGTCGAAGTTGGCGAACGTCACGATGAGCGAGAACAGCGTCGTGATCGCGATGATGTTGCGCATCATCGGAAGCGTGACGTACCACATCTTCTGCCACCAATTGGCGCCATCTATCGATGCAGCCTCGTAGAGCTGATCCGGTACGGATTTCAGCGCAGCCAGATACATGATCAGGAAGAACGGCGCGCCATACCAAACGTTGACGAGAATGACGGAGAAGCGCGCCCAGAAGGCATCACCGAGCCAGTTGACGGGGCCAATGCCGAACAAGGAGAGCGTGTAGTTGAAGGCGCTGTAGGAGGGATCAAACAGCCAGAGCCAGGCCAGCGTGCTCATTGCGGGCGGAATGACCCAAGGCACCAGTAGCAGGCCGCGCCATTTCCGCTGCTTCTTGGCCGGAACGTTGTTGACGAAATGCGCGACGATGAAGCCGATCAGGGCTTTGAAGAACACGGCGGTGACGGCGAAAATGCACGACTGCTTCACGACCATCCAGAACGTGTCGCGTTTGAACAGGAAAGTGAAGTTGCCGAAGCCGACGAATTTCTGCATCGACTTGTTGAGCGTCGCGAGATGGATGGAATAGAACGCGGGATAAAGCACCAGAAGTGCGATCAGCAGGATCAGCGGCAGCGTCAGGAAGAAAGCGACAGTCGATTTCCGCCCCAGCACATTGCGCAGGCTCGCAGGTTTTCGCGGGCGCGCGGCACTGGCGAGGCGACCTTGCTCTACGACGACATCGGCCATGGGCGAACCTTCTGACGGGAGATGGATGGAGGAAGCCGGCAACGGTCGGCTTCTCTGACTAGCGAACGGATTGAAGGACGCGCCTTGGCGGCTCACGCCCTAGGGCATGAACCGCCGTGGCACACACCCGACTTAACTCCGCATGAAGCCTTCGCACTCGCCTTCGGCCCAAGCGAGCGTGTCTTCCATCTTCTCGCCCTGCGCGTAACGCAGAGCCATCTTGGTCAGTGTCGCCTGGAAATAGATCTGCTGGGCGATCTTCGGCGGCGCCGGCGACGCTGCGATCGACAACGTCTGATGATTGTTGGGATTTGGGTAGTGATAGAGCGTCCCCTTCGGCGGACCTTCCTCCGCCCACGTCTTTAGCGTCGTGAGATTGGCGTAAGCCGGAAGGTCGTAGCCGCCGCTGGCGACGACGAATTTCTCGATCGATGAAGGCTGAGACAGGAACGTGAGGAGGCTCTTGGCGGCTTCCTTGTTCTTGCTGAAGCTCCACAGACCCCAGAAATACGGGAGGAAAGGCGCGAACCGGCCCTTCGGGCCGGAGGGCATGCCGTGCGTCCAGCATTGCTCGGCGACCTGTGGTGCATCGCGCTTGGCGACGGCCCAGGCGCTCGGCGGATTGAGGATCAGCGCACCACGTCCGGAGATCAGCCATTTGTTATTTGAGGCGTCATCCCAGGACGGAGCGTCCGGTGGCAGGAATGAAATCAGTTTCTTGTAGTATTCGAGGGCCTGACGAACGCCGTCGGTTTTCACCGTGACGTCACCCTTCGCGTTGACGAGCTCGGCGCCGAATGACTGGAAGATTGCGCCTGCCGTATCGACGCTATCGGTGGTTTCGCCGAGACCGATCCCAAATGGGGAGCCGCCCTTCTGGCAGGCTTCGGCTGCTTTCAGGAACGTATCCATCGTCCAATTGTCCGCCTTCGCAGGCGCGCCGGCCGGATACATCTCCTGGACGTCGATGCCCGCGAGTTTTTTCATCAAATCGATACGGGAGCAGGGGCCCTTGATCTGGCTGCCCGGCGTTGCTGGGATGGCGAGCCATTTGCCGCCAGCCTGGCCGAGATATTTGACGGTGCCGTTCACCTCGCCGTTCTGCTTGATGAGCGGCTCCATGACGTCATTGAGGGGCTCGAGATTTTCGGCGTAGGCGTGCGGCCACCATGTCGGCATCTGCAGGATATCGTGGCCGGACTTCGCCTGGGATTCGGCGGCAACCGTCAGCTGGATTTTGTTGTTGTTGCTGGTGATGTAGTCGATCGAAACTTCGACTTTTTCCTTCTCGCCCCATTCTTTGACGAGCGCGGTGGAGGCGTCGTTGGCGCCGGGCACCCAGTGGTCCCAGAAGCCGATCGAGAGTTTGCCGGCGGCGTAAGCGCCTCGGACATAGGGCGCTGCGATCAGCGCCGTGGAGGACATTGCAGTGGCAGCCACAAATTGACGTCGCGTCAGTGTCTTGCGTGACATCTCGTTTCCTCGCCTTGATGTGTTTTATTGTTCTGTCGTTTCCTCTGAATTTCCCGAGTTTGTTTTTTGATTTTGTTGTTGGACGTTTCTTATTGATGCCATCATCCCCGGCGGCAAATCCACGCGGAGGGAAGCGGCAAATTGGTAGCGCGATCAGATCATGATTGATTGCGTCTGTCGAGAAAGCCGAATGCCGCGCTGTCTAGAACTAACGTTGTGTAGGGGCACGCCGCGATACGTGTCGCTCGTCGGCTGCGGCTGGTCTTATTGCGACGCACACGTCGCGCGGCGCGGACGCGAGATGAGCTGTGCGCAATTACGCCGTAGTTCCGAATGAGCCTGCATCACCGCTTCGCGCCAAAAACCTGATCAAACGGGGACAGCGATGGTCCGCGCCTAGACCTCGGCGCGGTGAAAACGGTAGAGTTGCAACCGGCAGGAGGCCTGCCGTTTTCCGAGAAGGCAAGCAGATCGAGATGGAGACCAGAATGATCACCCCGGCGCCGCCTGCGCGGCTTGGCCTGCAACGCTGGCTCGCGCTCGGCTCCGTGCTGACGGTGCTCGTTGGCGCGGCCGCGGTTGCGAATGCACAAGGTTTGGTCAAGGGCGTCCAGGACGGGGCTGCGGCCGGTAACAAGGCGGCGGGTCCGGTCGGCGGGGTCCTCGGCGGTGCCATCGGTGGTGTCGTCGGCGTCTTCACCGGCGTCCTCGGTACCGGGAATAACAACAGCCAGGCGCCGGCTGCCAAGGACGCCAGCAAGAATGCAAGCAAGGACGCGTCCAAGGACGCATCAAAGGATGCGAAGGACG
>JAEWHT010000387.1 GCA_023387695.1 Pseudomonadota bacterium | reverse complement strand
GTCCATGACTGCATCACAGTACTCGTCATTGCGAGCGAAGCGAAGCAATCCAGGGTCTTTCCACGGAGACAGACTGGATTGCTTCGCTTCGCTCGCAATGACGGTCGCGGCGGCGCAAAAACAAAAGGCCCGCCGAAGCGGGCCTTAAATTCAGTTGGGTCTCAAGGCGCCAGATCAGGCGGTCTTGTTGTAGACCTTGGCGAAGTTGTCCTGAGCGGACTTCGCACCGTTGGCAGCAAGCTTGCCGAGATAGTCGGTGGTCGCCTTGGCGCGCGAAACGAACGCTTCACCGCGGGCGCGGAGCAGGCTCGACTGGATCTCGACGGCTTCGCTGAACGACTTGGCGGACGCGAGCTGATCGATACCGGCGAAGAATGCCTGGGCGTCGTCATAGATCGCCTGCTGAATGTTGCGGCTGATCTTGCCGGCTTCAGTGACGGACTCGGTCACCGCGTTCTCGACGGCAGCGGTCACGCGCTCGGAGCCAGCGAACACCTCGGCAGCACGGTCCTTGGCGGTATTGGCGGACTTCTTGACGAACTCGCGGGCGGCCTCGGGAACTTCCAGGTTCTGGATGTTCTTGAACGCGTCCTTGAAGCCTTCGAAAGCGGTGTTGGTTTCGGTAGTCATGGGGTTTTCTCCATCCTCATTGGGTTGAGCTATGGGCTCACCCCGTCCTCGATGGCCCGGGGCACGGCTTATATGGCATAGTTAATTGTGCGGTGCAATATTCTTGTTGCATCGCGATATCACGAATTCGTGAACAGCCTTAACAGGAGGCAATCTGCTGCCTCCATAGCCCCCGCCTACTGTGCATGGGGTTGTTTTCCAGATTTGGGCGCCGGCCGAGGCCGCCCTAGTGCTGGACAGCGCTTCCTAGTGCTGGACGGCGCCTGGCAGCCCGTAGGCCTCCATCTGAGCCTGGACCTGCGCGATGTTGTGCCCGAGCACGACAATGTCGTGGGTTTTGCCGGCGACATCCCGGACATGGTCCCGCAACAGCGCTTCGGCCTTGAAGCCGAGGCTCTCGAACAGCGCGATCGCTGCCTGCTGGTCGACCGTCATCTGGACCGAGAGCTTCTCCAACCCCGCCCCGAGCGCGAGCGCGAAGGTCTCCTGCGAGAGCGCCTTGCCCACACCCTTCCCGCGGACGTCCTGCGACACCACCATCCGGATCTCGCCGACATGGGGCGACCAGGAATGCGGGTCGCGCACCAGGGTGCCGCAGCCGACGACCTTGCCGTCCTTCACCGCGAGCAGGCTCTGGATCGCGCCGCGCTCGATCTCCTTGACCCAGGCCGACAGCACCTTCGGCTCGCTGATGTTGCGTGGCAGGAACAGCAGGTCATGCGTCGGCAGGCCTTTGCCGAAGGCAAGCACGGCCGCTTCGTCTGCCGGCGACATCAGGCGGATCTCGATATCGCCAGCGTCGGTCTTGACGTGACGCGGATAGGAACGCTGCTCACTCATGTCGATCTTGTCCCCAGCCAGGAATCCAGTTTCGGCCAAAGCCGCTTCACCGCGTTGGCGCCGGCGACCAGCGAGACGTGACCGCCTTTCAGCATCACCTCTTCCTTGTCGGCGGAGCCGATCTTCGTGATCAGATGTTTTGCCGCCTCATACGGCACGATGTGATCGTGCTCGGCGACCGCATGCAGCATCGGCACCTTGATGTTCTCGAGCTTTGCGGCGCGGCCCCCAACCGACATGGTGTCGTTGAAGAGCTTGTTGTCCCACATCAGGTCTTTGGTGATGGTGCGGAAATATTCACCGGCCAGCGGCAGCGTGTCGGTCGCCCAGCGGTCGAACATTCGGTAGGACTTCACGAACTCGTCGTTCCAGATGTTTTCCCAGAGCTGGATCTGGCTCACCGTGCGCGAGGCCGGGCGCAGCATCTCGAACGAGGACAGGATCATCTCCGGCGGCACGTTGCCGACACTGTCGACGAGGCGGTCGACATCGAAGTAGCGACGGTCGGAGAAATTCGAGAACAGCTTCATCTCGCGGAAGTCGATCGGCGTGGTGAAGCAGATCAAATTCTTCATCGGCCCGTCCGGGAAGATCGAGCCATAAAGCAGCGACAGCACGCCGCCGAAGCAATAGCCGATGACCGAGACGTCCTGCTCGCCCGAATCCGCCTGCACGCGGCGAACGCAATCCGGGATGAAGTCGAGGACATAGTCCTCCATCCGCAGGCTTCGCTCCTCCGGCCGCGGCGCACTCCAGTCGAGCATATAGACGTCGTAACCGCGTCGCAGCAGGAACTCGATGAAACTCTGACCAGGCACGAGATCGAGGATGTAGCCGCGATTGGTGGTCGCCATCACGATCAGCACCGGCACGCGGTAGATCTCGTCCGACATCGGCCGATAGTGATAGAGGCTCATCGTGCCGCGCGAATGCAGCACGTCCTTCGGCGTCAGACCCAGCGTGGGCCCGGAGGTCGAGAAATATTCGACGCCCTTGATGCTGCGCTGGATCGCGCGCTGCACCTCGGCCTGGATGCGTTCCGGGATTGCTGCGAAATCAAGTCCCGTCGGTGCGTTCATCTTGGCCCTCCGCCTTCGGACGGTGGACGTTTTGTGCGCGGCGGCCGCAGTGCGGAATCGACCGGCGATCCGCCTGACGCCGCCGACATCTGGTTCAGCATCGACCTGATTTCGCCGATCTGCCCCTCGATCGCTTGCAGACGCTCGGCAATGCCGGTCATCTGCTCGCGGCTCGGCAGGTTCATCGCGAGAAGATACTTCTCCATGAGCTCGCCGAGCTGCTTCTGAGCACCTGCAGCAGCGCCGCCGGCCCGGTTCATGGCCTGCGAAAATTCGGGCGTTTCCATCGCCTTGGTCGCGAACGAGTTGAAGCCCTTCTCCATCTCGCCAACCATTTTCTGCCACATGGCGACGGGGTCGTTGATCTTGTCGGTCATCGGCGTCCTCCAGGTCACGAGGGCTTCTTACGCCCTTCTTTTGTGGCCATACCACACCGTTGCGACGGGCGGGTCAACGGCTAAGCGACAGAGCAATGTCGCACGCGCGGCTTCTTCGCGACGGCAAACCATGCGATACAATTCCTGCCTGCCAGAAAGGGAACATTCCGGTGAACGCCCATCAACCGCCCCAGACCGTTCGCGCCAACGGTATCGACATCTGCTACGAGATTTTCGGCAACGACAATGCCGAGCCGCTGCTGCTGATCATGGGGCTCGGGGCGCAGATGATCCATTGGGACGATGGGTTCTGCGAGCAGCTCGCTGCACGCGGCTTTCGCGTGATCCGTTTCGACAA
>JAEWHT010000034.1 GCA_023387695.1 Pseudomonadota bacterium | reverse complement strand
TGCGCTCGAAATGACGGGGCTGGCTGCCGTGCGGCTGAACGGCTCGCATTGATTGCGGACCTGGCGCCCTCCTCGCCAAAGTCGCTCATGCGTCATCTTTGCTGGTATAGTGAGATGATCATGAGAGGGAGAAACACCTGATGATCAATCACAAGCTCGTTGCCGCGCTGCTCGCGTTCGGCCTGGCCTTCCCCGCCATCTCGCGCGCGGAGGACACGCCGGTCGAGCAACAGATCGTCGACCAGATGAACAAGGTGTTCGGCGTCCACGCCGGCTTCCGCGCCAATCATGCCAAAGGCGTCGTGGCGGAGGGGACGTTCAAGGCCTCTGCGGACGCCGCCGGCTTGAGCAAGGCGGTGCTGTTCGGCGGCGCCGCGGTTCCGGTAACGGTGCGGTTCTCGGATTCCACCGGCGTGCCGAACCTGCCTGACGGCTCCGATGACGCCAATCCGCACGGCATGGCGGTGAAGTTTCACCTGCCCGACGGCAGCGACATGGACATCGTCATCAACTCGCTGAAATTCTTTCCCGTGTCGACCGCCGAGGAGTTTCGCGACCTGCTCGTCGCGATCGCGCAGAGCCCGCCGGACGCGGCCAAGCCGACCAAGGTCGAGCAGTTCGTGGCAAGTCATCCCACCGTCCCGGCTGCCTTGGCCACGGTCGCCACGCCGGACAGTTTTGCCAATGAGGCCTATTACGGCATCAACGCGTTCGTGTTCATCAACAAAGCGGGCCAGCGCCAGGCCATCCGCTATCAGATGATCCCCGAGAAGATCGTACACCTCGACAAGGCGGAGGCTGCGAAGAAGGCGCCGAACTTCCTGATGGAGGAACTGCCCACCCGCCTGAAGCAGGGACCGGTGGTCTTCCACTTCAAGGCGCAACTGGCTGCCGCCGGCGACTCCACCAAGGATCCGGCAAAGCCCTGGCCTGACGATCGCAAGCTGGTCGACCTCGGCACGCTGACGATCGACAAGGCCGTGACGGATAGCGACGAGGCGCAGAAGAAGCTTCTGTTCCTGCCGGGCCAACTCACCGACGGCATCGAGGAATCCGACGATGCGATGATCGACGTCCGCAACGGCGCCTATGCGATCTCGTTCTCGCGGCGCAATCCGTGAGGGTGATGGTTGGTTGCGAAGTGACCTCAACTCCCAGAGGGGCGAAGAAGAAGTAGGTGGCGCGGCGCTCACCAGCGCCCGCACCATTTATTCCAGGCAAACAGCAAATCGGCGAAGCGATCATAGAAGAAGCGCGTGAACGGCAGCGCCACGCGATTGCCTGATAGCGCCGCAAGCCACCCCTCGCCCGGGGTCATCCGCCACAATGCAATCGCGACATCCGCGCCGACGATGAGCCGGCCGGCTTCATCGGTCGCATGCAGGCGTCGCCTGATGTCGTCGAGCGAAGCGCCAAACTGCGCCAGCGCATCAGGCTGTTCGTTGATGTCCTTGAACTCCACCCTGCCCGCCCGCACCAGCGCCAGCAGCTTGTTGCGCTGCCAGTCGATGCCGGCGTCGCAGATGGGGCAACGGGTGTTGTAGTAGACGGTTAAGTGGGGTGACATCGATGCGCCATTCACGTCGGAAGTATAGCCCGAGGGAAAGCCAGGTAAACGCCTTCGGCCGAAGCTGCCGATACCTACGAAAACCAGTGATCGTCGACACATCGGCTGTCGAGGGCAAACCGGAAATCATCGGCGTGCTGCCAACTCGACGCACATGACCTACAGCTGACTCTTTGACCCCTAACGCCGAGGCTGGCAGTCGCCGCATCCCTATGATTTGATGGGCAGACAAATTGGCGGGGGCTCGGTGGCGGACAGGAGGACAGAAAGGCGGTTGGCGGCCATCCTGGCGGCTGATGTGGCGGGCTATAGCCGGCTGATGGGAGCCGATGAGGTCGGCACTCTGGCGGCGTTGAAGGCCATTCGTCGCGAAATCTTCGATCCTGCCATCGCCGAGCACCGCGGCCGCATCGTCAAGACTACAGGTGACGGCATTTTGGTCGAGTTTGCCAGTGCGGTCGATGCCGTGACCTGCGCCATGACCGTACAGACTCAAATTGGTGAGCGCGTTGGCGATAGGGTGTCGAGGATTGCGTTTCGTATGGGCATCAACGTCGGTGACATCATCATCGACGGTGACGACATCTTCGGCGACGGCGTCAACGTGACTGCTCGACTCGAGGGGATCGCAGAACCCGGAGGGATCTGCATGTCCAACGACGCTTATAGGCAGGTTCGTGGCAAGGTGGACATCGTCTGCGATGATATGGGGCCGCAGCATCTCAAGAACATCGCCGAGGCCGTGCAGGTGTGGCGAGTTCGGCTGACGGATCAAGCCACATCGAAAACGCAATTGGATTTGAAGGCGAATGAAACCCAGGAGCTCGCGCTTCCCAACAAGCCTTCCATCGCTGTGCTGCCATTCCAGAACATGAGCGGTGATCCGGAGCAGGAGTATTTCGCGGATGGCATGGTTGAGGACATTATCACTGCTCTCTCCCGGTTCAAATCGCTGTTTGTCATCGCGCGAAATTCGAGCTTCACCTACAAAGGCAAAGCGGTGGATATCAAGCAGGTTGGACGCGAGCTTGGCATTCGATACGTGTTGGAAGGAAGCGTAAGAAAGGCTGGCGGAAAGGTCCGTATCACTGGACAGCTCGTCGATGCCACCGACGGAGCGCATTTGTGGGCAGATCGATTTGACGGACTTCTGGATGACATCTTCGATCTACAGGACAAAGTTACTTCCAGCGTAGTTGCGGCAATTGCCCCGCGTCTCGACCAGGCAGAAATCGACCGGTCAGCGAGCAAGCCGACTGCAAGTCTTCACGCCGTCGAGCTATACTACCGCGCCATGAGCTCGTATCGACGCCTGACGCGCGAAGGTATTGAAGACGCCTTAAATCTTGCCCGGAAAGCGATTGCACTAGATCCAAACTTTGCTGCCGCGTATGGAGTTGCCTTGACGTGTTTTGGCCACAGCGTAGATCAAGGCTGGTTGAAAAGCGATGACGTGGTCGAGGGCAGGCAATACGCCTTGCGGGCGATGGAAGTGGGAGCGGATGACGCGTTCGCGCTTTGCCGAGCATCGCATTTCTTCAGCAGAGTGCTAAATGATGCGAAAACCGGAGAGCCGATTGTAGAGCGTGCGGTCGCCATCAATCCTAACCTATCGGAGGCCTGGCGCGTTCGCGGCTGGAATAGCAGCTTTCTGGGCCGACACGATGCGGCCCTTGAGCAATTCCACTATGCCTTGCGACTCAATCCCCTTGATCCTGAAAACTACAGGGCTGAAGCAGGACTGGCGTTCACCAACTTCTATCTGCGACGTTTCGAGGATGCTCTGTCCTGGGCCAACAGATCTTTAGCTCGTCAGAAGCATTTCAGCCTGGCATTGACGATCGCCATGTATAGCCATGCCATGCTTGGCCATATTGACGATGCGCAGAACATGCTGGGTCGCTTGCGAGAAGCTGGTATCGATATGACGATTTCTCAAATCCGAAAGCGCTTTTCCAACCAACGAAAAGAGGATGTAGATCTCCGAATTGAAGCTTGTCGGATCGCGGGTGTGCCCGAATGAGCAACTGCGCTCGGCCGTTGTTGGTATTGAGTGGGCTCTTGGCCACCGCGGAAGTCGGACACCGTCCGCCTTTTGTTGCTGTTGAAATAGAAGCGGACATGGGTCGGGTATTGGTGAGTCCAAGAGCAGGGCACAAACAAAAACGGCGGGACTCGGCCCGCCGTTTTCGTTTGGATGGATGCCCGGGTCGAGCCCGGGCATGACAATCCGAATCAATTATCCAAAAAGCTCCGCAGCTTCCGCGACCTGCTCGGATGCTTCAGCTTGCGCAGCGCCTTGGCTTCGATCTGACGGATACGTTCGCGAGTCACGCTGAACTGCTGGCCGACTTCTTCCAGCGTGTGGTCGGTGTTCATGCCGATGCCGAAGCGCATGCGCAGGACGCGCTCTTCGCGCGGGGTGAGCGAGGCGAGCACGCGCGTGGTGGTCTCGCGCAGGTTCGACTGGATCGCGGCGTCGATCGGCAGGATCGCGTTCTTGTCCTCGATGAAATCGCCGAGGTGTGAATCCTCTTCGTCACCGACGGGCGTTTCGAGCGAGAGCGGCTCTTTCGCGATCTTGAGGACCTTGCGGACCTTCTCCAGGGGCATGCCGAGCTTTTCGGCGAGTTCTTCCGGGGTCGGCTCGCGGCCGATCTCGTTGAGCATCTGGCGGCTCGTGCGCACGATCTTGTTGATCGTCTCGATCATGTGCACGGGGATGCGGATGGTGCGCGCCTGGTCGGCGATCGAACGAGTGATCGCCTGACGGATCCACCACGTCGCGTAGGTCGAAAACTTGTAGCCGCGACGGTATTCGAACTTATCGACGGCCTTCATCAGGCCGATATTGCCTTCCTGGATCAGGTCGAGGAATTGCAGGCCGCGGTTGGTGTACTTCTTGGCGATCGAGATCACGAGACGGAGGTTGGCTTCCACCATCTCCTTCTTGGCCTGGCGGGCTTCGCGCTCGCCCTTCTGCACGGAGTGCACGATCTTGCGGAATTCGACGATCTCCAGACCGGTCAGCGCGGCGAGCTGATGCACCTCGTGACGGAGGTCCTTGATGCGGTCCTTCTCGTGATGGACGAAATTCTTCCAGCCCTTGGCCGAGAGTTTCGAGACACGATTGAGCCAGCGCGGATCGAGCTCCGAGCCGGTGTAGTTGCGCAGGAAGTCTTCGCGCGCGACGCCGTGGCTGTCGGCGAGACGCATCAGGCGGCCCTCATGCGAGACGAGGCGCTTGTTGATGTCGTAGAGCTGCTCGACGAGTGAATCGATACGCGCCTGGTTCAGGCGCAGCGACTTCACCTCGACGATGATTTCGTCCTTCAGCTTCTTGTACTTGCGCTCCTGGTGCGGCGAGAGCGATTCGTTCTGGAGCTGGTTCTGGATGTCCTGCTCCTGAAGCTTGCGCAGCTTCTTGTAGCTGTCGGCGATCTTGTCGAAGATCTCGACGACCTTCGGCTTCAGCTCGGCCTCGATGGCCGCGAGCGACATCTGGTTCTCGAACTCGTCGTCCTCGTCCATGTCGGCTTCGGCGGCCGCTTCACCGGGATCCTTTTCCTCGCCAGGCTGACCGCCGGGGGCGGGCTGCGCGGCACGGAACGGGGTCGGCGACGGCGGAGCTGCGGGCGGCGCGACATGCGACGGCGCACCGGCGGCTACGGCCTGGCCCTCGGCGGGCGCTTCACCGTTCTCGCCGTTGGGACCGGCGATCATCGCATTGTTCATGCCGGCCTTGGCGTCGGGGCCGGCATAGGTCGCTTCGAGATCGATGATGTCGCGAAGGAAGATTTTTCCTTCGTTGAGCTCGTCGCGCCAGATGATGATGGCCTGGAATGTCAGCGGGCTTTCGCAGAGGCCCGCGATCATCGCTTCGCGGCCGGCCTCGATGCGCTTGGCGATCGCGATTTCGCCTTCGCGGGAGAGCAGCTCGACCGTACCCATCTCGCGCAGATACATGCGCACAGGATCGTCGGTGCGTTCGCCCGGTTCGCTCTTCTTGACCTCGGTGACGGC
>JAEWHT010000326.1 GCA_023387695.1 Pseudomonadota bacterium | reverse complement strand
GCCGTGAGACTAGCAGGGGAGCGACGATGCGTGCACAGCGCGTTTGGAACGTGAATGGAGCCGCCAGCATCGGGCAGCTTCAATCGAAACTGGACGATTTGAACAAGCGGCTCAACCAGCTCGAGAGCCAGCATCCAGAAAGCTGGAAGATCGACGAGCTGAAATCGAGCGCACTGAGCCTGTCGCGGGAGATCGACGACATCCGCTGCGCCGAAGCGACGGCAGCCTTGCGGGACTTGTTGCGGAAGTAGACGGACCTCGTCTGCATCGCTTGGGGGGAACCAACGCCCATGCCCGCCATTCTCATGGTGAGCATGGAGCAAGATCATGACCAGGCATCTGACGCGAGCCCATTTCGCGCGCGGTGTGGCCGGCGCGGTTTCCACGCTGGTCCTGTGCGCGACGATGGCATTCACCATCGCGCGCCACTTCGCGTCGTGAAGAATTGGCGCTGTGAGGAACATTCGCATGATGTCCGACCCCGAAGAGGCGGTGAGGCTGCAAGGCTTCGGCGAGATGACGTTGCGCACTGCGGTCACCACGTTGATGCTGCTTGCGCCGCGTGAGCGCGCCGGCGCTGCAATCTTCCGCATCCGTGACGGCGTGCGCCTCGCCAAAAGCGAGATCGCCGAGCTCGCGACAGAGTGGGGCATCGCGCCGGCCGCCGAGATCACGTCACCAAGGTTAGCTCCGGATCAGCACTGGTCCGACATCGTCCGCAGCATGGTGCGCGAGGCGCCGCTGCCGTCGCTGATGGTGGCTTTTCTGCTGGGTGTCCTGGTGACGCGGCGCTAGGCCTCTGACCAACTGCTCACAGCGCTGAACCGCGGGAGTCAGGGCAAGCAAGCCATGCCGCGGAGACAAGCCGCCCTGCCCGGCCAAATCGGCCGTGGACCCGCCCTCAAAATCGTTGCAAAAAGGACCCCCGAGGCGCTGGCGGCCGGTCCGCCAAGCCTCTGGAAAACGTCAACTTTTGGAAGAATGGTCGGAGTGGCAGGATTCGAACCTGCGACCCCTGCGTCCCGAACGCAGTGCTCTACCGGGCTGAGCCACACTCCGACAAGAGGCCGGCTTATAGCGTCGGGTTTGGCGCACCGCAAGCGGCCGATACGAGGAATTTTGTCCCTGTGAAAACGGGTCTTGAAACGCTGATTTTACCAGCCGGCGACGCCGGCGCGGAAGCCGCCGCCCGGACCTTGGCCGCCGGCGGGCTGGTCGCGTTTCCGACCGAGACGGTCTATGGGCTTGGCGCAGACGCCGGCAATGCCACAGCGGTCGCCCACATCTACAGCGCCAAGGGCCGGCCGGCCTTCAATCCGCTGATCGCCCATGTGCCCGACCTCGCGGCCGCGCGGCGGATCGGGCGATTCGATGCGCGCGCGTTGAAGCTTGCTGAAGCGTTCTGGCCGGGGCCGCTGACGCTGGTGGTGCCGAAGACGGTCGATTGCCCGGTGGCCGATCTCGCCACCGCCGGCCTCGACACCGTCGCAATCCGCATTCCCGCCCACCCCGTGGCGGAAGCGATCTTGCGCGCCTTTGGCGGGGCGGTGGTGGCGCCGTCCGCGAATATTTCGGGCCACGTCTCGCCGACGCTGGCTGCGCATGTCGAGAGCGACCTTGCCGGGCGGATCGACCTGATCGTCGATGGCGGGCCGGTCGCAGTCGGCGTCGAATCGACCATCGTCGGCTGTTTCGAGGCGCCGATGCTGCTGCGGCCCGGCGGGCTCTCGCGCGAACGGATCGAGGCTGTGCTTGGCGCGCCGCTGGCACGGCCGCCTGCGGAGGCCGAGAGCGACGACAGCCAGCCGCTGGCGCCGGGCATGCTGGCCTCGCATTATGCCCCGCGCGCCAACGTGCGGCTGAACGCGCGCGATGTGACACCAGGTGAAGCGCTGCTGGCGTTCGGCCCGGATCGTCTGCCCGGCCAGGAGGCCGCCGCCGCTGTCATGAATTTGTCGCCGGCCGCTGATCTCGATGAAGCCGCGGCCAATCTGTTCGGCTATCTTCGCGCTCTTGATGCGAAGGCGCCGAAGGCGATTGCCGTGATGACGATTCCCGAACAGGATTTGGGCGAAGCGATCAACGACCGACTGCGGCGCGCCGCGGTGGCACGCTAGAACGCGGAATGAAAGAAGACGACATGAACATCAATCAATCCGCCACCCCGCCGCTTGCGCCCGAGCTGATCGCGCAATTCCGCAAGATCGTCGGCGACAAGCACGCGATCACTGACGCGGCCGATATCCAGGCCTACGTCACCGAGGAGCGCAATCTTTTCCACGGCCGCTCGCCGCTGGTGCTCCGTCCGGGCTCGACGGCTGAGGTCTCTGCGATCTGCAAGCTCGCCTCCGAACACAAGATCGCTCTGGTGCCGCAGGGTGGCAACACCGGCCTCGTCGGCGGCCAAACGCCGCACAATGGCGAGGTGGTGGTGTCGCTGCGGCGCCTGGACAAGATCCGCGAAGTCGACACCGCGTCCAACACCATGACATGTGAGGCCGGCGTCGTGTTGCAGATCGCACAGCAGAAGGCGTCTGACGTGGACCGACTGTTTCCGCTGTCCCTGGGGGCTGAAGGAAGCTGCACCATCGGCGGCAACCTCTCGACCAATGCCGGCGGCACCGCGGCGCTCGCCTATGGTGTGGCGCGCGAGATGGCGCTGGGGCTCGAGGTCGTGCTCGCCGACGGCCGCGTGCTCAACGTGCTGTCGAAGCTGAAGAAGGACAACACCGGCTACAATCTGCACAACCTCTTCATCGGCGCCGAAGGCACGCTCGGCATCATCACGGCCGCGACATTGAAATTGTTTCCGAAGCCGCGGGCGATCGAGACCGCCTATGTCGGGTTGAAGTCGCCGGCGGCGGCGCTGAAGCTGCTGACGATCGCACAAAGCGAAGCGGCGAACGCGCTGACGAGCTTCGAGTTGCTGTCGGAGATGGCGGTGGATTTCTCGGTCCGCCACGGCATCGACGTGCGCGCCCCCCTTAGCGAGAAGCATCCCTGGTACGTGCTGATGGAATTGTCCTCGCCAGGCGACGACGCCCGCACGCCGCTGGAGACGATCCTCGCCCGCGCCATGGAGGAGGAAATCGTCGACGACGCCGTGATCGCAGCCAACCTCACCCAGCGCAATGGCTTCTGGAAGCTGCGCGAGGAGATGTCGTCGGCGCAGAAGCCGGAAGGTGGCTCGATCAAGCACGATATCTCGGTGCCGATCGCCGCCGTGCCTGAATTCATCGAGGAAGCCAACGCCGCCGTGGTGAAGCTGATCCCCGGCGCGCGGCCGGTGCCGTTCGGCCATCTCGGCGACGGCAATCTGCACTACAATGTCAGCCAGCCGATCGGCGCTAACACTGCGGACTATCTGGCGCGCTGGCACGAGATGAACGCCGTTGTATTTGAGATCGTGCTGCGCATGGGCGGCTCGATCTCCGCCGAGCATGGCATCGGCGTACTCAAGCGCGACGAGCTGCCCGATGTGAAGGACAAAACCGCGATCGAACTGATGCGGTCGATCAAAGCGATGCTCGATCCGCACGGCATCATGAATCCGGGGAAGGTGCTGTGACCGTGGCTGCTGTTACGATTGATGCGATTGGCGATGCCGATGTCGAGACCGTCGTTGCGCTGTGGCAGCGCTGCGGCCTGACGCGGCCTTGGAACGATCCGCATGCCGACATCGCACTGGCGCGGCGACGCGACAATTCGACGGTGCTGATCGGTCGCGACAATGGCGCGATCGTTGCGACCGTCATGGTCGGCCATGACGGCCATCGCGGTTGGGTTTATTACGTCGCCGTCGATCCCGACGGGCGCAAGCGCGGCTACGGCCGGGCGATCATGGCGGGGGCCGAAGACTGGCTGCGCCAGGCCGGCATCGCCAAGCTGCAGTTGCTGGTCCGCCGCGAGAACGCGCAGGCCAATGCGTTCTACCAGTCGCTCGGCTTCGAGGAATCGACCTCGGTGATGTTCCAGAAGTGGCTCGACGGCCGCGAACACTGAAAGACAATCATGACCATTTCCGACCGCGTCCGCATCAAGGACGTCCGCGTGCTCTCGAACGGCTGGACGACGCTGAAGAACACGACGTTCGAATACCGGCGCGCCAGTGGCGAGTGGCAGACGCAACACCGCGAAACCTACGAGCGCGACAATGCCGCCGCGATATTGCCCTACAATCGTGCCGGGCGCACCGTGATCCTGGTGCGCCAGTTCCGCCTGCCGGCGTTCATCCGCGGCTACGATGATCTCATGATCGAGGCGGCCGCCGGCGTCTTGGACGACGCTTCGCCCGAGGTGCGCATCCGCGCCGAGGCCGAAGAGGAAACCGGCTATCGCCTACACGACGTCCACAAGGTGTTCGAAGCCTTCATGAGCCCCGGCGCCGTGACGGAGAAGCTGCACTTCTTCGTCGCCGAATACGAGCCAGATATGCGGGTTAGCGCCGGCGGCGGCCTCGAGCACGAAGGCGAGGACATCGAGGTGCTGGAGGTCGGCATCGACGAGGCACTGGCGATGATCGCCGATGGCCGCATCATCGACGGCAAGGCGATCATGCTGCTGCAATACGCGGCGCTGCATATTTTCAAATAGCCCCACCGGCGCGGCAATTCTGACCTGCGTAGCTGTGGCGCCTGTTGAGCAAACCGCCGACTATCTCTAGTCTGGGCGTCAACAAGAACCAGGAGACGCGCCCATGTCCGCCCCGCGCGACGATGAATTTGGCTTTGCGCCTGACTACGATTCCCCCGTCCCCTATATGCAGCGAACGCGGGATTATTACGCCGCGATCGGCTACACGACGGCCTATCGCTGGGCGCACTACATCGAGGCCCCTTTCCAGCCGCTGAAGAAGCCGCTGGCGAAGTCTCGCGTCACCATCATCACCACGGCTGCGCCGTACGATCCGACCAAGGGCGATCAGGGGCCGGGCGCGGCGTATAATGGCAGCGCGAAGTTTTACCAGGTCTATGACGGCGACACGTCGAAAGCGCACGATTTGCGCATCTCGCATATCGGCTACGATCGCAAGCACACGTCGGCGACCGACAACGGCACCTGGTTTCCACTGCCGCAGCTTTTGAAAGCGCAGGCGGCGGGCCGGATCGGCGAAGTCGCGCCGCGCTTCTTCGGCGCACCGACCAATCGCAGCCATCGCGTCACGCTCGACACCGATGCGCCGGAGATTTTGGCGCGCTGCATCGCCGACAAGGTCGATGTTGCCGTGCTGGTGCCGAACTGCCCGGTGTGTCACCAGACCACCGCGCTGGTGGCGCGGCACCTGGAGCGGAATGGCATCCCGACTGTGATCATGGGCTGCGCCAAGGACATTATCGAGCACGCCGCGGTGCCGCGCTTCCTGTTCTCCGATTTCCCGCTCGGCAATTCCGCCGGCAAGCCGCATGACATCGCTTCGCAGGCACAGACGCTGGAGTTGGCGTTGAAAGTACTGGAGACCGCCGGCGGACCGCAGACGACAATGCAATCGCCGCTGCGCTGGAATGAGGACGCCTCCTGGAAGCTCGACTATAACAATGTCGCGCAGCTTTCGCCGGAGGAACTGGCACGCCGCCGCGCCGAATTCGACAAGCAGAAGGAGATCGCGCGCGGCAATCGCGCAGCCTGACGTCCTCCGATAATGACAACAAAAAGGGAGAGAGACGTGACGCGACCGTTCGAGGGCGTGAAGATCCTGGACTTCACGCAAGTGTTGGCCGGCCCCTACGCGAGCTATCAGCTCGCGCTTCTCGGAGCCGACGTCATCAAGGTCGAGCGGCGCGAGGGCGAGGACATGCGTCGCACGCCGCTCAGTCGCGAATGGGCCGAGCGCGGGCTCGCGCCAGCGTTCCAGGCCATCAACGGCAACAAGCGCAGCCTGACGCTCGATCTGCAAAAGCCCGACGCGATCGCGATCGTGAAGAAGCTTGCGGCGCAGGTCGACGTCGTCATGGAGAACTTCCGGCCGGGCGTGATGGACAAGCTTGGCATCGGTTATGAGGCGCTCTCTGCGATCAATCCGAAGCTGATCTATTGCGCGGTATCGGGTTTCGGCCAAACCGGCCCTGATCGCCTGCAGCCCGGCTATGACGGCAAGATCCAGGCGCTGTCAGGCATCATGGCGATCACCGGCCATCCAGAAACTGGCCCAACGCGCGCGGGCTTTGCGGTCTGCGATGTTCTTTCCGGTGCAACGGCCGCGTTCGGCGTATCGAGCGCGCTGTACCAGCGCGACCGCACCGGCAAGGGGCAGTTCGTCGACGTCTCAATGCTGGAGGCGACGATGGCGTTCTTGTCAGGGCAGATCGCGGACTGGTCTGTTGCCGGCCATCGCCAGCAGCTTTCCGGCAATCAAGCCGTGAGCCGGCGGACCACGGCAAATCTTTTCAAATGCGGCGACGGCCACATCCTGCTTGCCGTCAATAACGAGAAGCAATACCGCGTGCTGATGTCGACGCTCGGCCGCGAGGACACGCTAAGCGATCCGCGCTTCGCCGACTGGTTTTCCCGCAACGAAAACGAGCCCGCGCTGCGCGCCATTATCGAAGAGGCGCTTGCAGCAAAGCCCGCACGCGAGTGGGAGAAAATCCTCGAGGATGCCGGCGCGCCCTGCGCCAGCATCTGGAAGGTCGAGGAAATCATCGACCACCCGCAGATCAAAGCGCGCGGCGCGATCCAGGAGCTGGATACGCCCTACGGCCGCCTGCGCTTTGCCGGCAGCGGCTTCAAGCTTGCACATGGCGGCGGCAAGCTCGACCGGATGGCGCCGGAGCTTGGCGCGGATACGGATGCCGTGCTGGGCGAGCTCGGCTTCGATGCCGCGGAAATCGCGGCGCTCAGGGCACGCGAGATCGTCTGAGCGCTAGATCGCCTTGGCTGCGACCTTCGCGGCAGTGAGTATCTCGCGCCTGATGGCGTCGTCCTTTACCGCGCGCGCCATGTCGGCCGCGCCTGTCAGGATCGCGAGCAGCGCCAGCGCGCGCTGCCGTGCATGCGTGCCGCGAAAGCCCTGAGCGACGAGGTCCGCGAGACGCTCCAGTTCGCCCTGATAGACCGCGCGTGTTGCGGCATCCGAGCGCGCGACATCAGAGGAAAAGCTCGGAAGCGCGCAGGCCTCGTCCAGGCCGACCTCCATCCGCTCACCCAAATAGAAATCGATAAACGGTTCACGCCAGCCGCTGCCGTATTGCTGCTGAAACTGCGCGATGCCGCCGCGCAGGAAGGCGAGCCCGTCCGCGACCGCAAGCCGGAACGCGTCCGCCTTGGATTCGAAATGGGCGTAGAACGCGCCCGACGTGAGCCCCGCCCCCTTCGCAAGCGCGTCAACGCCGGCACCGCCAAATCCGCCCGTGCGGAAGCCGCGTCCGACGGCATCCGCCAGCCGGGTTCGCGCGTCCCCATCGCTCTTCTTCGGTCGTGCCATCGGTCACCTCTCGATAGCGATCGTTATATTAGGCTTGACGACATAACGATCGTTTTGTTTTATATAACGACCGTTATATCACGGTTCAAAAGGGAGACCTCACATGCCCATCCAGATCATCGTTCCCGAAGGCGCACTGACGCCGGCCGCAGAAGCCGAGGCGTTCGGCAAGCTGACCGAGTTGCTGTTGCGTCTGCACGGCCTCACCGGCAACCGCTTCATGACGCCGAACGTCATCGGCGAAGTGACCGTTGTGCCGAAGCGGCGCAGCTATTCCGGCGGCAAGCCCGCTGATATCGCGGTGTTCGAACTCAAGGTGCCGTCATTCGTGCTGCCGACGCAGGAGCTGAAGGACGCCTGGATCTCCGAGGGAACGACCATCATCGAGAAGGCCGCCGAGGGACGCATCAAGCGCGAGCACATTTTTGCGAACGTCAGCTACGCCGTGGACGGCGGCTGGGGCATTGGTGGCGAAGCGTTCAGCAATGCTGCGCTCGGATCGGCCGTCGCCGCGGCTTGAGGCGAACATGCCATCGTAGGGTGGGCAAAGCGAAGCGTGCCCACGCATCTTTCATGATCGAGAGAGACGGTGGGCACGGCGCTTTGCGCCTTTGCCCACCCTACGGCAGCGCTGTCTAGAACAACGATCCCTGCCCGTCATCTGATGACGCCGCCGCAACCTTCCTCGCCGCCTTCTTCGGCTTCGCAGCCTCTGCCTCGGCTTCCATCTCCTCCGCGCTGATCGGCAAGAGCAGCTGCTCGTCGTCATTGGCGACACGGTTGACGCGGGTGGAAACCGGGTGCCAAACGAATTCACCGATGCGCGGCGCCCTCATCAGCGGCAGGATCGCATCAATCTCGTCGCCGCGATGATCGAGCCAGCGCTCGAAATCGCGCGGGCTGATCGTCACTGGCACGCGGTCATGCAGTGTTGCGAGATCTTCGCTCGCGGCCGCCGTGACGATCGCCACCGTGTCGAGTTCCTCGCCGTTTGGTCCGATCCAGGTCTCGAACACCGCGGCAAAGCCGAGCGGCGCACCGTCGGCATGATGAATGAAGAACGGCTGCTTGCGGCCGTCGATGGACTTCCATTCGTAATAGCCGTCAGCCGGGATCAGGCCGCGGCGCCGGCGAATCGCTTTCTTGAACGCGGGCTTCTCCAGCACGGTCTCCGAGCGGGCGTTGATGAGAAGCGTAAATCCCTTGGGATCTTTGACCCAGCTCGGCAGCAGACCCCAGCGCATCAGGCGAAAATGGCGCGCGCCGTTCTCGACCAGCACGACGGGAATCGGTTGTGTCGGCGCGACATTGAACCGTGGCGGGAAATTTGGCTGCTCGATATAGCCGAACAGTTGCCGTAAGGCCGCGGGGGCAGAAGTTATGACGAAGCGTCCACACATCTAGGCCGCCAATATAGGGTCCGTTGAGGTCCTTTTAACCCCGAACGTTAACACTGCGGCGGATGAGCTCAATGGCCTCCCAATCCGCGCGGGCGCATGTCAAGACGGGCCCCGAGGCTGCTGCCTGGGCCGAGCGGCTGCGCGTGGCCAATATCAACCCGCGAACCGGGCTTGCCACCGACTATCTCAACCATTTCAATGAAGCCGTCATGCTTCTGGAAATGATCCCGGATATGCCGGAATGCGCCGAGGATTTCCTGACCTGGTCGCCGCTGTCCTATGCCGAGCATTTTACGGCCTCGAATTTCAAGGCACGGGACTTGGCCATCGAGGCCTATGAGAAGGCCGAGCCAAACGTGCGCGCCCAGTTCGACCACATCACCGATACCATGACCTCGATCCTGACCGCCGTCGGTTCCGCCATGCGTGAGGTCGAGAAAGACACGACCCGCGTCCGCCTCGCCGAGCAGGCCACGCTGTGGGTCAAGCCGCTGATCGCGACCTGCGGCGGTATCATCAATGGCGGCGCCGAAGCCGACGTCGACACCATCATGGCGAATTGAGCCGTGGCCACCGACCAGCCCACCCATCCCCAGATCGCCGTCAGCGCGGCCATCTTTCGTGACGGCAAGGTGCTTCTGACCCGCCGCGCCCGCTCGCCCGCCAAGGGCTTCTATTCGTTGCCGGGCGGCCGGGTCGAGTTCGGCGAATCGCTGCATCAGGCGCTCAAGCGCGAGGTCGACGAGGAGACCGGGCTCGACATCGAGATCGTCAGCCTGGCCGGCTGGCGGGAGGTGCTGCCGGCCGCCCCTGGCGCCGGCCACTATCTCATCATGTCGTTTGCCACCCGCTGGGTAGCCCGGGAACCCTCCCTGAACGACGAGCTCGATGATTACCGCTGGATCGCCCCGGACGCGCTGGGGAGCCTGGGCGACCTCAAGATGACCGGGGGGCTGGAGGAGATCATCCAGTCGGCCCACCGTCTGATCGGCCCCTGAGCCCCCGCCTTGCGTCGCCAGCCCTGAGGGGGCATACAGCCCGCCGATGTCGATGCGATTTCTGGCCATTTTTGCCCTGATTCTCGCCTGCGCCTCCGCGCCCGCCCGGGCCCAGGACGTCGCAGCGCCATTCGACGCCGATTTGCAGCGCTTGGCCGAGATCCTCGGCGGCCTGCATTATTTGCGCGGCATCTGCGGGACCAACGAGGGCAATAAATGGCGCAGCGAGATGCAGGCGCTGATCGATGCCGAAACTCCCTCAGGCGAGCGCCGCACCCGCATGATCGCGGGCTTCAACCGCGGCTATAACGGCTTCCAGCAGACCTACCGGAGCTGCACGCCGGCCGCGACGGTCGCGATCCGCCGTTACGTCGAAGAAGGCTCGAAGATCTCGCGGGATCTCACGGCGCGCTATGCGAACTGAGCGCGCGGGAACTCTGTCATCGAGTTTGTTCACAGCCGTTAACCGTTCTTAAAGATGTGGCCTAGCGGACGTTAATGCGCGTGCTACACCTCTCGCACAGCGCATCGCCGTGGATCGCGCCCCAGCCCTGATTGAGTTTCATGAGCCAGCCGATTTCCTACGCCCCCGCCCGCGCGCCGCTGCCCGACCACGAGCAGAAACAGGCCGCACTGAGCTATCTGAACGAGGCCTGGGCCGAAGCACGCCACGACGGCGTCGACGGCGACTGCCTGGCGCAGGCGAGCCTGTTCGCGGCGCTCGCCGAACTCGTCGGCACCTATGGCGAGGACGCAGTGGCGAAATTCGTCGAGGGTTTTCCCGCCCGCATCCGCAACGGCGAATTCTCTGTCTGCCTCGCGAGGCAGTAAGCCTTCCAAAAATGACCCCGCCACGTGGGCGGGGCCAGTCTGCGGATGAATGACTTTGCGAAGATGTTCGCGAAGTCTGGTGCGTTTATCGCACGGAAGCCGTCTTGCCCGGACAAGCATTAGTCTCGCGAAAGCCGGGAGTTGTTCCCGCAGCGATCGGGAATGCGCGCCTCTGTTACGGCTCGATCTTCAGCTTCGCTTTCATGTCGGGATGATAGCGGCAGTAATAGTCGACCGCCCCCGCCTTCTTCAGAACTGATGTCGCCGATTTCTTTGGCGGCAGCGTCACGTCGAAATCGCCATTTTTTGCGGTGGCGGTGTGGGCGAAGACGTCCTTGTTGATCCACATGATGGTGTCGCCAACCTTCGCCGACACCTCGCCCGGTGAGATCACGAGATTTTCCATCGTGATCTCGATGGTCGCGGCATGTGCCGGGACTGACATCGACAGATAACCGATCGCAAGCGCGATCGCAGCGAAGCGTCCCGGCTTCATCGCATGCTCCCTACTTCAACTCGGCCGCGACATGCTCGGCGTGCTGCTGATGGCCCTGAAAGATCTTCAGGCCGGTCTGCAGCAGGCTCTTGAGCTCGGCATTGCTGGCGGACGGAATGAGCTGGGTCTCCAGCGCGCCATTGACCGTCTTGTGATACGCGACTTCGTTGGCGACATAGGCCTTGTCGAAGGCCGCGCCGTCGAGCTTGTCCAGTTCGGCCAGCTTGTCGCTCGCCTGCTTCGACAGCGCCTTGCTGGTGTCGTTGTCCTCCGGCGTGACGTTGAGCCTCTTGACCAGCGCAAGCGCCTGCTTGTTGACGGCTTCGTGGTCGCGCAGCATGTCCTCGGCAAATGCCTTGACGTCCTTGTTCTTGGCCTTCTTCTGCGCTTGCTTGGCCGCGTTGATGTCGATCACGCCGGCCGTGTAGGCGATATGGGCGATCTGCGGGTCAGTGAGCTTGTCGGCAGCGTGCGCGGCTGGCAGCAGCACGGGGCTCGACAACAAAACGGCTGCGGCGATCGCCGCGCTCCAACGAACGAACATGATTTGACACTCCTGTGCTGCCGGACGGTTTTGTCGGCGTTGCTTCACAGGAATTGGATGGGCGTTGCGCGTAAACGTTCCCGAAAAATTTCAGTCGCTGATTCCGAGACGCCTCAGCACCGCCTCCGTCAGCCGCTCGCAGCGCCAGCCGGCGAACGGAAACGCGTCCATCATCACCGGGCCGATCTCTTTCTCGACATTCTCGCGCAGCATGGTGCGGGCGCGGTGCAGCCGCGTCTTCACGGTCTCGGGCTTCACGCCAAGCAGATCAGCGGTCTCCTCGATGTTCATCCCTTCCATGACGCGTGCGACGAAGACCATGCGGAAGACATCCGGCAATTCGTCAATGGCGCGCTCGACGACGCGCTGGATTTCACGTTGGGCCATGGTCCTTTCCGGATCGCCTGCAGGGGAAACGGGAAATTTGATGATCTGCGCCTCGAGTGCCTCTTCCGGAACCGCGCTGAGCTCGACATGCGGCCTGGCACTTCGCACCCGCCCGAGCGCTTCGTTGATGGCGATGCGGGACAGCCAGGTCGACAGCCCGGACTCGCCCCGGAAGCCGTCGAGATGAGTGAAGGCGCGGACATAGGTTTCCTGCACCACGTCCTCGGCCTCGCTGTCGCTGCGCAGGATGCCGCGCGCGAGGCGATAGAGCCGGCGGTTATTGGCCTGCATGATCTCGCGAAGCGCGGCCTCGTCCCGGGCTCGCGCCCGGTCGACCAGCACGGCTTCCGATGTCCTGGTGCCGGCCGACAGGCCGGCTGCGGTCCGTTGCATGGCGATCACCTGCTCGTTTTGCTCCATTCCGGACATTGGATGCAGGCTCAGAGAAAAGGTTCCCGGCTTTTTGCCTCTAATCCGTTTCGATCGGCAACGACGCGTCCCTCGCCCACTCGCCCATCGAGGCGTCGTACAGCGTGAGCT
>JAEWHT010000310.1 GCA_023387695.1 Pseudomonadota bacterium | reverse complement strand
ATTCAGGACCTCTTGGGCCCGCTTGACGCGGCGCGGCGGCGGAACATCAATGTCATCGAAACGTCATCGCACTAACACATGCTCCGGCCGGTTTTGCGCATAAGTCGCAAATTGGGGCGAACTGGATGGACCGACTTCTCATGGATTCCGCGCAAGCTATTGAAACGAAAGAGAAAGCTACGGAAGCCGAGAGCCTGCCGGCGATCGCCTCCAGCCCCGAGCGATTCATCAACCGCGAGCTATCCTGGCTTCATTTCAACCGGCGCGTCCTCGAGGAATCGGTCAACGCCAACCATCCCGTGCTGGAGCGGGTACGATTCCTGTCGATTTCTGCAAATAACCTCGACGAGTTCTTCATGGTCCGCGTCGCCGGTATCAAGGCGCAGGTGCGCGAGGGCATTGCGGAGCGCGCCCCCGATGGGCTGACGCCCTCCGAGCAGCTGGCCTTGATCAACCGGACCGTCTCCCAGCTTGCCAGCGACCAGCAGGCGATCTGGGGCGATTTGCGCGGCACCCTTGCTGGCGTCGGCATCGTGCTGGTCGACGGCAAGGAGGTCACCAAGGCTGAGCGGACCTGGCTCGAGGATTATTTCCTCAACAACGTGTTCCCGCTGCTGACGCCGCTCGCGATCGATCCGGCCCACCCCTTCCCGTTCATCCCGAGCCTCGGTTTCACCATCGCGCTACAACTCACGCGCGAGGCCGACGGCAAGCCGATGAACGCGCTGATCCGCATGCCCGGCAAGATCGATCGCTTCATCCGCCTGCCGGCCGAGAACAAGGTCCGCCTGATTTCACTGGAGCAGGCGACGGGCCTGTTCATCAACCGCCTGTTCCCCGGCTACAGTCTTCACGGCCAGGGCGCCTTCCGCATCATCCGCGACTCCGAACTCGAAATCGAGGAAGAGGCCGAAGACCTCGTCCGCCTGTTCGAGACCGCACTGAAGCGGCGTCGTCGCGGATCGGTGATCCGGCTCGAGATCGACGCCAAGATGCCGGAGGAGTTGCGCAACTTCGTGCAGCACGCGTTGTCGGCGGCCGATGACGAGGTGTTCCTGGTTGACGGCGTGCAAGCCATGAACGAGCTGTCGCAGCTCACGCGTCTCGACCGGCCCGATCTCGAATTCACGCCTTACGTGCCGCGCCATCCCGAGCGCGTGCGTGAGCATGGCGGCGACATCTTTGCTGCGATCAGGCAGAAGGACCTCATCGTCCATCATCCCTACGAATCCTTCGACGTGGTCGTGCAGTTCCTGCAACAGGCCGCGCGCGATCCTGATGTCGTCGCAATCAAGCAGACGCTCTACCGCACCTCCAACAATTCGCCGATCGTGCGCGCGCTGGCCGAAGCTGCCGAAGCCGGCAAATCCGTCACCGCGCTGATCGAACTGAAGGCGCGCTTCGACGAAGAGGCCAACATCCGCTGGGCGCGCGATCTCGAACGCGCCGGCGTGCAGGTCGTCTACGGCTTCCTCGAATTGAAGACGCACGCCAAGCTTTCGATGGTGGTGCGTCGCGAGGGCGGCAGCCTCACCACCTACGTCCATACCGGCACCGGCAACTATCATCCGGTCACCGCGCGTATTTATACGGACCTCTCCTACTTCACCTCGGAGCCGACGATCGGCCGCGACGCCGCGCGCGTGTTCAACTTCATCACGGGCTATGCCGCGCCGAGCGATCTCGAAAAGATGGCGGTGTCGCCGCTGACTTTGCGCAAGCGCATCATCGAGCACATCCAGGGCGAGACCGAGCACGCACGTCACGGCAAGCCCGGCGCGGTCTGGATGAAGATGAATGCGCTCGTCGATCCCGATATCATCGACGCGCTCTACGAGGCCTCACAGGCCGGCGTGCAGGTCGAACTTGTCGTGCGCGGTATCTGCTGCCTCCGCCCCGGCATCCCCGGCCTGTCGGAGAACATCCGCGTCAAGTCGATCATCGGACGGTTCCTCGAGCACGGCCGAATCTACTGCTTCGGCATGGGCCAGGGCCTGCCGAGCGCGAAAGCGGCTGTGTATATCTCGTCGGCCGATATGATGCCGCGCAACCTCGACCGCCGCGTCGAGGTATTGTGTCCGCTGCAAAATCCCACGGTGCATCAGCAGGTTCTCGAACAGATCATGGTCGCGAATCTGAAGGACAATGAGCAGAGCTGGCAATTGTTGCCGGACGGGTCCTCAACGCGTATGAAGGCCGCGAAGGGCGAGGAGCCTTTCAACGTGCACAACTACTTCATGACAAATCCGAGTCTGTCTGGCCGTGGAAAGTCGCTCAAGGAATCCTCGCCGCGTCGTCTCACGCGCCGAAACGAACGCCATCAGTCATGACCGGAGAAGCTTGCCGTGAAACGGCCGCGCAAGCGTGGCGCTAGCGTCGCGGTCATCGACATCGGCTCCAACTCGGTTCGTCTCGTCGTCTACGAGGGACTGACGCGGAGCCTGATTCCGATCTTCAACGAGAAGACGCTGTGCGGTCTCGGGCGCGAGGTGCAGAGCACGGGCCTGCTTGCGCCCGATGCCGTCGACAAGGCGCTGACCTCGCTGAAGCGTTTTCGCGCGCTGTGCCGCGTGATGCAGGTCGGTCGCGTGTTCGCGATCGCGACCGCAGCCTGCCGCGATGCCTCCAACGGTCCCGACTTCATTGCGAAGGCCGAGCGCATCTGCGCCGTCAAGATCGAGATCCTGTCGGGCCCGCGCGAAGCAAAACTGTCGGCGCTCGGCGTGATCTCGGGCATCCATCATCCCGACGGCATCGTCGGCGATCTCGGCGGCGGTTCGCTCGAATTGATCGACGTGCGCAGGAACAGCGTGCGCAGCGGTGTGACGCTGCCACTCGGTGGCCTCGCACTCCAGGACCTCGCGCACAAATCGCTCAAGCGCGCCGATCGCATCGTGCGCGAGGCGATCGACGATGTCCCGCTGCTCGCCGCCGGCCGTGGCCGCACCTTCTACGCCGTCGGCGGCACCTGGCGCGCACTCGCCCGCATTCACATCATCCAGAGTGGCTACCCGCTCCAGGTGATGCACGGCTATTCGATTCCAGCAGCCGAAGCACTCGATTTCGCCCGCCGCCTGCGGCGGCTGGCCGCCGTCGACATGCTCGCCGATATCGAGGTTGTCGCCGATGCGCGGCGCCCTCTCCTCACCTACGCCGCACTCGTGCTCGAGCACATCATCCGGGTCGCGAAGCCGAAGACCATCGTGTTCTCGACCTTCGGCGTGCGCGAAGGCTTGCTGCACGAGAAGCTGCCGGACTCCGAGCGCAACAAGGACGGGTTGATCTGCGCCGCCGAGGAGCTGAACCAATTGCTCTCGCGCTCGGCAAAGCACGCCCGTGAGCTGATTGCCTGGACCGATCGGCTGGCGCGCGTCGTCAAGCTGCGCGAGACCGAAGAGGACCGGCGCCTGCGCCACACCGCCTGTCTGCTGTCCGACATCGGCTGGCGCGTCCATCCCGATCATCGCGGCGAGCAGACGCTGAGCCTCGTGGTCAACGCCAATTTCGGCGCGATCGACCACCGCGAGCGCGCCTTCGTCGGACTGTCGGTATTCTATCGCTATGCGGGCCTCAGCGAAGAGAACCAGCCGCCGCTGACCATGCAGGAATTGCTGACGCCGGCGCAGCTCGAACGCGCCCGCCTGTTAGGTGCGGCGTTCCGTGTCGCGCATCTGATCTCAGCCGCGCGCCCGGGCGTCCTGCCGGCCACGCATTTCCGCAGCCAGGGGCGCAAACTGATGCTGGTGTTCGAGCACAGGCTCGGCGATCTCGTCGCCGACCGTGTCGGCAGCCGCTTCAAGCAGCTCGCGCGATTGATCGGGCGTAGCGGTTCGATCGTCAGGCGCTAGAACTTACTCCGCCGAAGCCTTGGCATGGCGCTCGGATGATTCGAGCGCGGCGGCTTGCATGCTGCGGCGGCGCCAAATCGAGCCGACCAACAGCACGACCACGACACCAAGCGCCGCACATACATATTCGGGACCCGCGCCGTCGTGGGCGAATTGCGGCGGGATGTGCAGGCTGCCGAGCATCTTGTCCAGGGAAGCGCCGAGCGGACCGTCGAACAGCGAATGCAGCTTCGGCGTGACGCCGGGATCGGTCGCGATCACCTCGCCTGCGATCCAGCCGAGCAGCGCAGCACCGGCCCAGACGAGGATCGGCAGCTTCGAGAGCAACGCCATGATCAGCGCCGCGCCGGCGACGATCAACGGCACGCTGATGGCAAGGCCCAGCACCAGCAGTGGCACGCTGCCATTGGCGGCCGCGGCAACCGCAATGACGTTGTCCAGACTCATGATGATGTCGGCAACAACGACGATTTGCACCGCCTGCCACAGATGCGAGGCGGACTCGACGTCCTCTTCCTCGTTTTCAGGCACGAGCAGCTTGGCCGCGATCACGATCAGCGCGAGGCCGCCAACGAGCTTGAGGTACGGCAGCGCCATCAGGCTCGCGACGATGCCGGTGAAGATGATCCGCAACAGCACCGCGGCGCCTGCGCCGAGCACCATGCCCCACAGCCGATGCCGCGGCTTCAGGCCGCGGCAGGCAAGCGCGATCACCAGCGCGTTGTCGCCGGACAGCAGGATGTTGATCCAGATGATCTTGCCGACCGCGATCCAGAAGGTCGGCTCGGCCATCTCACTGCGGAACTGGGTGAAGAATGCCCCGATCGTGGCGGGATCGAAGATCTGCCAGAGCCAGTTCACAATGTGTCCCCTGTCGACTTAACCTTTCGGCTGAGAGCTCAGCCGACGATCTCGTTGCCCGAGAAGAACTGCGCGATCTCGATCGCAGCGGTCTCCGGAGCATCCGAACCGTGGGCCGAGTTCTCGCCGATCGACTTGGCGTAGAGCTTGCGGATGGTGCCATCGGCCGCCTTGGACGGATCGGTCGCGCCCATCGCGTCGCGGTACTTGGCGATCGCGCCCTCGGCTTCCAGCACCTGGACCACGACGGGGCCCGAGGTCATGAACTCGACGAGCTCGCCGAAGAACGGGCGGGCCTTGTGGACGGCGTAGAAAGTCTCGGCCTGTTCCTTGGTCATGCGGATGCGCTTCTGCGCGACGATGCGCAGGCCCGCCTTCTCGATCACGGCGTTCACGGCGCCGGTCAGGTTACGCGCGGTGGCGTCGGGCTTGATGATCGAGAAAGTGCGTTCGATGGCCATGATCTTGTCCTTGAAGAGAAAAAGGGTGGTTCGGAGTTGCGGGGCTTATATCGGCGCCGTTGCGATCCGGCAAGCGAGGCCCACAACGGCCTGATGGGCGCTTCGCCGCAGGTTAACAGCCGGATTCCAACATGGATTACAACGATTTCACTCAGATGAACCCAATCTGAAGGGCCCGTGAGGGTTTGGTTCAGCCTCGCTGGCCTAATGTCAGCTCCATCGAAACCAAAGCCTTCCCCTGAGGCGGACCGTTTCGGCGGCCTTTCCATCGACGCGATTGCCCCGCGCCGGCAGTTCTGAGGAGATCATCATGTTGAGGAAACTTTCGCTCGCTGCAGTCGCCGCGGTCGCCCTGGGTGCCGCGCTGGCTCCCACCTCCGCCTCCGCTCACTGGCACGGCGGCTGGGGCCACGGCGGTGGCTGGTATCACGGTGGCGGTTGGGGCTGGGGCGGACCGCGCGTCTACGCCGCGCCCGTCTCCTACGGCTACGGCGGCTGCTATGTGCGCCGGCTGGTCCCGACCCCCTGGGGACCCCGCTGGCGGCTGATCAACCGCTGCTACTGAGCCCGGCACATTCCTGAGTTTCCAAAGGTGCTGTTCCCCCCCTGCAGTACCTTCCAAGAGAGGCCCCGGCGTTCCCCCCGCCGGGGCCTTGTATTTGGGCAGATACGACGAATTCATGCAATTTTTACTAGAATGCCTGCCATGCCCAACGCCTGGCGAAACCAATTTGGGGGCCAACGACTTGGTAACGTGTCTTCACTTTGAAACACGGAACCTGCGATGGCCGGCCTTTTTGCCAATGACAGCGAACAAATCGATCGGCGCACCAGCCGCTCGATTTGCGATGGAGTGGGCGAACGGCTGCAGCAGAGCCTTCGTCCCGAGCCTCGCCTGCCGACGCATCTCGAGCAGTTGCTCAACGAGTTGAGGAAGCAGGACCGCGACAGCGGCGCGCACTGACCGACGGTCACATAAAAACGGGTTGCGTTTGATCCCGCCTGCGGTGACAAGGCCGCATGCTCTCCATCACCGACCTCTCCATCCGCCTTGCCGGACGCCTTCTGATCGACAATAGCTCCGTGCAGATCACGCCCGGTTCGCGCGTCGGCATGGTCGGACGCAACGGCACCGGCAAATCGACCCTCTTTAAGGTGATCCGTGGCGAGCTGGCGGCCGAACACGGCTCGGTGACGCTGCCGCCCCGCTGGCGCGTGGGCAGTCTGGCGCAGGAAGCGCCGAACGGTCCGGAAAGCCTGATCACAGTCGTGCTCAAGGCCGATCTCGAACGCGAAGCGCTGCTTAACGAGGCCGAGAGCGCCACCGACCCGCACCGGATCGCCGAGATCCAGACCCGCCTCGTCGACATCGACGCGCATTCCGCTCCGAGCCGCGCCGCTGCGATCCTCTCCGGTCTCGGCTTTTCCGCTGCCGATCAGCTGCGCCCCTGCGCGGAATTCTCCGGCGGCTGGCGCATGCGCGTCGCGCTGGCCGCGACGCTGTTCGCGGCCCCTGACCTGTTGCTGCTCGACGAGCCCACCAACTATCTCGATCTCGAGGGCACGCTGTGGCTCGAGGATCACCTTGCGCATTATCCGCGCACGGTGATCGTGATCAGCCACGACCGCGATCTGCTTGATAGCTCCGTCGACCAGATCCTGCATCTGGAGCGCGGCAGGCTCACGCTCTACAAGGGCACCTACTCCTCCTTCGAGGAGCAACGCGCCGCGCGCGAGCTGCTCGATGCCAAAGCCGTCAAGCGCCAGGAGGCCGAGCGCGCCCGCCTGCAAGCCTTCGTCGACCGCTTCAAGGCCAAGGCCTCGAAAGCACGGCAAGCCCAATCCCGCGTCAAGATGCTGGAGCGACTGAAGCCGATCACCGCGCTGGTGACGGAAGACGTGCGCGAGATTACCTTTCCGGCTCCGGAGAAACTTCTGTCGCCACCGATCATCGCCGTCGACAATGCATCCGTCGGCTACGACCCGGCGACGCCAGTGCTCAACCGCGTGACGCTACGCATCGACAATGACGACCGCATCGCGCTGTTGGGCGCCAACGGCAACGGCAAGTCGACACTCGTCAAGCTGCTCGCCGCCCGTCTTGCGCCCTTCTCCGGCAAGGTGACGCGCGCCGACAAGCTGTCGATCGCCTATTTCGCGCAGCATCAGCTCGACGAGCTGAACGAGGACGCCTCCGCCTACGATCACGTTCGCAAGCTGATGGGCGATGCGCCCGAAGCGAAAGTGCGCGCACGCGCCGGCGCGATCGGCTTCTCCGGCAAGGCGGCCGACACCAAGGCTGGCAAACTTTCGGGCGGCCAGAAAGCGCGGCTGTTGCTTGGGCTTGCGACTTTCTACGGCCCCAACATGATCATCCTGGACGAGCCGACCAACCATCTCGACATCGACAGCCGTGCCGCACTCGCCGAAGCCATCAACGAGTTTCCCGGTGCGATTATCATGGTCTCGCACGACCGCTATCTGATCGAGGCCTGCGCCGACCAGCTCTGGATCGTCGCCGACCGCACCGTGACCAATTACGAGGGCGACCTCGACGAGTACCGCCGCCTGGTGCTCTCCTCGCGCAACGCCGAACCTGCCCCGCGCGAACGCAGCACTCAAATCGAAAAGCCGCAGCGTCCGAAATCGGACAATCGCGGCTCGCTGAAGAAGCGCATCGCGGAAGCCGAGGCGGAGATCGCCCGTGTCGGCGAGATCATCGCCAAGATCGACACCGCGCTGGCGCTGCCAGATATTTTTACGCGCGATCCCAAACAGGCCGCGCAATTGTCGAAAGCACGCGCCAATGCAGCCGACGCGCTGGCCCGCGCGGAGGAGCAATGGCTCGAGGCGAGCACGCAGTTCGACGAGGCCGCGGGGTAAATCCCGCTACTCGATCACACGATCGGCGCGTGCGAGCAGCACGGGCGCGACATCGAGACCCAGCGCCTTCGCCGTCTTCAAATTGACGACCAGCTCATAGCGGCGCGGCGCCTGGATCGGCAGATCGCGCGGCGATGCACCCTTGAGAATGCGATCAATGTAGTCGACGGGCGCACTGACCAGCTCGTCCCAGACGAATGTGTAGGACATCAGCGCTCCGCCATCGACGGCTCCCAGCACGGAATTCAGCGCCGGCACGCGAAAGCGGGCGCATTGGGCGACGATGTGATCGCGGTGCCCGTTGGTGAAGGGTTCTGGAATGACGAGCAGGCTGCCGTTGCCCGCACGACCGAATGCCTCGAGCTGAGCTTCGGTTTCGCCGTCATTGCGCGTCCGCATCTCGATCACGTCGATACCGGACGCAGCATCCCTCGCCGCGGCGACGAGACCCGGCGCATAGGGCGCAGTATCGGGATTGAAGAGGATGGCGACGCGGGCAAGCTTTGGATCGAGCTCGCGCAACAGCTCGATCCATTTGCCGCCGATCGCGAAATCCCATGTGACGAAGCCTGTCACGTTGCCGCCGGGATGGCCGAGGCTGTCGGCAAGCTTGAAGCCGACGGGATCGATGACCTGCGTGAACACGATCGGGATCGTCGTGGTCAGCTGGCGCAGCGCCAGCGTCGCCGGCAGACCCTGGGCGTAGATGACCTCAGGCGCAAGCGCGACGAGCTCGGCAGCCGATGCCCTGGTGTTGGCAAGGTCGGACAACGCGCCGCCGAAGCGATAATCGATGTGAACGTTGCCGTCCTCGACCCAGCCGGCCTTGCCCATGGCCTCGCGGAACGGTCTGAGGAAAGCGCCGGCGACGGGCACGTCGATATTGGCTGCAAGACCGACCAGCACGCCGACACGGCGCGGTTTGGACTGCTGGGCACGCGCCCTCGACGGCGCAGCTATCGCAACAGTCAATCCTGCAATGAAGTCGCGCCGCCGCATGCTCCGGTCCCAACGTCCCAAACGCCACCAGTGTAGCTGCTCCAATATAGCGTTTGACACATGGCGACTGTGTTTCAAATCGGAAATGCCGGCGAGCCGCAGAATGTGCATCGGCCCGTCGCGCGCGGTTCGCCTCTGTGCTGGGATATCATGCGCGGCGGGACGCCGACGCAGCCCATGTGGGAGGAGCTGGATGCCCTCGGCATACCGGCAGCGCGTCCACCGAGCGCGGACATATCGCGTTTCGAAATGCTCAAAGCGCTTTGGGCGGATCTCGGTCTGCGCGAGATCGAAACCCGCGAACTGGTCGTCGAGCGGACATTCGCGAACTTCGACGATTACTGGCTGTCGATGATCGTCAGCAGCCCAAGCGGTTTGGTCGGAAAATTGTCGGAGACCGAGCTAGCAGAACTAAAACGCCGATTGGAAGCGCGACTGCCGGCAAGCGCGTCCGGCGAGATTACGTTTCACGCCTCGTCCACCGCGATCAAGGGACGCAAGGCCGCGTAACGTGACGGCGCCTTACGTGGCCGCCTTCTTCTTCGCCTTCGGCTTCGGTTTCGCAACGACCGGCGGCTCCGGCGTACCTTCGATCGCGGACAGGCGCCCCGAGGTGAAGGTGTAGATGCCGGCGCGCGGCCCCGTAGTCCACGTCACCGTCGCGACGCGAGGGCCGGCGGCATCGCTGGCGAGATTGACGGTCGAGGGCGCACCAATGCCGCGCACCACGTCGCATTCGGTGTGGCCGAGCGCAACAGTGCCGCCCACCGGCGCCGTCGTCGACGCGTTGGCGTCGGCAGGTCCCGGCGGTCCCATGCCGGGGCAAGCGCCGTCAGCGCTGACGAGATCGTCGGCTCCGACGGGCTTATCGGGGGTCAGCGGCGGCGACTCGATCGAGATGTTCTTGATGAAGAAGCGGCTCGGCTTATTGAACCACTCGGCGTCCTTGGCAGATGACAGCATATCGGTTGCGCCCGAGCAGCCCGCAAGCAACGGCGCGACGGCGGCCAACGCAATTATGAGCGACTTTGGAAGCTTTTGATGTCGCACGGTAAACCAAATTCCCCACGTCAAGGAGTAGCTCTAAGCGCCTGTCCCAACATCACTTTGCGGCACGAAGGTGGCCGAAACCAGCCTGCCCGCGAAAGTCCAAATTATCATTAATCCGGAACGGCCGCTAATTCCGCCGCTGCCAGCGGCCGCGTTCATCGGCCTGCCAATAGGTGACCTCAAATCCGCGCGTCTTGCAATCCGTCCAGGTGCTGCGGGCCGCGGCAAGTGCGTCCGGATCGTCGCCGTTGAACAACAGCACCATCCGCTCATAGGCCTGCGCGTCCTCGGGCATCGCGGCGCTATCCACCAGAAAGCGGACATTGGCGCCGTTCGGATTGTCCGCCTCGATCGCCAGCACGATCGGCTGATCCGCAACATCGTTCACCCGCCATGTCGCATGCGGCAGGAAGGAATCGTCGCGATAGGTCCATAAATGCGCGTCGAGTGCATCGGCACGCTCCGGGGACGTCGACTGCACCACGACGCGCCAGCCGCGCTCGAGCGATTTCTCGAGAAGCGGTGGCAAGACGTTCTCAACCGTCATGTTTTGCAGGTGGTAGAACAGGACCTCAGTCATCTCGCGTCATTTGCGCTCGTAGTGATCTGCGACCAATCGATCCAGCAGCCGGACGCCGTAGCCCGAGCCCCAGCTCTGGTTGATGTCGGTCTTCGGCGCGCCCATCGCCGTGCCGGCGATGTCGAGATGCGCCCATGGCGTGCCGTCGACGAAGCGCTGCAGGAACTGGGCCGCGGTGATCGAGCCGCCATTGCGGCCACCGGTGTTCTTCATGTCGGCGAACTGGGAATCGATCAGCTTGTCGTATTCGGGGCCCAGCGGCAGACGCCAGACCTTCTCGCCGCTCTCGATGCCGGCCGCGAGCAGCCGCTCGGCGAGCTCGTCATTGTTGGAGAACATGCCGGCATGATCGGTGCCGAGCGCGACCACGATCGCGCCGGTCAGCGTTGCCAGGTCGACCATGAATTTCGGCTTGGTCTTCTTGGCCACGTACCAGAGCACGTCGGCCAGCACGAGGCGGCCTTCCGCGTCGGTGTTGATGATCTCGATGGTTTGGCCCGACATCGAGGTAACGATGTCGCCCGGCCGCTGCGCATTGCCGTCGGGCATGTTCTCGACGAGGCCGATGGCGCCGACCACGTTGACCTTGGCCTTGCGCGCCGCGAGCGCATGCATCAGGCCAACCACGCAGGCCGCACCGCCCATGTCGCCCTTCATGTCCTCCATGCTGCCGGCCGGCTTGATCGAAATGCCACCGGTGTCGAAACAGACACCCTTGCCGACGAAGGCGACCGGCGCCTCACCCTTCTTGCCGCCGTCCCAGCGCATGATCACGGTGCGGCTCGGCCGCGCCGACCCCTGGCCGACGCCGAGCAGCGCGCCCATGCCGAGCTTCTGCATCGCCTTGACGTCGAGCACCTCGATCTTGACTCCGAGCTTGCGCAGCAGGCCTGCGCGGCGCGCGAACTCCTCGGGGAACAGCACGTTCGGCGGCTCGTTGACGAGGTCGCGCGCGATGATAACGCCATCAACGACCGCGGTGGCCGCGGCAAATGCCTTTTTCGCTGCAGCCGGATCGCTCACCGCGAGCGAGACATCAGCGCGCAGAGCGCCCTCCTCGCCGTCCTTCTTCTTGGTCTTGTAGCGATCGAACTTGTAGCCGCGCAGCCGCAGGCCCGAGGCGATCGCGACCGCCTGCTCGCTGGTCATCGCCCCACTAGCCAGTTCCGCCATGATGGTCATAGCCGCGCTGCCCGTCTTGAGCTTGCTGGCCGCCATGCCGCCGAATTTGAGGAAGTCGTTGCCTTTCAGGCCCGATGCCTTGCCCGTCCCGATCACGATCAGCCGCTCGACCTTGAGACCTTCGGGGGCGAGGATGTCGAGGGCCGCGCCGCTTTTACCTTTGAAGGATGCCGCCGCCGCCGCCCGCTTCACGGTTTCGTTGGCCCCGCCGAGTGCCTTGGCCGTGGCCGGTCCGACCTTCAAAGCGTCGTCGCAAAAGACGACCATGATGCCACGGGCGGCACTGGCCAAGGGGACGAAGCCGACCTTGATGGCATCGGACATGGGTAACTCCTCGAAAACATGGGGCTTTTTGCCATCAACCGATACGGCTGGGAGCCGGAGCTGAACGGCGATTCACTCGTCTTTCCCCACTATGGGCGAGAAGCGCGGTCGATGCCAAGCACCGCCCGTGGCCGGGAGGTCACAACGAGGGAAATATTAACCATATATTGACGGTGCCACGGGTCAGCCATTTTGTTGACGGATCAAAGGGATGGTAGTGAGAAAGTAAGCCTCCGGAAGAGGTGATTGGTCGGCCTTGGGGATCCCTGTCGGGGATTGGTCGGACCAACCAGACTTTCGAAGCGCTGTGGGGCATTGGTGGGATTCGTGCGGTAGCGCATGGGGTCAATCGACAAGTATATTTTTCGCACGACGCT
>JAEWHT010000026.1 GCA_023387695.1 Pseudomonadota bacterium | reverse complement strand
ACGAAACTCTCGGGCGGTGAGCGCCGTCGCGTTGCGCTGTGCAAGCTGCTGCTCGACCAGCCCGATCTGTTGCTGCTGGACGAACCGACTAACCATCTCGATGCCGAGTCGGTGTCGTGGCTCGAAGGCCATCTGCGCACCTATCCCGGCGCGATCCTGATCGTGACCCACGATCGCTACTTCCTCGATAACGTCACAAGCTGGATCCTCGAGCTCGATCGCGGCAAGGGCATTCCCTACGAGGGCAATTACTCGTCCTGGCTGGTGCAGAAGCAGAAGCGGCTCGAGCAGGAAGGCCGCGAGGACGCCGCGCATCAGAAGACGATTGCGCGCGAGCAGGAATGGGTCGCGTCCTCGCCGAAGGCGCGCCAAGCCAAGTCCAAGGCGCGCTACCAGCGCTATGAGGAATTGCTCAAGCAGGCGAGCGACAAGCAGAGCCAGACCGCGCAGATCATCATCCCGGTCGCGGAACGTCTCGGCGCCAACGTTGTCGACTTCGAAGCCCTCAGCAAGGGCTATGGCGAGCGCCTGCTGATTGACGACCTCACCTTCAAGCTGCCACCCGGCGGCATTGTCGGCGTGATCGGTGCGAACGGCGCCGGCAAGACCACGCTGTTCAAGATGATCACCAAGCAGGAAACGCCTGACAAGGGCACCATCACGGTCGGCGAGACCGTGCATCTCGGCTATGTCGACCAGTCGCGCGACGCGCTCGACGGCAACAAGAACGTGTGGGAGGAGATCTCTGGCGGCAACGAGCTGATCCTGCTCGGCAAGAAGGAAGTGAACTCGCGCGGCTATTGCTCGTCGTTCAACTTCAAGGGTGCCGACCAGCAGAAGAAGGTCGGCGCGCTCTCGGGCGGTGAACGCAACCGCGTGCATCTCGCCAAGATGCTGAAGTCCGGTGCCAACGTCCTGCTGCTCGACGAACCGACCAACGACCTCGACGTCGACACGCTGCGCGCGCTCGAAGAGGCGCTGGAGGATTTCGCCGGCTGCGCCGTTATCATCAGCCATGATCGCTGGTTCCTCGACCGCATCGCGACCCACATCCTGGCCTTCGAGGGCGACAGCCATGTCGAATGGTTCGAGGGCAACTTCCAGGATTACGAGAAGGACAAGATGCGCCGGCTCGGCCAGGACAGCATCATTCCGCATCGCGTGAAGTACAAGAAGCTGACGCGGTGATCGCAGCATGATGCGGCGGGCGCTCATCGCAGTGGTGATTGTCGTCACCTGCGGATGGTCGTCCGCCCATGCCGCTGATGCTGCCTTCACGCAGTTCAACGCCTCGCTCTGGCCGGAGGCGCAGGAGGCCGGCGTCTCGCGCGCGACGTTCGATCAACAGACGCGCGGGCTCGAGCCCGACTACAAGCTGCCGGATCTGATCCTGCCGGGGCGACCAGCGACCGGCGCGCCGTCGCAGGCCGAGTTCGTGCAAGTGCCGGCGGACTATGTCAGGGAAGCCTCGATTGCCAATCTTGCAGGCGAGGGGCAGCGGCTGCTGCAGAAGTACAATGCTGCGCTGACGAAGATCGAAAAGAGCTCCGGCGTGCCGGCTACCGTGATGCTCGCGATCTGGGGCCGCGAGACCGATTACGGGCGCTACACGTTGCCTTATGATTTGGTCCGCGTGCTGGCGACGCAGGCCTATGTCGGTCGGCGCAAGGATACCTATCGCAACGAGTTCATCCTCGCGCTGAAGATCCTCGGCGAGGGCGTGGTGACACGCAAGGACATGCGCTCATCCTGGGCCGGCGCTACCGGGCTCACGCAGTTCCTGCCGTCCGAATATTACAACCACGGCGTCGATTTCGACGGCGATGGCCGCGTCGACATCTGGCACTCGGTGCCGGATGCGCTCGCCTCGGCCGCGCAGCAGCTCGTCAACAAGGGATGGCAGAGCGGTGTGCGCTGGGCCTATGAGGTGCAGGCACCGGCGAAGGTTGATTGCACAGCGGGTGTGCCCGAGGTGACCAAGCCGATCGGCCAGTGGCTGCGCGAGGGCTTCGTACCGGTGCGTGGGGAAAAACTCAGCGCCGCCGAGCAGGCGCAGCCGGCCTCGCTGCTCCAGCCGGAGGGCATCTATGGTCCGGCGTTCCTGACCACGAAGAACTACTTCGTGATCAAGGAATACAATTTCTCCGACCTCTACGTGCTGTTCGTCGGTCATCTCAGCGACCGCATGACGAGCTCTCTGCCGTTCGCGACGCCGTGGTCGGCGTCGAAGCAGCTGCGCACCAAGGACGTCGAAGCGATGCAGCGCGGGCTGACGCGCGCAGGGCTGTATAAGGACAAGATCGACGGCAAGGCCGGCATGCAGACACGCGCGGCGCTCGGCGCCTATCAGAAGTCGGCGGGGCTCAAGGTCGATTGCTGGCCGAGTGAAGCGGTGCTGCGGTCGATCCAGGCGGCGCGCTAGCAGGCCTTCCAAAAGAAAAAGCCCGGCCGATGCTCTCGGCCGGGCTTCGATCGCAGCGCTTGGTCAGCGCCGTGAGATCAGATCAGTAGCAAACGCGAACCGGGCGAATGACCCAGCCGTAGCCGTCCCAATAACGCTGGCGCTGCCAGTAGCAGGGCGGGGGCGGCGGGCCCGGCTCAGCAACGTAAACCGGACCACCATAGGCGGGACGGCTCGACGCGATGGCGCCACCGATGATCGCGCCACCAAGCAGGCCGGCAGCAATACCGACGCCGACGCCGTCATGCGCCTGGGCGGACGGCGTAGCGGTCACCAGCGAACCGGCGATCGTCGCAACCGTGAGGGCGGCAACAATAGTCTTCTTCATGCTCTTGGCTCTCCTGGGAGAAGGACGTCCCTTGTTAGGAGCGTCCGGGGTTCAAAAGTTCACGCACAGTTTGATGGAATTGGCCTTGCCCGCTAGGAAGCGCGCAAATGGTCAATCCACGGTAAACGCACACGGAGCTGTGACGAGAAAAAGCGGTCTTTTTCAGGCCTTGAGATGAACAGCGCATCCGTAGTGAACCGGCCAAAGGCAACGGCTCAAGCAATGCGGGCTAACGCGACTTAGCCGCAGACTCGGACGCGACGGACGCGCCAGGCGTAGCCGTCCCAGAAGCGCTGCCGTTGCCAGACACAGCCACCGCCGTAATAGTCGTCGGCGACGTAGCCAGGGCCCGGTCCGTAATAGCGAGGCGGATAGTAGCCGGGGGCGTAGCCCGGACCGTAGGCGTAGCCCGGGCCGGGCCCGTAATAATACGGAGAGGCCAGAGCGCCGCCGACAATGGCGCCGCCGATGATCCCGGCTGCGACGCCGGCAGCGACACCACGCTGTGCATGGGCTGGCGTTCCCGCGGTGAGGACCAGAGTGGCGGCGGCAGCGACTGCCATAAGCGTTGTCTTCATGGGCTCGACCTTTCAGGGGGAACGCGGAACTCTTGCGGCGAAAGTTCCATATTTCGCTTGAATGATCAATGAACGGCGCGTTCGCCGGGTGCGACCAATTGGTGAAAATGGCGGCTTAAGGCCCGCGGGAGACCTCGATGAACGCCCTTACCAATGCCCTGATCGCCCTCGGCGCCGTCGGCGTGGTTGGCTATGCCCTAATTACCCATCTGCAGAACCGCGACCCACGCCGGCGCGCCAGGGCAGGCGGCGACGGTGGAAGCAGCGACAGCTATTCGGATACGACGAACGACAGCGGGTTCTCGCTGGGAAGCTGGTTCTCCGGCGACAGTTCCGGAAGCTCGACGGACAGCGGCAGCTGCTCAAGCAGCGACGGCGGCAGCAGCGGCGGAGATTGCGGTGGTGGCGGCGATGGAGGCGGCGGCGGGAGCAGCGATTGAGCCGGCTCCGGGATCAATCTTGATCCAGCGCAATGCCCTATTTTAGAGCCGTTCTAGGCTCTATCCGGGCTAGTTTGGAATAGCTTGAAATACCGGTTTTTCCTTTTGCATCCGGACGGCCCCTTAAATATCGATGATGGCGCATCACCGAAGGGCCTACCGCTTCCATGATCGTTTGTTCCTGTAACGTGCTGAGCGATGACGACATCCGCGCCGCCGTCGCCGAGTCCGACGATGCTGTGCGTCATGCCAAGCAAGTCTATGGATGTCTCGGCTGTAGCGCCGAATGCGGCCGCTGTGCCCGCACGATCAAGACCATCATCGATGAAGCGCTCGGCCCCTGTGCCAAGTCGTGCTGTTCCGGCTGCCCGCACAGCCACACCGTGGCCGCCAACGACGAGACGGCCGAACCGGCTCAGTTCGCCCTCGCGGCCTGCTGAAGACTTCCACATCCGCTGAGCTTTTCCCCGGCTGCGTCCCCGTAGCCGGTTGCCTGAGTGTTTAATCTGACTTAGAAGCGTTCTAAAGTCGGATAGGTCCGATTTGGACTGCAAGAGCTGGAGTGAACCATGCAGGGCGACGCAAAGGTCATCGAATATCTTAACAAGGCGCTGCGTCACGAGCTGACTGCGATCAACCAGTACTGGCTGCACTATCGCTTTCTCGACAATTGGGGCCTCCGCGACATGGCCAAGGTCTGGCGCAAGGAGTCCATCGAGGAGATGGAGCACGCCGACAAGCTCACTGAGCGGATCCTGTTCTTCGACGGCTTCCCGAACATGCAGGTGCTCGATCCCTTGCGCATCGGCCAGAACGTCAAGGAGATCATCGAGTGCGATCTCGCGGCCGAGATGAGCGCGCGAGCGCTCTATCAGGAGGCGGCCGGCTATTGCAACAGCGCCAAGGACTACGTCACGCGTGACCTGTTCGAGAAGCTGATGAGCGACGAGGAGCACCACATCGACTTCCTCGAAACACAGCTCGACCTGATCGGTCGCATCGGTCTCGAACTCTACACCCAGAAGCACGTCGGCGGGCTCGAGGGCGAGGGGCACTAAGCTAAGCACTGGCGCCGCTACATACTCCGCTGTCGTCCCTGCGAAAGCAGGGAGGTGGATTCACATTCGAAGTGCAACACTTGGGAGAAGGCCTCTGCCGGGGTCCTGAAGTCAAGGCACTTGCGCGGTGTGTTGTTGTAAGCAGCAACGAGGCGCCGGAACCGACCGCTGGAGAG
>JAEWHT010000273.1 GCA_023387695.1 Pseudomonadota bacterium | reverse complement strand
GGCCGCGACGTCGTAGATCATCTCGACGCCCTGATTGTCGAGCATGTCGCGCGCGATGTTGGCGGACAGGTCGGCCTTGTTCTGATGGTCAGCAGCCAGCACCTGGATCTTGCGTCCCAGAACCTCGCCGCCGAAATCTTCCACCGCCATCTTGGCCGCGGTCTCGCTGCCGGGACCGGTGATGTCGGCATAGAGGCTCGACATGTCGAGAATGCCGCCGATCTTCAGGGGAGGCTTGTCCTGGGCCTGCGCGGCGGCACTCGCACTGAGGGCAAACGCGGCGGCAAAAATGCCCGACAAAATATGCTTCATTGAAAAAGACCTCCCTTGATCGCCTGTCTCTGAATGGCGGCTTGATTATTGCTATTCCCTCAATCATGCCGCATGCGCAAGAGCGCAGCAAGCGCAGGTGCGAAGAGGCCGCATGTTCTGCGCGCGATTTCCGCAAAGCGGAATGGTGAACGTGCGGACAAATATCTCCGCGTCGTTGCGAGGAGCTCTTGCGACGAAGCAATCCAGACTGCCTCCGCGGAAAGACTCTGGATTGCTTCGCTGCGCTCGCAATGACGGAGTATGAGGAAGCCCTCTTCGCGCGTCACTACAGCTGGGTTAAGGTCGAAGCATAACGCAACCTCTCCGGGTCATGTGACGCAGCGGCTTCACCTCATCGTCGCGCTTCTTGTCATCGCGGGTCCGTCTGCGTTCGCCATGCCGTGCCAATTCGAAGCACAGGGCGAAGGCCATGTTGCCGCAATCGTCGACGCACGCAGCGTGCGTCTCGATGATGGCCGCGAAGTGCGTCTCGCCGGGATCGAGGCGACAGCGACGACGAAGCAGGCGCTGACCTCGCTGCTCGTCGGCCGCGACGTGACGCTGGGCGGCACCGACGACACGCCCGACCGTTACGGCCGCCAGGGCGCGCTGCTCTTCATCGGCGAAAGCGCGACCTCGGTGCAGGCCATGCTGCTCGGCCAGGGCGATGCCCTCGTCTCCGCCGAAATCACCGACAAGGAGTGCGCAGCCGCTCTACAGTCGTCCGAGGCCGACGCCCGACGCCAAAAAAAGGGCAGCTGGGCTGACCCGTCGGCCATAAAAAACGCGGAAAGTCCGGACGATATTTTGGCCGGGATCGGGCGCTTTGTGGTGGTCGAGGGCAAAGTCCTGTCCGTCCGGCAAGCTGGGGCAATGACCTACCTCAACTTCGGACGGAACTGGACACATGGCTTTGCGGTGACTATTTCAAAGCGCATGGTGCCGGCGTTCGAGAACGCTGGAATGACCCTTAAGTCCCTGGAAAATCGTCGTATTCGCGTTCGGGGCTGGGTTGAGGGGACTGTGGGGCCGCGTATCGACGTTCGTCTCTTGGGACAGGTTGAATTGCTGGGCGCAAACGAGCCTATTGGGGTAAGGCCTTAAGGGGCCGGGCACGGGTTAAGCGACGTGAATGGGGTGCTAGAACGGCACGGACGAGGTGATGGCCGCCGCCTGCGGGCTGCGCCGGCCGCGCTTTGCCTTTTGCTGGGCACCGCGCTTGCCGGCTGCGGCGACATGGGCCGGTTCCAGACCGCTGCGACGCCCGCGACCGTGGCGATGCCGAAGCCCAAGCCGGCCGTCGCCCAGACCCCCGCCACCGAGAAGGAACACGAGCGTATCCTGGCGAGCTATGGCGGCACCTACGACGACCCCAGGCTCGAAGCGCTGGTCAGCAAGACCGTCGACCGGCTGGTTGCTGCCTCCGATCGCCCCGACCAGGGTTACAAGGTCACCATTCTCAATTCCGGCGCGGTGAACGCGTTCGCGTTGCCGAACGGCCAGCTCTATGTCACCCGCGGACTGCTTGCGCTGGCGAGCGACACCTCGGAATTGTCCTCCGTGCTTAGCCACGAGATGGCGCATGTGCTGTCCAAGCACGCCGCGATGCGCGAGGACCAGGCGCGCCAGGCTGCGATCGTCACCCGTGTCGTCACCGACATGAGCACCGATCCCGATCTCACCGCGCTCGCGCTCGCCAAGACCAAGCTCACCATGGCGAGCTTTTCGCGGAACCAGGAGTTCGAGGCTGACGGCATCGGCGTCGGTATCTCAGCCAAAGCGCACTTCGATCCCTATGGTGCGGCCCGCTTCCTGTCGGCGATGGAGCGCAATGCCGAGCTGAAGGCCGGCAAGAGCTCGCTCGATCCGCGCGCGCAGGATTTCACCTCGTCGCATCCGGCAACGCCCGAACGCGTGCAGAATGCGCAGACGATCGCGCGGCAATATGCAGCGCCTGAAGGCGCCGAGCGCGATCGCGAAAGCTATCTCGCCGCGATCGACAACCTCGTCTATGGCGAAGATCCCAGCGAAGGCTTTGTCCGCGGCCGCAGATTCCTGCATCCGAAACTCGGTTTCACCTTCCAGGCGCCGGACAATTTTACGCTCGACAACACCGCGCAGGCGGTGATCGGCGTGCGCGAGGGCGGTTCGCAGGCGATGCGTTTCGACGTCGTGCGTGTGCCGGCCGAACAGTCGCTCGGCGACTACCTCAATTCCGGCTGGATGGAAGGCGTCGAGAAGGCGTCCACCGAGGACATCACCATCAACGGTTTCCCGGCCGCGTCCGCCACGGCCAAGGGCGACCAGTGGCAGTTCAAGGTCTACGCGCTGCGCTTCGGCAGCGACGTCTATCGGTTCATCTTCGCGACACGGCAGAAGTCGACCGAGAGCGAGCGTAATGCGCGCGAGACCGTCAATTCATTCCGCCGCCTGACGCTCGACGAGATCCAGGCCGCGCGTCCGCTGCGCATCAAGGTGATCACCGTGCAGCCCGGCGACACCGTGGAATCGATGTCTCACCGCATGGCCGGCGTCGATCACCCGGCCGAGCGCTTCCGCGTACTCAACGGGCTCGATCGCAACGCGCAGGTCAAGGTCCGCGATCGCGTGAAGATCGTAACGGATTGAGCCGCCGCGACTACTTCGCCTTTTCCTTCAGATACGCGATGATGTCGGCACGATCCTGCGCATCCGGCACGTCGAAGAACATCTTGGTCTCAGGCACCATGGCCTGCGGACCGGTCAGCCATTTGTCGAGGTTGTCCTCGGTCCAGACGATGCCCGAGTTCTTCAGATCGGGCGAGTAATCGTAGCCGGCGACGCTGCCCGCCTTGCGGCCGACCACGCCCTTGTGCATCGGGCCGACGCCGTTCTCGTTGATCGAGTGACAGTCGGCGCAGCCCTTGTAGAGCGTCTGGCCGCGCGCGACGTTGCCGGTGGCGCCGGCGGGGCCGGTCGCGGATAGCAGCGCAATTGCAAGGGTCGTGAGAGCCAGGCTTGCCGTGCTTCGCTCTGGGGTGGAATTCGACCAGACGTTCATGGAATCTCCTGTTTGCGGTCCCGCCAACAGGATCAGCCTGGTCGAATTTTATTCCCGTCAGTTCGACGATTCACCCGCGTCCATGTCGCCGACCTCGCGCTGGCCGCTGAGCCAGAGCGCGAGCAGGGTCCAGAACGCGCCCGAGAGCAGATAGGCACCCGAGGCGATGACGCCGAGATTGGTGGCGAGCAGCAGCGCGACCAGCGGAGCGAAGCCGGCGCCGAACAGCCAGGCCATATCCGAGGTCAGCGCGGAGGCCGTGTAGCGGTACATCTGCTTGAAGTTCGAGGCGATCGCGCCCGAGGACTGACCGAAGGAGAGGCCGAGCAGGATGAAGCCGATGACCATGTAGATGGTTTCACCGAACGCGCCGGCGTCGAGCAGCTGCGGGGCGAAGCCGCTGTAGATCGCGATCGCGATCGCCGATCCCATCAGCAGCGACTTGCGGCCGACGCGGTCGGCGATGACGCCGGAGAGCACGATCGCGACGACGCCGAACACGGCAGCCACGATCTCGATGATCAGGAAGCGCACCGGACTTTCGCGGGTGAACAGGAACACCCAGGACAGCGGAAACACCGTGACCATGTGAAACAGCGCGAAGCTCGCGAGCGGCGCAAACGCGCCGAGCATAATGTTGTGGCCTTCGCGGGCAACCGTGTCGGAGATGCGCGCGGGCTGCAGTTCGCGGGTCTCGAACAGCGAGGAATATTCCTCCGTCGTCACCATGCGCAGGCGCGCGAACAGCGCCACGACGTTGATGGCGAAGGCAACGAAGAACGGATAGCGCCAGCCCCAGTCGAAGAAATCGTC
>JAEWHT010000271.1 GCA_023387695.1 Pseudomonadota bacterium | reverse complement strand
AACGCGGCCTTGATTGCACCCACGGTCTCGCCCGGGCGCAGCACCGAGCCGGAGGCGACTGCGTTCTGCAGCATCGGCGTGTCTACCACCTCGCGCGCCGAGCGGCCGGCCCATTCAGCGAGACCCTCACCCAAACGTCCGACCTTGCGGGCATCCTTCACCAGCGTCAGCCCGGCGCGCACCGGCGCGGCACCGCCGGCGGACACGTAGGTCACAGCCGTCACGGCAAGGCCCGCTGTCGCGAGCCCAAGGATGAGACGATCGGTATCCTCGCCCATCGCAAGATGCTTGCCCTCGCGAACGACGTCCCTGATATCGCCGATCACGAAGAGATCGCCGGCCACCGTTCCGGACAGGCTCGCGACATCGTCGGCGTTGCCGGTGACGAGCCCGGTGGCAAAGCGCTTGGCAAAATGCGAGGTGGAATTTTCGGTTTTGACGGCATCGCTGACCCGGCTGAGGAGGTCGTCGGGCAGCGCGATGTTGCGGTCACGCGCGAGTGCGACAAAGCTGTCGGCGAGATCGGCATCTCCAGCCGCGAGCGCCGCCTCGATATGGTCCTGAACCAAGCGATCGTTGTTCGCCAGCGCCGCGTCGAGCTTGAGCTCGGACAGCGCCGCCGGGTCGTCCTGGGCTGCGAGAATCGCGCCAGCCTCGCGGGCATGCGGCGCAACCTGCGCGAGCACAAGGCTGCATGCAGCAATTCCTGCCAAAGCTGAGCCGATTCGCAGCCACTTCATGCTGAAAGCTTGGACATCCGGAGAATCATTTGCGCGGGATCGTTTGCCCGATGGTTCGTCTTTCGTCGCAAATTCGCGTCTCCACAGACATAGTATGCCAAAATTGCGACACAACGTCCTCGACGAAAGAAGGGCTTCTCTGAGGCGACAAGATTGTGTCGAATTTGCATGAGCAAATGAGCATGGGGCAATTGCGAACCTTTCGGTTCCGCCGGGCTAGCAATCACATGCACCCATCAGTATGGTCCGCGGCGTTGAAATATGCTGCGTCACTGCTGATTGTGTCTGCCGCCATTGCCACTCCAGGATGAACTACGATGTCCGACCATGTCGTCCCGCACTTCCATAACGATGCCGGTGTCCCCGTCATCGAGATCGGCTCGCAAGAGTTCATGTGCGTCGGCGCCAATCCTCCGTTCGATCATCCGCACGTGTTCCTGGACCTCGGCAACGACAACGAGATCATCTGCCCGTATTGCTCGACGCTGTACCGTTTCGCCGCCGACCTGAAGGCCGGCGAAGCCCGTCCGCCGGAATGCGTGCTGAAGGACAAGGTGGCCTGACCGCCTCCTTGGGTCAGGGGTGGCCCTCCCGCGAACAATCGTCATTGCCGGCGCCGGAATCGGAGGACTGACGGCTGCGCTTGCGCTAGCCGCCCGAGGCTTCCGCATCGTGGTGCTGGAAAAGGCCGAGCGGCTCGAGGAAGTCGGCGCCGGCCTGCAGCTCTCCCCCAATGCCAGCCGCGTGCTGGTCGAGCTCGGCCTCTCCGAACGGCTGAAGCTGCGTGCCGTCGTCCCTGAGGCGGTCTCCATCATGAGCGCGCGTGCCGGCGGCGAGTTGCTGCGCATGCCGCTTGGCGAGGCCGCCTCGCTGCGCGCCGGCGCCCCCTATTGGGTCGTGCACCGTGCCGACCTGCAATCGGCGCTGGCCGGTGCAGTCGCCGACCATCCCGATATCGATCTGAAATTGGGCGCGACGTTCGAAGATGTCGCGCCCCACGCCAAGGGACTGACGGTGGTCCATCGCAGCGGGACGATCCGCCGCAGCGATCTCGCCAGCGCCCTGATCGGCGCCGACGGCATTTGGTCGACAGTGCGCCAGCATCTGTTTCCCGAAGTGCAGCCGCGCTTCTCCGGCCTGATCGCCTGGCGCGGCACGCTCGATGCCACGCAGCTGCCAAAGGAATATACCGCGCGGCGGGTGCAGCTCTGGATGGGCGCAAACGCCCATCTCGTCGCCTATCCGATCGCCGGCGGGCGCCAGATCAACGTGGTGGCGGTATTGCCCGGCACCTGGAACAGGCCGGGCTGGAGCACGCCCGGCGATCCCTTCGAGGTGATGGAGGCCTTCGCCGCGCCGCGCTGGCCGCCGACGGCGCGCATGATGCTGGCAACGGTCGACAGCTGGCGCAAATGGGCGCTGTTCGGCGTGCCCGACGGCTGTCCGTGGACCAAGGGCCCGGTCGCACTGCTCGGCGACGCCGTACATGCGATGCTGCCGTTTGCTGCACAAGGCGCCGGCATGGCGATCGAGGATGCCACCGTGCTCGCGCAGCATCTGAGCCTCGAGGCCGCCGAGGACGCAAACAGCGTCGCAGCGGCACTGAAGCAATATGGCCGCGCACGTCAGGCTCGTGTCAGGAAAGTCCAGCGCACCGCGCGGCAACAGGGCCGCATCTATCATCTGGGCGGCCCGCTCGCGCTCGCGCGCGATCTTGCGATCCGCGCGCTTGGTCCTGAGCGCATGCTGGCGCGGCAGGACTGGATCTACGGCTGGCGCACTTAACGTTTGGGCGCAGGCTGGATGATCGGCCGCTGCGGCGTCGTCGGCACCTGCACCGCATCGGGCGGCGTTTCGCGGCACCGGTTGCGGCGCCAGGCGTCCTCGGCCATCTGCGCTTGCCCGCGAACCGCGACATAGTCGTTGCGATAGGCGAGCTCGGACACGACGGCACCGCCGGCGCCGGTCTCCGCCTTGTCTATCAATCTCTGCAATTCGACGGTGCGTTTGGCGAGCGTTTTGCGCTCCACCTCGAGCTGCTTGCAGTCGTACAATTCGTATTTGGCGGGATCGGCAAAAGCCGGAGCGATCGTCTCGCTCATGCCGGCGCAGCCGGACAGCGCAAAGCCGGCCGCGACCAGCGCGGCCATCGCGCAGCAGGCGCGGACGGAAGAGGAAAGCGAAGCAGGCATGGGCGGAAAGATAGTCCCCGTGAATTGAGAATGCCTAAAGC
>JAEWHT010000256.1 GCA_023387695.1 Pseudomonadota bacterium | reverse complement strand
CCCCCGATCACCTCCCCCGAAGCCCAATTCCGGGCCAAAGGAGACGTGCGATGAGCGGACACGATCACGGGGAAGACGACGTCAGCCGCCGCAAGGTGCTGGAATGCATGACATGGGCCGGCACCGGCGTGCTCTGGACCATCACGGGCGGCGTGCCGCGCTCGCTCGGCATCATCGATTCCGCTGAGGCCGCGACGGCTGCGGCGCCCGGCATGACCTTCCTCCAGATCAGCGACAGCCATGTCGGCTTCGACAAGCCTGCCAACCCCAACGCGCTGGGCACGCTGGAAGAAGCTATCAACAAGGTCAATGCGATGCCGGCCAAGCCGTCGTTCATGATCCACACCGGCGACATCACCCATCTGTCCAAGGCGTCCGAGTTCGACAACGCCGATCGCATCATCTCGCAGTCCAAGCTGGACGTGCATTACGTGCCCGGCGAGCATGATTTCCTCGACGAAGAGGTGAAGTTCTATCGCGAGCGCTACGGCCGCGGCACCAAGGGTGCGGGCTGGTACTCCTTCGACGCCGGCGGCGTGCACTTCGTCGGTCTCGTCAACGTCGTCGACCTCAAGGGCGGTGGTCTCGGCAATCTCGGCACCGAACAGCTCGCCTGGCTCGAAGACGATTTGCGCGGCAAGTCGAAGTCCACGCCGATCGTGCTGTTCGCCCACATTCCGCTCTGGACCGTCTATCCGGAATGGGGCTGGGGCACCGAGGACGGTGGTCGCGCGCTCGAATACGTCAAGGGTTTTGGTTCGGTCACCGTGCTCAACGGGCACATCCATCAGGTGATGCAGAAGGTTGAAGGCAACGTCACCTTCCACACTGCGCGCTCGACCGCCTTCCCGCAGCCGGCGCCGGGCACAGCCCCCTCGCCCGGACCGATGAAGGTCGAGGACGCCAAGCTCCGCTCGATGCTCGGCGTCGCCAGCATCAACTTCAAGCAGAACGAGCAGCGGCTCGCGATCATCGACACACCGCTCCAAGGCTAATTCAAGATTGATTCAAGGCTGATCGGACGCTGACAAATGAAGACACTCAATCGCCGCGACTTCGGGGTCGCTGTGGCCGCGGCCATCCTGCTCCCCATCACGACCGCCCGTGCCGACGACAACGCCCTGGAGGTGCATATCGACAATTTCGTCTTCCAACCGCCGGAGCTCAAGATCAAGGTCGGCACGACCGTAACCTGGACCAACCGGGACGACATACCCCACACCGTGGTGTCGGCCGGCAAATTCAGGTCCAAGACCTTGGATACCGACGACAAATTCACGTTCACCTTCACCGATGCGGGCGACTACAAGTATTTTTGTTCGTTGCACCCGCACATGACCGGGATGATCAAGGTTGAGTAACGTCTCCAACCAAGGCATCTCTGTCTTGCCCGGCCGGTGGTCCCACGCCGGCCGGGCTCGCTCGCCTTCGGTCAGACCCCAAAGCGACGCGACGTACCAAACGCAGCAAGAGGCAAAGCGAGAGGCGATGCCCGCAAGCGACGATTTCCAGAAAGCGCAGCGCTTCCGCGAGGCGGCACTGCCCTATCTCGACGACGTCTACACGCTCGCACGCTATCTGCTGCGCGATGCCTCCGACGCGGAGGACGCGGTGCAGGAATGCTATCTACGCGCGCTGAAGCACTTTGATAGCTATCGCGGCCCAGCAATGAAGCCATGGCTGTTCGCAATACTGCGGAATGTGTGCAACGCAGAATATGCCAGACGCGCGCACAAGCACGCCGCAATCGAGGACACTCCCGGCGCCGCCGACCAGACGCCGATGTGGCAGGAGAGCGAGGCGAGCCCGGAAACCGAGGTGCTGCGCAGCCGCGACGCCGGTGCCATTCGCAAGATGATCGACGCGCTCGCCGAGCCGTTCAAGGAAACGTTCGTGCTGAGAGAGATCAACAACCTGTCCTACCGTGAAATTGCAGAAGCCGTCGGTGCGCCCGTCGGCACCGTGATGTCCCGCCTCGCCCGCGCCCGCGCTATGCTGCGCGCGGCCTGGACGGCGGAAGAGGAGCACTCGAAATGACCTGCGACGAAGCAAACATCCTGCTTCACGCGCTGCTCGACAACGAGCTCGATGCCGGCCACGCGCGCGAGGTCGAAGCCCATATCGCCACCTGCCCGGCCTGTGCAGCCGAGTTGGCGGCGCAGCGCGAGATGAAGCGCGTGCTGGCCGACACCAAGCTGCGTTACAGCGCGCCTGAGGCCTTGCGCGCCCGCATCGAGGCATCGATACCGCAGGCACGGCCGCAGCCGAGCCGGCGTTCGGTGCTGCGCGGTTTTGCGATGGGCTCGGCCGTCTCGGCGCTTGCCGCCTCCGGCGTCGTCGCCGTGGTGCTGCGCCAGGACGATCAGCAGCGCATCCTCTCGGAGGTCGTGTCAGCGCATCTGCGCTCGCTCCAGGCCGGCCATCTCATCGACGTCGTCTCGACCGACCAGCACACGGTCAAGCCCTGGTTCAATGGCAAGCTCGACGTCGCCCCGCCCGTGATCGACCTCACCGCGCAAGGTTTTACGCTGGTCGGCGGCCGGCTCGACTATGTCGATGCGCGCGCGATAGGGGCGGTGGTTTACAAGCGGCGGCAGCACGTCATCAACCTGTTCGTGGCACAGACCGCGAGCACCGAGCATCGGCCGCCGAAGACGCAGACCATGCAGGGCTTCAACTGTCGCCGCTGGGGCGAGCGCGGCCTGAACTTCTGGGCCGTCAGCGACATCGGCGGCGACGAGCTCACCGAGTTCGTCGACAAGTTCGAGGCGGCGATGAAGGCGAATGTGGAGGGGTAGTGGCTGACGTTTGTATCATGCGATGATGCAAACGCCTTGTGTGTGTATCAGAAAGTGATACACTACCCCGGTGATCAGGACGTTTCGGGACAAGACGACTGAAGCGGTCTTTAACGGCGAAAGTCCCAAGGGCTTTCCGGCCGACCTGGTGAAGGTTGCGCGCCGGAAATTGCGTTATCTTCACGCTGCAGGCCAACTCGTCGACCTAAGGGCGCCGCCGGGCAACCGCCTTGAGGCCCTTGCCGGTGATCGCAAGGGACAGCACTCCATCAGGATCAACGATCAGTTCCGCGTGTGCTTCGTCTGGACAGCTCACGGCCCGGCTGAGGTCGAGATCGTGGACTATCACTAGGAGGACATGACGATGGCGAAAAAACTCAAGCCCATGCATCCTGGTGAGGTTCTCCGGGAGGAGTTTTTGGTTCCGCTGGAGATGTCTGCTGGCGCTCTCGCCAAGACGTGCGGCTTGCCCCGCACACGTATCGAGCGGATTGCGAGCGAGCAGACCGGAATCACGGCCGACACTGCGCTACGGCTTGCCAAGGCACTCGGCACGACCGCCGAGCTATGGCTCAATCTTCAAAATGATTACGATATCCAGATCGCCAAACGCGATCTCGGCAAAGCTCTTGATCGCATCGAGACCGTAAACAAGCCAGAAGCAGCCTGAGCGATCGACCTTAAGCCGACCGCCGCACCGCGTTGTCGACCAGCGTCTTGCCCAGCGACCAGATCGCACCGGGGACCTTGTGGCTGCCGGCGATGACGTCGTCGAAGGCGCGCTCGATCCAGTTGCAGTCTTCTTCGGTGATGGTGAGCGGCGGCAGCAGCTTGATGGTGTGGCTGCCGTGACCTGCGACCTGCGTCAGGATCTTGTGATCCTTGAACAGTGGCACGGTGATGAGCTGGCAGAACAAACCCTTGTTGGCGGCCTCCAGCACATTCCAGGACGCGCGCAGCCGCAGCGACTTCGGCGGGCCGAACTCGATGCCGATCATCAGGCCCTTGCCACGGACTTCCTTCAGCAGCTCGTAGCCGGGCACCATGCGCGTGAGCGCAAGACGGAGTTCGGCACCGCGCTTGGCGGCGGCCTCGATCAGCTTCTCCGATTCCATCACGTCGAGCGTGGCAATACCCGCGGCCATCGCTAGGTCGTTCTTGGAGAAAGTCGAACCATGCACCACGGCGCGGTCCATCTGGTTGAATATCTTGTCGAAGATGCTCTTGCGCGTCAGCACGGCGCCAACCGGCACATGGCCGCCCGACAGCGACTTCGACAGCAGCACCATGTCGGGCTCGACGTTCCAGTGCTCAACCGCGAGGAAGCGGCCGGTTCGGCCCATGCCGGTCTGGATCTCGTCGGCGACGAACAGCGTGCCGTACTTTTTGCAGAGCGCCGCCGCACCCGGCAGGAAATCGTCGGAGGGCATGTTGACGCCCTTGCCCTGGATCGGCTCGACGACGAACGCTGCAACCTCGCGCGAGGCCAGTGCCTTCTCGAGCGCCGCTAGATCGTTGAACGGAACCGAAGTGCAACCCGGCAGCAGCGGCTCGAAACCGGTGCGGAAGTTTGAATCACCCGTCAGCGACAGCGCGCCATAGGTCAGGCCGTGATAGCCGTGAGCGCAATAGACGATGCCCGGACGTCCAGTGGCACCGCGCGCGAACTTGATCGCTGCCTCGACGCATTCCGCGCCGGAATTGGCAAAGAACACCTTGTCGAGATAGGGAACGTATTTCAACAGTCGCTCGGCGAGCACGCCGGCCAGCGTCGAGACGTCGAACTGGACGAGATTGGGCAAATCGGCGTCGAGCACGCTCTTGAGCGCCTCGCGCATCACCGGATGATTGCGCCCGATCGCGAACACGCCAAAGCCGGACAACAGGTCGAGATAGCGCGCGTCCTCGCGATCGTAGAGGTACTGCCCCTGGCCCCTCTGGAAGCCGACATCGTAGCCGATGGTCTTGAGAACCCGGACGAACTGCTCGTTCAGGTACCGATTATGCAGGGTGCTGCGCTGGGCCTGACGGTCCGCGAACAACTGGGACATGTCTGGATTTGGACTGTGCATCCGCTACATACTTCGGTTGAGGGCTGCTTCGTCAACTGAAAACGGTCAGCCAACGGAAAAGGGTCTGTGCGGCCTTTTGCCCTTTTTCGGACCATCTTCGCAAGCACAGCTTTAGACCATGTTGCATCGCCGAGGAACACTCATGCGTTTGGCCATTTACACCGGAATAATACTGGCAGGCGGTTACGCCAGCCTGACAGCAGCGCTGGCCGCCGATCCTACCGGCGACTGGCGGGTCGCCGATGGCGTCGCCAATGTCCGCGTCGCCCAATGCAATGGCGGCATGTGGGGCGCGGTTTCCTGGGAAAAGCAGTCCGGCGGACGCGACGAAAACAACCCGGATGTCTCAAAAAAGAACAGGCCCACGCTGGGCATGGCGATCCTGATCAACATGAAGAAGTCGGCCGGCGCCGAACAATGGGAGGGTCAGGTCTACAACGCGAAAGATGGTCAGATGTATAGCGCGACCATCACGCCCGTCGGCACCGACCAGCTCGAGATCAAGGGCTGCGTGCTCGGTTTCCTCTGCGGCGGCGAAACCTGGACCCGTGTCGGTCCGCCGATTCCGCTGAGCACTGCCAACGCCATGGCCAAGGGTGCCCCCAAAACCACCGGAGCGGCGCCCAAGGCTGCGCC
>JAEWHT010000255.1 GCA_023387695.1 Pseudomonadota bacterium | reverse complement strand
TGTCGAAATCGTAAGCCTTCAGGGCCTCGACGAGCTTGTCATTGCTGCCTTCGACCGCAACCGGCGGCGTCGAAAAGATGTAGTTCAGGGACGCCGCGCCCATGGTGGCGATGATCGGATAGTTGTTCCATGGCGCGACCGGGCTCTCGACCTTCCAGGCACGCCAATTGCCGGTGCCGATACCACCGTCAAGCGGCCAATCGGAATAGAGCGCCTCACCCTTCGAATTCTTTGGTCCGGCAAGGCTCGTCTTCAGCGCATCGACCTTCGCCTCAGGCAGGCACGCATTGGTTTGACCCGGCGCGCAAACGAGGCTCTTGAAATCAAACGCCTTCTGGCACGCCGCGAGATTGGCGGTCAGCCCATCCTTGACGCCATCGAGCGCGTCGCAGGCTTCCGTGATGCGCGAAGCAATGAGTTGCGCATCTTCCTTGGTGATCGATTTGCGCAAGTCCGGATCAGCCTTCAGGAAGGCCTGCACATCCCAGGCGTGCTGTATCGCGGCGCGCGGCAGATCGAAGCCGGGATTGCCGACGAGAAAACCGTCGTAGTTTTCCGGCATGCGCGAGGCCGCGACCATGGCGTGGCGTCCGCCGTTGGAGCAGCCAGCCATGTAGGAGCGATCGGGCTTGCGGCCATAATGCAGCGCGATGATTGTCTTGGCGACCGGCGACAGCGTCATATCGGCGGCATAGCCGTAGTCGCGCCGGGCCTGCGGATCGAGCCCAAAGGCTGCCCCCGCGGTCAGACCCAGCGACTTGTTCGCGGGGTCCGAACCGGAATGTCCGCTGTCGGACGACAGCACGGCAAAGCCGCGTGCCAGCGGCACCGAGCCGCCGGAGGCGAAGCCGTCAGGCTTGTCGCCCAACGCGGGCACGACGACACCGTCATTGCCGCCGTTCACCTGGTGCAGGAAACGGCCGTTCCATTCGGCCGGCAGCCGCAATTCGAACTGGATCGCATAGGATTTTCCGTCCGCGCCAGTGCGCTGGTTGGCGATCCCGGTTACGATGCAATGCTTAGGCAGCCCGTTGGCTGCTTCCTGCGTCTTTGATCCCGTGATCTCGACGCCAGAGACGGCAAGCGAGGCGGTGGTCACCGGCGAGCAGGCTTCGCCCTCGGCGCGGGCCAATACGGTCGATCCAAGAAGAACGGCCAACGCAGCGGTCGATCTCAAGCCAGTCCTCACGGGCGGCCTCCCAATTATAGTTATGTGCTATAATTATTACTTGGGTTTCCCATTTTTGCAAGCCGGGACCTGGCGCAACGTGAGCGGGCTAGGCCCCGGGGCACGAGGGCTGGAGATGCTTCGACCGCTACAGCCCAATCCACTCGGCCGACGCATCGTCATTCAACCGCGTCACGGCATCCGCTCGCCGCGTCAGCACGGCACGCTGATTGATATAGCCCTTGTCGGTGATCTCGCCGCCGTCGACCGACGGAAGGTCGCTGAGCAGCAGCGCGCGGGTGGCGTGGCCGGAGGAATTGGCGCCCTGCTGCTTCAGCTTTGCCAACCCCTGCGCAATTGCAGTCCGCACCTTGTCGTGCGTCAGCACGTCATTCACGCCAGCCGTTTCCGACAAGCCGGCATGCGCGCGACAAGCGGCAATGTTCGGGAACACCAAAAACCGCACCTCATCGCCGCCATGACCGGCAACGACGATATCCTGCGCGAGCGGCGCCAGCGCTGCGATACCGGCAACACGCAACGTGCCGACGCTGACCCAGGTGCCGGAATTGAGCTTGAAGTCCTCGGCGACACGTCCATCGAAGAACAGACCGCGCTCTGGCCGGTCGGCATCGGCCAGCTTCACGGCGTCGCCGATGAGGTAGAATCCTTCCTCGTCAAACGCCTGCTTCGTCAACTCCGGCGCCTTCCAATAGCCCGGCGTGACGTTGGGGCCACGCACCCGCACCTCCAGCTTGTCACCTGATGTGACCAGCTTCAGCTCCGTTCCGGGAATCGGCACACCGATATTGCCGGAGCGCTCGGCGAGGTAATGACAGTCGGTCGCGAGCGGCGAGGTCTCCGTCGAGCCCCAGGCCGAGACCATCGGCAGAGCGCGGCCGACGGTCTTGATCGAGAGCTCCTCCAGCGCATCCCACAGATTTTGCGGCAACGCGGCACCGGCATAGAAGGCGAACTTCACCTCGCTGAAGAAGCGGCGGCGCAGTTCTTCGTCGCTGCGCAGCGCCGCGATCAGCATGTCGAAGCCACGCGGCACGTTGAAATAGACCGTCGGCATCACGCTTTTGAGGTTAGCCAGCGACGTCGCAAACAGCCCGGGCGCAGGCTTGCCGCCGTCGATATAAAGCGAACCACCGTTGCGCAGAACGAGATTGAAATTATGGTTGGCGCCGAAGGTATGGCTCCAGGGCAGCCAGTCGAGAATGACGAGATCGTCGCCGCTCTGTTCAAGAAACGTCCAGGTCTGCGCCTTGGCCTGCTGGCTCGAGGTCAGCATGCGCTGGGTGTTGATGACCGCCTTGGGCGTGCCGGTCGAGCCGGAGGTGAACAGGAATTTGGCGATCGTGTCCGGCGTCACCGCGGCGAAGGCCTTGGCGACATCGGGCGTCTCGTCCGTTGCAGCGATGGTGCGGAAGGCCAACGCTTCGGCGTCGCCGGCCTTGCCACTGATAATCTGCGCATTGTGCAGCGGCTTGATCGCAGCGAGCGCCGCCGCAAACAGCTTTGTCGCGGAGACATAGATCGCGCCCGGCTGCAGCAGGTCGATCATGCTCTTTAGCTTGTCCAAATCTTTCGACAACAAGGAATAGGCCGGCGAGATCGCGGCTGAGGGGACGCCGACATGCTGGGCTGCCAGCGCAAGCAGCGCGTGATCGATGCTATTGTCGGAGAGAATGACAATTGGGCGCTCCGCGCTGAGCCCTTGCGCCAGGATCCACGAGGCTGCCGCACGCACCCGCCGCAAGGCACCCGCGTAAGTCATGGTGGCCCAGGGCGCATCCGCACCGTCTCGTTCAGCAAGAAAGATCTTGTCCGGCATCTGCCGCGCAAAATGCTCCAGCCAATCACCGATGCAGCGCGCGCTGTCGCGCAAGAGATCTGGCGAGCGCAACAGGATGCTGCCGTCAGTGCGATGCTCGGCGACGGTCCTTGGCGTAGCGAACAGGCTCGAAGCGTCACCGCGGGTGGCTGACATCATGGTTTCCTCCTCGCCCGGGACGTCCGGGATCGGTCGCGGCCTCGTTCCGGGCCGCGTTGGCATAATGTTGAGCACGGCAATTGTTGTCGTCAACAACAATCTTTCGCTTCCGGAAGCGAAGCGCTAAGGTTGGCCGGCAGGAGACACGATGTGACGACGACCGCAGCCCAGACTTCCCCCCGCAAACGCGCCGGCAATGGCGCGGCGCGGCGGATCGACGCGGACGAGATCGGCCTCGATGCACTGGTCGGCCACGCCGGCTATGCGGTGCGGCGTTTCCAGATCTGGATCTTTCAGGATTTCATCAAGACGCTCGGTGACGTCGACATCCGGCCGACGCAATATTCGGTGCTGACGGTGATCGGCGCCAATCCCGGCCTGTCGCAGATGGCGGTCGCAAAACGGCTCGGCATCGAGCGCGCCCGGCTGGTGCATTTGCTCGACAGCCTCGAGCAGCGCAAGCTGGTGAAGCGAATCAAGTCGAAGACCGACCGACGCTCGCATGCGCTGCACCTCACCGGTTCAGGCGAGACGGCCTTGGCAAAATTCAAACGGCTCGCCGCCGAGCACGAGCGGCATGTCGAGGAGAAGATCGGCAAGGAGAATCGGGAGCGGTTGCTCCAGATCCTCGCTGGCTTTACCTGACCGCACCTGCCTACGATTTGGGCAAATGCCCGTTAGAAGGCTGTGACGACGCGGCTCCATCGATCATCAAAAAATCCCACAACCTACTGATCTCACGATAATATCCGAGGCGTCAGGCCTGCCCGGATTCTGTACACAATGGCACATCGCTTGCTTCATTCCGGGTGAAGACATGTTGCCGGAGTTTTGACGCCATGAGGGCTGAAATGGGGGCTGAGCAGCCTGAGACGATCGCCGAGATTGTGGCCGCGCATCGCGCGGGCACGCTCACGCCGGCGCAGACGATCGCGCGGACCTATCAGCGCATCCGCGACCACAACGACCCCACCATCTTCATCAGCCTGCGCGACGAGAAGGACGCGATCGCAGAAGCCGAGAAGCTCGCTACGAAGGATGCCGCCAGTCTGCCGCTCTACGGCGTGCCGGTCGCGGTGAAGGACAATATCGACGCGCTTGGCTTTCCGACCACGGCGGCCTGCCCGGCCTTCTCCTACAACCCGACGCATGATTCCACCGCAGTGGAACGACTGCGTGCCGCGGGCGCGATCATCATCGGCAAGACCAATCTCGACCAGTTCGCGACCGGCCTCGTCGGCGTGCGCTCGCCCTATGGCATTCCCAAGAATTCGATCCGCGAGGATCTCATTCCAGGCGGCTCCAGCTCGGGGTCCGCCGTGGCGGTCGGCGCGGGCCTCGTGCCGCTGACGCTCGGCACCGATACGGCCGGCTCAGGCCGCGTGCCGGCGATGCTCAACAACATTGTCGGGTTGAAGCCGAGTCTGGGCATGATCTCGACCGCGGGCCTCGTGCCGGCCTGCCGCACACTCGACTGCATCTCGGTGTTTGCGCTGACCGTGGACGACGCCGCGCTCGCACTATCGGTGATAGCGGGGACGGACCAGGCAGATCCATTTTCGCGCGACCGGCCGCTGGGCGCGCTCACGCCCTTCCCGGCAAATCTGCGCCTCGGCGTGCCGCGCAACGGGCAGCTCATCTTCTTCGGCGACAAGAAGGCGGAAGCTGCTTACGCCGATGCGCTGAAGCGCTGGACCGCGCTTGGTGCAACACTGATCGAGTTCGACCTCGAGCCATTCTACGAGACAGCGCGGCTGCTCTATGAGGGACCCTGGATCGCCGAGCGTTATCTCGTGATCAAGAATTTGCTGGCGTCCGCGCCCGATTCGATTCATCCGGTAACGCGCGAGATCACGGCGGCGGGTGCGCGACTGACCGCAGCGGAGACCTTCTCCGCACTCTACCGTCTGCAAGGCCTGCGCAAGATCGCCGAACGCACGTTTGCGAACATCGACGCGTTGGTGCTGCCGACCGCACCGACGGCCTATACCACCGCGCAGGTGCTCGCCAACCCGATCGAGCTCAACAGCCGGCTCGGCACCTACACCAATTTCGTCAACCTCCTCGATCTCTGCGGCCTCGCCATTCCCGCGGCAATACGCACGGACGGCATTCCGTTCGGCATCACGCTGCTGGCGCCAGCGGGACGCGACGCAATGCTCGCGAGCATCGGCCGCGTCTTCCATGCCGATACCAAGCTAACGGTTGGCGCGAAGGGTGTGGCACAGGCACCGCTTGCGCCTCTGCCGGCAAGCAGCGCCGATGAAATCCCGATCGCCGTGGTCGGCGCGCATCTCTCCGGCATGGCGCTGAACGGCGAACTGAAGGCGTTGAATGCGAAGCTGATCGAGGCGACCAAGACAGCGCCGGACTACAAGCTCTTTGCGCTGAAGACCACGCCGCCGAAGCCGGGCCTGCTGCGCGTCGAAGCCGGCAAGGGTGCGTCGATCGACCTGGAAATCTGGTCGCTGTCGTCGTCCGCCTTCGGCAAGTTCGTCAATGCGATCCCTGCGCCGATGGCGATCGGCACGATTCGATTGGCCGATGGCCGCAGCTTGAAGGGATTTCTCGTGGAGCCGGAGGTGCTGGGCGAGGCGCGGGATATCACCAGCTATGGCGGTTGGCGCGCCTATATGAAGGAAGCTGCGACGGCGTAGGCGCGAGCTACACCGACACCGCGTAGATCTCGTACTCCCCGCGCACCAGTTCGATATGCGCGCGCATCGCAGCCGCAGCGCCCTGCTTGTCGCCGCGCATGATGGCGACAACGACGCGGTCGTGCTCGGCTTGCGACTTTGCCAGACGGCCGAGGTTGCGGAACTGGGCGCGGCGGAACGGCTGCACACGCACGCGCGTGGCAAGCGTGATCTCGGCGATATAGCCGTTCTGCGACCCCGCATAGATCGCATTGTGGAAACGCTCGTTCACCTCGTGGAAGCGATCGGGATTGCCCGCGTAGCTCAACACGCGCAGCTCTTCGTGGATCGCCTCCAGGCCATGACGCTCGGCAGCCGACATGCGCTCGGCGGCAAGACCGGCGCACAGCGCCTCCAGCTCCGCCATCGCCTCGAACATGCTTGTCAATCGCTCGATCGACGGCTGCGCGACCACTGCGCCGCGATGGGGTCGTGCCTCGACCAGGCCGCTCGCGACCAGCTGGCGCAGCGCTTCGCGCACTGGCGTGCGCGAGACGCTGAAGCGCCGCGCGATGTCGGTCTCGTCCAGCGGCGCGCCGGGCGCGAGAGTTCCACGGACGATCTCATCGGCGAGTTGAAGACGCAGTTCCTCAGCGCGGGTGACCTTCTGCAGCGACGGCGCAGCACGGTCGACGCGGGGCACCACCGGTTCGGCCGGCAGTGTCCCGGGCGGAAAATCGTCAAGCGTCATACGGTCAGGTCTCTTTCGACTCGTCGATGATGCTGACATGGGCAGCGACGACGCGCCAGCCCTCCGGGAAGCGAATCCAGGTCTGCATCTGCCGGCCGACCTTGCCGGGAGCCGTGTCGCGATAGAACAAGGTGGAGGCCACGGCCGTATCGCGGCCATAGCTCGAGATCACCGTCTTGGCGGTGCGGCGGTTGAGACCGACCGGCGAGCGGCCGGCGCGGAAGCCGGAGATCGCCTCATAGCCATAGAGGTTCTCGCCGATGCCGTAGCGCAGCGTGCGGGGATCGTTGCGGAAGAGCTCGCCGAGCACGGCGACGTCGTTGCTGACCAGCGCCTGCTCATAGCGATCGAACGCGGCTTTGACTTCCGCGATCACGTCGGGGAGATCGATCTCCATCTCAAAATCCTCTTGGGCTCGGCGCGGCGACCACGCCCATCTTTTCCAATGCGTACGCAACGCGCAACGCGATGTCCTCGCGCCAGGGCGCGCAAATGATCTGTACGCCGATCGGCAGCGGCTCGAGCGGAACGGGCACGGCGACCACCGGCAAGCCGATAAACGAGATCGGCTGGGTGTGGATGCCGATATTGGCGCGCACCGGCAGCTCGACGCCGTCGAGATTGAAATTCACCTGACCGAGCTTTGGCGCCGTGCAGGGCGTCGCCGGCGCAAGCAGCACGTCGACCGACTTGAAGATTTCGGCGAGTTGCGCGCGATACCAGCGGCGGAATTTTTGCGCGCGGTCGACCAGCGGCGCTGGCACCATCGCGCCTGCGATCAGTCGGTCGCGCACAGCTGGGTCAAAATCGTTCGGGCGCTTGCGCAGGCGGTCGAGATGCAGGGAGGCACCTTCGGTCGTGGTGATGACGTAAGCCGCTGCGCGGGCGCGCGAGGCTTCGGGGACATCAACCACTTTCGTCGTGCCGAGCGCCTTGGCGACGCGGCTGACGGCTTCGACTGCCTCCGGAAACACATTCTTCTGGAAGTAGCCGCCGGCGATTGCGATGCGCAGGTCCGAGATCGGATTGGCGATCAGCGGCAGCGTCGGCTCCAGCCCGCGCGTGGTGCAGGCGCCGTCGTCGGCGTCCGGCCCCTGCATCGCGTCATAGGCGAGCGCGAGATCGGTGACGGAACGTGCGAACGGGCCGAGATGATCGAGGCTCGCGACGAAGGGGAACGAGCGCGCACGCGACAGGCGGCCATAGGTCGGCTTCAGGCCGAAGATGCCGCAGAACGATGACGGGACGCGGATTGAGCCGTTGGTGTCGGAGCCGAGCGCGATTGGCACCAGGGCGCCACCGACGGCGCTGCCGGAACCACCGGACGAGCCGCCACTCATCCGCGTCGTGTCATGCGGATTGCGCGAGGGACCGTCGTGGATGTTCTCGCCCGTAAAATCGTAGGCGTATTCGCCCATGTTGAGCGCGCCGACGAGCACGGCGCCGGCGGCTTCCATCCGCTCGATCAGCGTGGCGTCGCGCTTGGCGGGCGCGAGGTCGCGGTTGATCTTCGAGCCCGCACGCGTCGCAAGACCTGCTACGTCGAAAAGGTTCTTCACCGCGAAGGGAACACCGGCGAGCGGACCTACGGTCTTGCCGGCTGCGATGTCGGCATCGATGGCACGCGCTTTCGCACGGGCGCGATCGGCGGTGACGTCGGTGAAGGAATTGAGGGTGGTGTCGTGCTGCTTGATGCGGGCGAGCGCCGCCTCGGTGGCATCGAGTGCGGACATCTTGCGGCCTGCGACCGCGCTCGCGATCTCGGCCGCACTCATCTCTGGCTTGGTGGTCATGACAGCATCAGGCCGCAAAGATCGGCGCGGGCTCGGTATCGTCCGGCAGCGCGAATTCGTCGACCAGGCGGCCAAGCCGCAGCGAGACTTCGAGATTGGCGCGGACCGCGGGCCTCCAGGCTTCCTCGACCGGCAGCGCCAGCGCTTTCGATACGGCGTCGATATAATCGTCCAGCGGCTCGGCCATCACGCTCCCAACAGTCTCTTAGTGCACCGGCAGCGGCGGATGCGGGATCGCCGTCAGCAGCTCCTTGGTGTAGTCGTCCTGCGGATCGCTCAGCACCTTCTCGGAAGAGCCTTCTTCGACGATCCGCCCCGTCCGCATCACAATGACACGATCGCACAACAAGCGCACTACATTCAAATCATGCGAGACGAACAGATAGCTCATACCTAGCCGCGCCTTGAGGTCCTGGAGCAGGTTCAGGACGACCGCCTGCACCGAGACGTCCAGAGCCGCGGTCGGCTCGTCCAGGATGACCAGCTTCGGATGCAGCGCGATGGCGCGGGCGATACCGACGCGAGCCTTCTGGCCGCCGGAGAGCTGGTGCGGGAAGCGATCCAGCAAATTGTGCGGGAGGCCGACCATGGTCGCCAGCTCCTCGCAGCGGGTGCGGAGGGCGTCGCGTCCCCTGATGTCACCCAATTGCATGATGGGATCGGCGATCGCGCGGGCGGCGGTGAAGCGCGGGTTGAGGCTGTCGGTCGGATCCTGGAACACCATCTGGATGCGGCTGCGCTGCGACAGCCGGGCGAAGTTGGCAGGCTGAATGCCACCGATGTCCTCGCCGTCGAACTGGATCAGGCCGGAGGTCTGGTCGAGCAGCCGCATCACCATCATCGATGTGGTCGATTTGCCGCAGCCGGATTCGCCGACGAGGCCGACGCTCTCGCCATGGCCGATCGAGAAGCTGATGCCATCGACGGCGCGGAACACATCGGGCTCCACGGGCGGCTTGCGGCCGAACAGCTTGCCGAGCGTGGCGGTCGCGCCCTGGCGGGGATATTCCTTCACCAGCTTTTCGATGAGGAGGAGCGGCTTCTGGCTCTCAGCGGCGGGCGCCGGTACGGACTCAGTGGGCGCTGCGGGGACAGTGCCTTCTTCCTCCGGCAGCAGATCGCGCAAGGACACGCCGAGGCGCGGCGTCGCGCGCATCAGCTTCTTGGTGTAGGGGTGCTGCGGGTTGGCAAAGATGTCGGCGGCCTTGGCGGTCTCGACGACACGGCCCTTCTCCATCACCACGACGCGGTCGCAATAGGCAGCCGCCAGACCGAGATCGTGGGTGATGAGGATGGTCGACATCGCCTTGCGTTTTGTGAGTTCGACGATCAGGTCCATCACCGCCTTCTGCGTGGTGACGTCGAGACCAGTCGTCGGCTCGTCAGCGATCAGCAGTTGCGGATTGCAGGCGAGCGCAAGCGCGATGACGACACGCTGGCACATGCCGCCTGAGAGCTCGAACGGGTAGGCGTGATAGCGCTCGCGCGGACGGGCGATCTTGACCTGCTCGAGCGCCTCGATCGCCTTCTCGCCACGATCGGCGACCTGGGCCTGTTGCACATGCGTACGCAGCACGTCCTCGATCTGGTCGCCGACTTTGCGGATCGGGTTCAGCGCGGCGCGAGGGTTCTGGAAGATCATCGAGACTTCGCGGCCGCGCAGATCGCGCATCTGGTCTTCGGTCGCAGCCTTCACGTCGATGCCCGAGAACATCACCGAGCCCTCGGCGATCTTGCCGGCGCGGTCGAGGATGCGCATCACTGCGTAGGATGTCACCGACTTGCCGGAGCCGGATTCGCCGACGATGGCGAGCGTCTCGCCCTTGGCGACGGAGATGTTGACGTGCTGCACGGCTTTGACGATGCCGCGGCGGGTGGTGAATTCGACGGTGAGATCTTGGACGTCGAGCAGCGGCTGGGTGGTCATGCAGGCCTCGCGTCACTCAGAAAGTCGAAAACAACCCCATGCACAGCAGAAGCCGCTCTGAAATCATTGGAGAATTTTTGCAGAGAGCGAATCATCACGTCCTCCGCTGGGGATCGACGATATCGCGCAGGCCGTCGCCGAGGAGGTTGAAACAGAACACGGCGATCATCAGCGCGAGGCCCGGGAAGAGCGCGATCCACCATTCGCCTGACACCATGAAGCCCGCGCCTTCGGCGACCATGATGCCCCACTCGGCCGTTGGCGGACGCACGCCGAGGCCGATGAAGGAGAGGCCGGCGGCATTCAAAATGGCGTAGCCCATGGTCAACGACATCTGCACGATCATGATCGGCATGATGTTCGGCAGGATGTGCACCAGGAGGATGCGGAATTCGCCGTTGCCGGAGAGACGCGCGGCCTGCACGAAGCCGGCGTTGCGGCGAACATTCGCTTCTGCGCGCGCGACGCGGGCGTAGAGCGGGAAGTTCACGATCGCGGTCGCCAGAATTATGTTCTGCACGGTGTTGCCGAGTGCGGCGACGATGCCCATTGCCAGCACGAACAGCGGGAACGCCATGATGGTGTCGGCGATGCGGCCGACGATTCGGTCGGTCCAGCCGCCGAAATAGCCGGCCGCGATACCGGCAAGGCCACCCATCAGGAACACCAGCACGACCGAAGCGACCGCGATGAATGTATCGAGCCGCGTCGCCACCACGACGCGACTGAAGATGTCGCGGCCGAGCTGGTCAGTACCAAACCAATGCGCGGCCGACGGCGGCTTCAACGCCGCGGCCGTATCCGAGGCGAGCGGATCGTATGGCACGACATACGGGCCGAAGACCGCGGCGAGGAGAATCACGATCAACAGAGCGAAAGAAAAGCCCGTGACCTTGTTCTCGCTCAGGACATAGCGGGTCTGTTCGATGATCGCCGCAAGCCCCGATGTTCGGGCAGGACCGACGGGTTCAACAGCAGGCGCAACGGAGCTCATCGTTCAGCCCTCCAACCTGACGCGCGGATCGATCACGCCATAAAGAATGTCGATCACGAGATTCAAAAGCACGTACATCACTGCCATGGTGAGGACAAAACCCTGCACCGGCGCGAAGTCCGACGAGATCAGCGCTTCCACTGCGTAGGATCCGATGCCAGGCCAGGCGAACACTTTTTCGACCAGCACGTTGGCGCCGAGCAGGAACGAGAACACCATGCTGAGCGTGGTGATCACGGGCAGCATCGCGTTGCGGAACGCGTAGGTGACGATGACGGTGGTCGGCGACAGGCCGCTGGCGCGGGCGGTACGAACGAATTCGGAGGCAAGCACCGCCAGCATTGAGGCGCGCGTCATGCGCGCGATCGGCGCCAGCGAGAAGATCGCAAGCGTTGTTGCCGGCAAAATGAGCTGGCTCAGCGCCGAACGAAACGCCTCGAAGTCGCGCGCGATCAGCGTATCGATCAGATAGAAGCCGGTCACCGTCGGCGGCGCGCTGTAGAAGACGTCAAGACGGCCGAGCGGCGCGGGGGACCAGCCGAGCTGGAAGTAGAAGAAGTACACCAGCACGAGGCCGGTGAAGAACACAGGTAGCGAGACGCCCGCTGTCGTCGTGACGCGACATAAATGGTCGACCCATGACCCCGGTCGCGTCGCGGCGAGCACGCCGAGCGGAATGGCGATAACGATGGAGACGATCAGTCCAAGCAGCGTCAGCTCGGCGGATGCCGGCAAGCGATTGCGAATTTCGGCGGCGACCGGCTGGCCCGTCGTGAGCGAGTTGCCGAAATCGCCATGGGCGAGATCGTTGGTGTAGCGGAAGAATTGCTCGATCAGCGGCTTGTCGAGACCAAGCTTCTTGCGGATCTGCTCGACTGCCTCCTTGGTCGCGGCGGGACCCGCGAAATACGCAGCCGGGTCACCCGGCAGCGCGCGCGTCAGCAGGAAGGTGACGATGACGACGCCGATGAGCGAGGGAATCGCAAACATCAGGCGCTTGCCGATCATGGTGAGCATGACGGCTCACCCCTTCGCCATCGCGCGATAATCCAGGCGACGGTGGAACCAATACTGGTAGCCGCTGATGTTCTTCTGCATCGCGACGTTGACGAACGGCTGATACAGCGGAATGCGCGGGATGTCGGTATAGGCGAGATCGACGAAGCCCTTCACGTCGGTATCGTAGGTCGCCATGTCGCCGGTCGCAGCAGCCGTGCGTGCGCCGTCGATCAGCTTGTCCATCTCCGCCGACTTGTAGCTCATGGTGTTGAAGACGGAATTGTTGCCGTGATAGCACCAGTAGAAGAAGTACTCGGGGTAATCGAGCCAGCCCGAGAACACGTTGGTGAAGAGCGGCATTTCCTTCTTGTTCAATTCGGTGCGCCAGTTGGCGCCGGGCACCTTGTTGATGGTGGTCTTGATGCCGATCTGCGCGAGACTCTCCTGCACCAGCACGCAGAGCGGCTCGTTGACGCCGGCGAAATTCAGGTCGAACGAGATCGTGGTCTCGAAGCCGCCGGCGACGCCGGCTTCCGCCATCAGCGCCTTCGCCTTCTCGATGTCGGTGTTGTACTTGTGCGGCTGCGGCCAGGCGACTTCGGTCGGCTTGTCCTTGGCGGCGCCGAACATCGGGTTCGCCAGCCCGAACATCACGGCATCCATGATCTTCTGATAGGGCAGCGCGTAGGCGACGGCCTGACGAACCTTCGGGTTGTCGAAGGGCGGCTTGGTGACGTTCATGCCGATATACTGGATGCCGTTGGAGAACGGCAGCGACACCACGTTGAGCTTGCCGCTGGCCTTCATCTCCTGGAAATCCTTGTTCGGGAGTTCGTAGGAGATGTCGGCGTCACCACGCTCCAAGAGGGCGCGGCGGTTGCCGGCCTGCGGCACCATGCGCCAGATCACGCGCTTGATCTTCGGCAGCGGACCGCACACCCAGTCTTCGTTGCGCTCCATGACGACTTCGGTGCCGGCCGTCCACTTCGTCACCTTGTAGGCGCCGGAGCCGGCAGTCTGCTGCTTGGTGAATTCGAGACCCCAAGGATCCTTCTCGCTGGCGTTCTTCTTCACCAGTTCCGAGTTGACGATGCAGGGGACGATGACGGCGAGATCGGGGACCGTCAGCCTGTCCTTCTTCAGGAAGTCGACGCGCACCGTGTAGTCGTCGATCACGACGAACTGCTCCGGCTTGGTGAGAGAGCCCGCGCTCATCTGGAAGGTGGGGAAGCCGCCGACGCTGACGGCGCGGTCGAGCGACCACTTCACGTCCTTGGCGGTGACCGGCGTGCCGTCGTGGAATTTGGCGTTCTTGCGCAGCTTGAAGGTGACCGACATGTCGTCGATCTTGAATTCCTCGGCGAGCTCGGGCTTGAACTTGTCGCGGTCGTAATAGGGCACGCCGCCGGGGCCGGCTTTCATCTCGTGGCTGATCAGCCGGTCGTAGCAATTCCAGGACACTTCATAGCCGGGCACGTTGGTGCCGACGCCATGGATGTCGAGATTGTTGGGGCCACCCTCCGAGACGATCAGCAGCGTCTCCGAGCGCGCATCGGCATAGGCCGAGGAGATGACCTCTGGCATCGCCGGAAGCGCCGCGCCGGCGGCCAATCCAGATACGGACTTGAGGAAATCGCGACGCTTCATGAGCCTGCTCCAACACGGAAGTTTCTGGTTGGAACTGGATTCGCAAGGTTCGTGCCAAGGGTTAGCGAGAGGTTAAAATTGAGTTAGTGTATTGATATTGTTTCTGGAATTTCGGCTTTAGCGAGCTTGGCCTTTAATCTCTGAGGCCCGGTCATTGCATACAAAGCAAAGCATTTGCTTATTTTGCAGGCTTATTTGTTGAAGAGCACGCCTAATAAGCAAAACCGTCATTCCGGGGCGATGCGCAGCATCGAGCCCGGATTGTCCTGCAGGTCTTGCGGCCCGATGGATTCCGGGCTCGCCGCTTCGCGGCGCCCCGGAATGACGGGAAGGGCGCGGCCCGCGACGGAGAGAGCGACATTCACTCCGCCCAGATCAACTCCTGCAGCTCGACCAGATCATCCGCCTTGTCCTGCCAGCCTTCGATGCAGATGTGGCTGTTGAGGTCGCTGGCCTGGTGCAACAGCATCAGGGCCATCAGGCGTCGCTTCAGCGCGAAGTCAGGCTTGGTGTAGCCGAAACCTTCGAGCAGGCTGCGCACCCTCCCCGGCCGGCCCGCCGACATGAAGGCGCTGGGGCCGAGCAGATCGTAATCGCGCCAGCCTGCCCTGACATCGCCGAAATCGAACAGGCCGGCGAGCGACCAGTCTCCGTCGTGGCAGGCGAGCAGAAAATTCTCGGGAATATATTCGCCGATCAGGATCACCGGTGGAGCGTCTATTGGAATCAGCGCCGTAGCATCGCGCAGGAGATCATCCAGCCCTGCGAGGAATTTTGGTGCGAGTCCGAGGCGGGTGTGCCTGCTAAGGCAGCCCTGCATCTGCGCGCGCATGAACGCATCCCAGCGCGGTTCGATCTCTGCTAGCGGACCGAGCGGCACGCGCTGCACGGCCGCGATGGTTTCACCGATCTGGCGCAGCACGCGCTCCTTCTGCGCTTCGGCGAATTGTGGCCAGACCTCCGAGCCGAGCGTGCCTGTGAGACGCGTGATGATCAGATAGGGCCAGCCATCGCGCTCGCCCTCCCCGACGATCTCCGGAATCGGCAGATGAAGCCGGCCGTTGAGCTGCATTAGCGAGCCGCGCTCGGAGACGAATTGCGCGCGCAGCAGCGGCGGGAAGATTTTCAGGATCAGTTTTTCGTTGAGCCCGACGACGAGATTGGTGCCGGTTGAGAAGACGTGCGGCGCGGAGACATCGAGGCGGTAGCTGTGTGCGATGTCGAGCGCGATGGGTAGCCATTGCTCGGGCTGGGAGCGCCAGGCGCGGAAGGACTCGGCGTCGGCGAAACGAGGAAGCTTCTGCGATGGAGCGCCGGTCATTTGCATTCGCTTATTGATTCAGTGCGAGCCAGGAAAACGGTGCACCTCTCCCGCTTGCGGGGGAGGTCGGCGCGTCCCGGGCGATGCGAAGCATCGTCCCGCGCGCCGGGTGGGGGTTCCTTCCTCTAGGGGATTGTCCCATTGCAGAGAGACCCTCTCCCCAACCCTCCCCCGCATGCGGGGGAGGGAGCGCACCGCCGCCGCGGCCACAACGAATTCAAGTCTCACAGGTGCTTACCGCTCCGGACTTGCGCGCTCGAATTGGCGCAGGAGTTTGTTGCCGCGCTCGACGGCGGAATCGAGGGCGGCTTTCGCACTCTTCTGGCCGGCAAAGGCCTGCTCCAGCTCTTCCTCGATCGTGCCGCGGATCAGGTTGAACGAGCCGAGCCGGATGCCCTTCGAATTCTCGGTCGGCGGGTGCAGCGTGATCTCCTCGAACGAGATCTCCGAGCCCGGATTGCGCTCGTAGAAGCCTTGCGCGCGCGTCAACTCGAAGGCGGCGCGGGTGATCGGCAGATATCCGGTGTTCTGGTGCCAGGCCGCCTGCACGCCGGGCTGCGACAGATAAGCGAAGAACCGCGCCACGCCCTTGTATTCATCACGCGGCCGGTCGCGCAGCACCCAGAGCGTGGCGCCGCCGATGATGGAGTTCTGCGGCGCGCCCTGCACGTCGGGCCAATAGGGCATCAGGCCATAGCCGATCTCGAATTTCGAATTCGCCTTGATGTCGGCACGCGTCGCTGAGGAGCCGATGAAGATGCCGCATTCGCCGTTCTGGAAGCGCGGCTCCGCCGCCTGCCCGCGGCCGCTGTAGTCGTACAGTTTTGTCTTTTGCCATTCGGCGAGTTGGGCGATGTGCTTGACCACGACCGGATTGTTGATCGCCAGCTCCGCATCGAGGCCGGCAAAGCCGTTGGCGCGCGTCGCCAGCGGCAGATTGTGGTAGGCGGAAAGATTCTCGACATGGATCCAGGACGGCCATGACGTGGTGAAACCGCAGACAGCGCCGTAGTCGCGCAAGCGTTTTGCAAGTGCGCCGAGTTCGGGCCAGGTCTTCGGCGGCGTCTCGGGATCAAGACCGGCGGCGCGGAACATGCTCTTGTTGTAATAGAGGATCGGCGTCGACGAGTTGAACGGGAACGACAACAGATTGCCGGCGGCATCTGTGTAATAGCCGGAGACCGCCGGGAGATAATCGTTGAGCGAGAATGGCTCGCCCATGTCGCGCATCATGCTGTAGACCGGATAGATCGCACCTTTTGCCGCGGTCATCGTCGCGGTCGCGACCTCGTTGACCTGGACGATCGCTGGCTGGCTGCGCGAGCGGAACGCGAAGATCGCGGCCGTGACCGTCTCGGTGTAATTGCCCTTGTACGTCGGCACGACGCGGTAATCGGATTGCGAAGCGTTGAAATCCGAAGCGAGCTTTTCAAGCTGCTTGCCGAGTTCGCCCGACATGGCGTGCCACCACGCGATGTCGGTGGCTGCTTGCGCCTGTAAGCTGAATGTAAGGACCGCAGCGGCGGCGGCGACCTGCAAAAGGCGCAATGCTGAAATCAAGATGGCTCTTCCCGTATCGAGCGGCAAAAGACGACCGCACCCTGCTTACGGCGCGGCACCCGTCGTTTCAACCGGGAATAAAGGCCGGTCGCGCTGCACAATCATCGGCAAGGCGCGGGATGGCCTTCCCTTTACCATCTGGATCTTTAGTTTTTACGCGTTTTCTTCACGCGAACCGGTATCCACTTCGCTCGAAAACGCTTTAGATTGCATTGAACCTTTTGGTCCCGCCATAGACTCCATCTCCGAGGGGTTGAGTGTGCCAGTGTTAAACCGTGCCGAACTCTCACGGACCGGGGTGATTTTCGTCGCGCTTCTGCTCGCCACGTTCAAGATGTGCGCGACGAGCGTTTTTGCGCGTGAATTTCGCGCGGCCGACACCCAGACCGAGGATTACCCGACCGTCCAGGCGCTGCGCTACATGGGCGAGCTGATCGCTGAGCGCACCGGCGGCCGCCACGAGATCAAGGTGTTTCACTCTCGCCAGCTCGGCGAGGAGAAAGAAACGATCGAGCAGACCCGCGCCGGCGCGATCGACCTCAACCGGACCAATGTGGCCCTGATCGGCAATTTCGTCCCGGCGATGAACGTGCTCGCCATGCCGTTCCTGTTCCGGTCCATCGAGCACATGCAGAAAGTGCTGGACGGACCGATCGGCAGGGAAATCCTCGGCAGCTTCGAGCCTTACGGCTTCGTCGGGCTCGCCTTTTACGATTCCGGGGCGCGATCGATCTACAACAACGTCCGTCCGGTGAAGAGCCTTGCCGATCTCAAGGGCATGCGGATCCGGGTGCAGCAATCGGAGTTGATGAGCGAGATGATCCGCTCGCTCGGTGCCGAGCCGGTCGAACTGCCGTACGGGCAGGTGCTCACCGGGCTCGCGACCCATCTGATCGACGGCGCCGAAAACAACTGGCCATCCTTCGTGACCACCGACCATTACAAATATGCGGGCTTCTACACCCTCACCGAGCACACGATGAGCCCGGAGGTGCTGGTGATCTCGCTCAAGGCCTGGCGCAGTCTGTCGGCGGACGACCAGACCATCTTCAAGGAGGCGGCCGCACGCTCCAGCCTGTTCATGCGCGAGAAATGGCGCGACCTCGAGGAGCAGTCGCAGCGCAAGGCGGAGGCCGCCGGCATCACCGTCATCAAGGACATCGACCGCAAGCCGTTCGAGGACGCGATGGCTGATATCTACGCCAAGGCGGCGCAGGACCCCGCCGCGGCCGCGCTGATCGAACGCATTCGCAAGGTGGAGTGACGCCGCTTGATCGCCACCGGACACAGCGAGATCGCTGAGCGGCCGCCCGGCCCGATCGGGCGGTTGCGCGCGCGCCTCGTCGGCGTGCTGCGCGCGGTGCCGATCCGCTGGCGCATCCTGTCGATCGCGGCGCTGAACTCCGCCGTGGTGATCGTGCTGGTGGCGATGATCTGGAACGGCGCGCAAGTTTTGGGCTCGGCCTGGGACGACGTGCGCCAGGTGCGCGAATCCGACCGGATCCTGGCGCTGCTCGAAAGCGAGACCGGGCGGCTGCAGAACCTGATCCACCGCTACATCAATCAGCCGAGCCCGGACCTGTTCGCCGAGATCCTGCTGCTGCGCGAGGCCGTGCTGGGCACGCTGACCGACCGCGCCGCCAAGGACCCGATGCTGTCGGGCTCGGTCGAGGAGTTGGAGCGAACCACCGACCGCTTCCTCAACGGCTTCGGCGAACTGCGCGGCGTGCAGGCCACCATCGCCAAGACCTATGAGGAGCAGGTGCAGGGTCCGGCCAAGGACATGGCGGGCCTCTACTCGATCATCGAGGGCGCCACCGGCCATCGCGATGCGCTGATCTGGCCCTCGCTCGGCAAGTCGCGCGAAGCCTTCACCGCCATGCTGGTCGCGGCGAATTCCTACTATCTGTCGCTATCGCCCGGTGCAGCCGACGACGCGCGCCACAACACCGAGACGATCGAGAAGACCATTCCTGTCATGATCGATCTCGCGGACAATGATCTGCAGAAGATGGCGCTGCAAAAGCTCGCGACCCGCACCACCGCGTTGCGCGAAGGCTTTGCGAAACTCAGCGAGCAACTGACCAACCGCACGGAGTTGCTTCGCAACACCATCGACGCCAGCCAGGCCGAGGCGATCGGTGCCATCGACGACCTCTCGACCAAGATGCGCCAGCGCGAGCAGAAGGCGCAGGAGACGTTTGACCGCACGTTGGCGGATATTTCGCGTCGCGTGCTGTCCATTGCGGTGATCTTCCTCGGCATCATCCTCACCGCCGGCGTGCTGATCGCGCTGTCGATCCGGCTGCCACTGCAGCAGATCATGACCGCGATGCGCGCGATCACGCTCGGCGATCTCGGCCGCGAGGTACAGGGCACCAAGGCCCGCGACGAGGTCGGCGCCATGGCGCGCGCGGTGGAAGTATTCCGCGAGAACGCGGTCGCCAAGCGCGAGACCGAGGACGAGCTGCGCGCATCGAAGGAAAAGGCCGAGAGCGCGCTGCTCGAGCTCAACGCCGCGCAGCAGAACCTGATCGATGCCGAGCGGCTCGCAGCGCTCGGCGGCCTCGTCGCCGGCGTCGCGCACGAAGTCAACAATCCCATCGGCATCAGCCTGACCGTGGCCTCGAGCTTTGCGAGGCGCACCGAGATTTTTGAGGCGCAGCTCAGGGGCGACGGCGGGCTTCGCCGCTCGCAGCTGGAAGAGTTCGTGCAGTCCTCGCGCGATGCCTCGCAGCAGCTCGTCGCCAACCTCACCCGCGCCGGCGAGCTGATCCAGTCGTTCAAGCAGGTGGCGGTCGACCGCTCCCATGCCGAGCGGCGGCAATTCTCATTGAGCGAAGCCACCGACCAGATCATCGCGAGCTTGAGGCCCGTGTTGAAACGCGCGCCGATCACGCTCCAGGTCGACGTGCCCGAGGGGCTGCTGCTCGACGGTTATCCCGGCTCCTATGGCCAGATCCTGACCAACCTCTTCCTGAACGCGGCCAACCACGCCTTTGCCGACGGGCGCGCCGGCACCATTGCGATCTCGGCGCGGCCCCGCGGCAGTGACGATATCGAGATCATATTCGCCGATGACGGGGCCGGCATGACCCCCGACGTGCAGCGCCAGGCCTTTGACCCATTCTTTACCACGCGACGCAACGAAGGTGGCACGGGACTCGGCCTCCATATCGTCTATAACCTCGTCAGCCAGCAGCTTGGCGGGCGGATGATGCTGGAATCCAAGCTGGGACAAGGCACTACTTTTCGGATTATCATGCCGCGGATCGCCAAGGGCGGCGCGCAGAGCGCAGAAAGTGACGGGACTTCTCAATGGCCGAACAGGACGATGTCCTCCACCTGATCGACGATACCGGTACTGCGTCGGAGGATATTGACGCCCGGAAATGGAAAATCGCCGTCATCGACGACGATCCGGCCGTGCATGACGGCACGCGTTTTGCGCTCTCGGACTACAGCCTCAACGGCCAGAGCCTGGAGATCCTCTCCGCCCATTCCGCGGCGGAAGGTCGCAAGCTGATGGCGGAGCACAGCGACATCGCCGCGGTGCTGCTCGACGTCATCATGGAGACCGACGTCGCCGGCCTCGAGCTCGTCGAATATATCCGCAACGTGCTCAAGAACGAGACCGTGCGCATCATCCTGCGCACGGGACAGCCCGGCCAGGCGCCGGAGCGGCGCGTGATCGTCCAGTACGATATCAACGACTACAAGGCCAAGACCGAGCTCACCGCCGACAAGCTGTTCACCTCGCTGACCGCGGCGCTGCGTTCCTACCAGCAGCTCGAGCGCATGGTGCAGACGCGGCGCGGTCTCGAGATCATCATCGATGCCGCGTCCACGCTGTACGATTTCAAATCGATGCAGCGGCTTGCCGAAGGCGTGCTGACCCAGCTCGCCTCGCTGCTCAATGTGGACTGCGCCGGTATACTGGTTTTGCGCGACAGCGGCGGCGTCGACCCCGAGCTTTCGGTACTCGCGGGCAGCGGCTGCTACAGCCGCTTCATCGGCACGACCTCGTCGAAAGCGCTCGACCCCGATTTACGCCAGCTGGTGGAAGACGCCTTCCAGCGCCGCAAGAACGAATTCGCCGACCATCGCAGCGTGATTTATCTGCGCACCGGCAGCGGCCGCGAGGTCGTGGTGCTGCTGCAGTCCGAGCGCGACCTGTCGGAAACCGACCGCTCGCTGGTCGAGATCTTCTCCTCCAGGCTCTCGATCGCGTTCGACAACGTCATCCTCTATCAGCAGCTCCAGGCCGCCAACACCCAGCTGGAAGACCGCGTCGCCCAGCGCACCCGCGCGCTGATGCAGGCCAACCGCCGCCTCTCGGCGCAATGGCTGCGGCTGCAGCGCGCCAACGGCTTCAAGAACGAGATTTTGGGCACGGTCGCGCACGATCTGAAGAACCCGCTCGGCGTCATCCTCGGCCGCACCGAGATGCTGAAGGAGCTGATCTCGACCGGCGCCTCGTCGTCCGGCGTGGTCGCCCAGGTCGATCACATCCGCGATGCCACCAAGCGCCTGACCACCATGGTCGACCATCTGATCTCGGATGCGATGGCGGATGCGTTCGACATCACCATTCGCCGCGAGCCCGTCGACGTCGCCGCGCTGGTGAAAGAGGTCGCCGAGGCCAACCAGCCGCTCGCCGTCAACAAGCAGCAGGCCATCCACGTCACCGCGCCGGCCAATATCGTCACCATGTGCGATACCGACCGCATCCGCGAGGCGATCGACAATCTCATCAGCAACGCCATCAAATACTCGCCGATATCAGGCAAGATCACGGTCGCGGTGACCCATGAGGGCAACGACACCATCATCAGCGTCAGCGACGAGGGCGCGGGTCTCTCGCCGGAAGATCTCGGCCGCCTGTTCGGCCGGTTCCAGCGGCTATCCGCAAAACCGACGGCAGGTGAGAGCTCGACAGGGCTTGGGTTGTCCATCGTCAAGCGTATTATCGACATGCATGGCGGCGACGTAACCGCCGATAGCGACGGCCCGGGCAAGGGCTCGACCTTCACCATCATCCTGCCCGCGACCGAAATGAACTGATTTGAGTACGCCCAAGAATCCGAAGTGACATGACACAAAGCCAGCACATCATGATCGTCGACGATGAGGCCCCGGCCCGGGAGATGGTCGGCGATTACCTCAAGATGCACGGCTTCACCGTGACGCTGTGCGACGGCGGCAAGTCCTTGCGCACCGCGATCGACGGCAGCATGCCCGATCTCGTCGTGCTCGACCTCAACATGCCCGAGGAAGACGGTCTCTCGATCATCCGCGACCTCAAGAGCCGCATCAACGTGCCCGTGATCATGCTCACGGCGACCGCGAGCCCGATCGACCGCGTCGTCGGCCTCGAGCTCGGCGCCGACGATTACGTGGCAAAGCCTTGCGAGCTGCGCGAGCTGATGGCGCGCATCCGCTCGGTGCTGCGGCGGAGCACGCCGGTGAAGGCGGCTGCCGCTGACGCGGCGCCTGCGAAATCGGACAAGGATCAATTGGTGCGCTTCGGCACCAAATGGCTCGATCTCGAAGCCCAGGCCCTGCGCGACGACGAGGGCAATGAGCATCCGCTGACCGCGTCCGAATTCGGGTTGCTGAAAGTGTTCGCGGCCAATCCGAAGCGCGTGCTGTCGCGCGAGCGCCTGCTTGAACTCGCCAACGCGCGCGACGCCGAAGCCTTCGACCGCGCCGTCGACCTGCGCATCATGCGCATCCGCCGCAAGATCGAGCCCGACCCGACCAAGCCCGCCGTGATCCGCACGATTCGCGGCGGCGGCTATCTGTTCTCGCCGGCGGGCGAGAAGGCGTAAGGCGCCGCATCCTCACTGTCATCGGTGGTTAGGGGTCCAGGACTGGCGCTTCGCACGCCCCTGGACGACGGCAGTGGGTACAGCGCGACGCAACGCAAGGCCTCCAAATTGGTTCCTCCCAGTCCAAATCCGCAGGACCGGATTTTCCACGCATTGAAATTCCACGCTTTTCTGGTCCGAATGTTTCGTCGCGATTTGGCTGACGAAACAATTTAGCGGCGCACGAAACCATTTTCCCCTTTTCGTGCAGACGTCCCGAAACGATGGCTCATTAACACTTTGATCCAAGGAAACGCCGCTCGGTTGCGGCGCACCGCGGAGCCAAGTCCATGCCGAACGTTATCGCCATCAACGCCCAAGCCAGCCAGGGCATCATTGCCGCTCAGGCGACCTCGGACGAAATGCTGCTCGAAAGCATTTCCGACGGCAACCGGACGGCCATGCATATCCTTTACTGCCGTCACAATGTGCGGGTGTATCGCTTCATCCTGCGCATCGTGCGTGACGCGACCACGGCGGAAGATCTGGTCAGCCAGGTGTTCCTGGACGTGTGGCGGACCGCCGGCCAGTTCCAGGGCCGCTCGCAGGTCTCGACCTGGCTGCTCTCGATCGCCCGCTTCAAGGCGCTAACTGCGATGCGCCAGCGCCGCTTCGAGGACATCGACCAGGAAGACGTGCGCGAGATTCCTGATGGATCCGATACGCCCGAGGCCTCGCTCGACCGCAGCGACACCAGCGCCATCCTGCGCGCATGCGTCCAGAAACTGTCGCCCGCGCACCGCGAGATCATCAACCTCGTCTACTACCATGAGAAGTCGGTTGAGGAGGTCGGGCAGATCATCGGCATTCCCCAGAGCACGGTGAAGACCCGGATGTTCTACGCCCGCAAGCAGCTGGCCGATTTGCTTAAGACTTGCGGCGTCGACCGCTTCGCCGCCTAAGATCAAGGATTTCAATGGGATAGGGCCTGATTTCGGGCCCGATCCCGGGACACGAAAGCGTTACCGCCGACGAAACAAATGAAACAAACCACAACATCAGGCGGAAAAACTTCGTCCCTATAAAGATCACATACGGTTTCGTTAAACCTCCCAAGACCTCCAGCGACCCGGACGGGATGCCCCCCTCCGGGTCGTTTTGTATTTGGGGGTAGCTCCAGCCTCGCCCGTCACGAGCGCGTGACGGCGCGTAACGACCGGCGCCTCCAGGGCGAACTGCTCTCGTGACCTCCTTCACGAGTGCCCCATGCTAGAGCTTCTCTTCGCCGTCCTCGCCGGCATCCTCACCATTGCCGCGCCCTGCACACTGCCGATGTTGCCGATCCTGCTCGGCGCCTCGATCGGGCGGACGTCGCAGCTGCGTCCGGCGATGATTGCGCTCGGTTTCGTGGTGTCGTTCTCCGCGGTCGCGCTGCTGCTCGGCGCGCTGACGCGGCTGTTTGACTTCGATCCGAATGTGCTGCGCGAAGCGGCTTCGATCCTGCTGCTCGGCTTCGGTCTGCTGATGCTGTGGCCGGCGCCGTTCGAATGGCTGTCGATCCGGCTCAATGGCTGGCTGAATTTTGGTGCGGCGGGCGACGCGCAGCGCGCCGGCGACACGCAGCGTGAGGGCGCGCTTGGCGGTCTCGTGCTCGGCACCACGCTCGGCCTGGTCTGGACGCCCTGCGCCGGCCCCGTACTTGGCTCGATCCTGACGCTGGTCGCAACGTCGAAGAACCTCGCCTGGGCCGGCACGCTGCTGATCGCCTATGCGATCGGCGCTGCGATCCCAATGCTGGCGATCGCCTATGGCGGACAGGCCGCGACCACGCGCGTGCGCAGCCTCGCCCGCATCTCGCCCCGCTTGCAGCAGGGCTTTGGTGTCGTCGTGATCGCCTTCGCGCTCGCCGCCTACTTCCAATACGACACGCTGATCGTGGCGTGGCTCACCGGCTTCTATCCCACCGGCCAGATCGGCCTGTGATTCCCCACCTCTCAACGGAGAACACATCCATGACCTTCAAGCTGCTCGCCGTCTCCGCCGCCCTGATCGGCTTCGCCGTGACCGGCGCCGTCATCCCCGGCATCTGCGACGAGGCCACGCCCCCAGCGACGGTCAAGGTCGCAGCTGCGAGCCAGGCCGTGACCGCGCCCGACTTCGCCGGCATCAGCAACTGGTTCAACTCCAAGCCGCTGAACATCGCCGATCTCCGTGGCAAGGTGGTGCTGGTCGATTTCTGGACCTATGGCTGCGTCAACTGCGTCAACACGCTGCCGCATGTCACCGAGCTCTATGCCAAATACAGGGACAAGGGCCTCGTCGTGGTCGGCGTACACACGCCTGAATTCCCGTTCGAGCGCTCGGCCTCCAACGTCCAGGCCGCGCTCAAGCGCCACGGCATCAGCTATCCGGTGGCGCAGGACAATGATTCCAAAACCTGGGACGCCTATCGCAACCAATATTGGCCGGCGCAATACGTGATCGACCAGACCGGCAAGATCGTGTTCCAGCACGCAGGCGAAGGCCGCTACGACGAGATCGACCGCACCGTGGCCAAGCTGCTGAACGCCAACAGCTAGGCTCGCCAGCGGCGGTCTCGTCCTTGTTGCTTGACTCCACGGACCCGTCCGTGGAGGTTCGCGCGCCGACGCAAATCAGCCCGCCGCAATGGACGACGCGACCACCAGCAACGACATCCGCCTTCGCGAAGGCTCCTCGATCGCGCAGCGGCTGGTCGTCGCCGGCTCTGCCGCGGCCGTTGCACTCTGCTTCACGCCGGGCCTGTTCACGCATGACGTCCTGGAGATCATCGTCTCAGTAGTCGCGCTGCTGGCGGGAGCAGCTTTCGTCAGCGCCGTCATGATGACCCCGGCCGTGGTGTGGATCATCACGCCGGACGAGATCCTGATCGGGAAGCAACGCCCGTTCGGGAAGCTGCAGACGCGAATTGTCGTGAAGGACGACATCACGGCGCTGCGGGTTCCCGGTAGCAAAACCGCAAAAGCCCGCTTCCAGCTGGCCTTTACATTGGCTTCGGGGGAGCGGCTGACGTCCCCGCCCCTGACCGACGTCACGCATGTTCATGACACCGTGACGCGGATTGCCACGCAATTCGACGTTCCCGATGTCGAGGCGCCCGTCAATCCGCTGGACGCCAGCAATCCCGAGATGCGCCTTGGCGAACCCATCGAGCCGTTTTCCCAGCGCGACATCCGAATCGCGGCCTTGATCGCGGTCGCCCTGTGTGTCGCGCCCTATGCCTACCGGCTCTGGCGTGGCCTGCAGCCGCAATGGATCGACTATACGCTGCTGCCGCTTGGCATCGTCGCCGCGTTCGGTGTCTACCGATTTGCCAATCTCGTCACCGGCGCCTTCTGGGTGATCCGCGAGGGCGATATCCGCGTCGAACGGCTCTGGGGCAACGGCCAGCCGCGCGAAGACACGATCGAGGGGCCCAACGTCAAGGCGATCACGATCGACCGCCGTGGCCGGTCCGAGGACGAGCACTGCATCGTGACGATCCGCCTGCAGTCCGGGGGACGGTTTCGCAGCCCTCGCATCGGCTCCCGCAACGAGGCCCGCGCCGTGGGCGCGGAAATCGTCCGGCGGTTGGAGATTAGGGCGGAGGCGAGCCAGATTTAGAGCGGGCTGTTGCCAAGGACTCGCTCTGCGCCTCTCCCGCTTGCGGGAGAGTTCGCCGCGTCCCGGGCGATGCGAAGCATCGTCCCGTGCGCCGGGTGAGGGTTCTTTCCTCTGGGGGAGTCTCCCCGGCGGAGACACCCTCTCCCCGACCCTCTCCCGCAAGCGGGAGAGGGGGCGCATCGAGCCCAGCTCACTGCTTTTCGCGCCACCCACCCTTTTCGTTCTGTTGATCCACGTCAAAAAACCGAAGCATTCTCGTGACATGCCAAATGGGCGCGCCTTGAACTTGCCACGAAGCTGCCCCTGAGTTCAGATGGTTCCTAACGATTTGCGCTGTGGCAGCGGGGAGAACTTGAAATGACGGATTTTCGGCGCCTGACCGGGGCGTTGTTGGCTGCGATGGGCCTGATCATGTCCGCCCCGCAGGCCTTCGCCCAGCAGCCCGACCGCGGCGACGAGCCCGGCCTGATTGCCGACGACAGCTACCAGCTCGACCCGGAATGGCAGAAGCAGGTCGTCTACTACCGCACGACCGAAGCGCCGGGCACGATCATCATCTCGACCTCCGAGCGCCATCTCTATCTGGTGCAGCCGGGTGGGCGTGCCATCCGCTACGGCATCGGCGTCGGCCGCGATGGCTTCCAGTGGCAGGGACTGGTGCAGATCACCAACAAGAAGGAATGGCCGGACTGGACGCCGCCGCCGGAGATGATCCAGCGCCAGCCCTATCTGCCGCGTTTCATGGCCGGTGGCCCCGGCAATCCACTTGGCGCCCGCGCCATGTATCTCGGCACCACCGTCTACCGCATCCACGGCACCAATCGTCCCGACACGATCGGCACCAAGGTGTCCTCGGGCTGCTTCCGTCTCGTCAACAACGACGTCGCCGACCTCTACGATCGCGTCCCCGTCGGCACCAAGGTCGTGATCAGGCAGAAGCCTGAACTGTAAGCCCATTGTTCGAGCATGATCCCTGCGGATCATGCTTCCCGCCCTCGTCCAGATTCCTTTTCCCGATTTTTTCGAGAGAGTAACATGATGCGCACATTTCGAGGCGGCCTGCTGATCGGGCTCGCGGTCGCCGTGCTGGTCGGCGCCCTGGCCGTCACGTACGAGTTCTACGACACCCGCACGCTGAAGCGCACGGTCCGCCGCGGCGAAGTGCTGTGCGGCGTCAACAAGGGCCTGCCGGGCTTCTCGATCCCCGACGACAAGGGCAACTGGTCCGGCTTCGACGTCGATTTCTGCCGCGCGGTCGCCTCCGCCATCTTCGACGATCCGAACAAGGCCAAGTTCGTGCCGCTCGACGCCAGCGAGCGCTTCAAGGAATTGCAGAGCCGCAAGGTCGACATCCTCTCGCGCAACTCCACCTGGAGCATGTCGCGTGAGCTCGACTACGATCTCTATTTCCCGGCTGTAGCCTATTACGACGGCGAAGGCTTCATGGTGCCGCGCTCGCGGAACAAGGAGACGTCGCTCGACCTCGCCGATAGCAAGGTCTGCGTGCAGGCCGGCACCACCACGCTGCTCAACCTCGCCGACTACTTCAAAGCCAACAACATGAAGTATGAGCTGGTGAAGTTCGACAAGCTGGAAGACGTGGTGAAGGCCTACGACACTGGCAAATGCGACACGCTCACCGCCGATGTCTCGCAGCTGTATGCGCTGCGGCTGAACATGTCGAAGCCCGACGAGCACATGATCCTGCCGGACATGATCTCCAAGGAGCCGCTCGCTCCCGTCGTGCGCCAGCGCGACGACGACTGGATGATGATCGTGAAGTGGACGCTCTACGCAATGATCAACGCGGAAGAGCTCGGCGTCACCTCGCAGAATATCGACGAAGCCCTGAAGTCGAAGAAGCCGGAAGTAATGCGGCTGGTCGGCACCGAGGGCAATTACGGCGAGCAGCTCGGCCTGACCAAGGACTGGGTCGTGCGCATCATCCGCCATGTCGGCAATTACGGCGAGATGTATGAGCGCAATATCGGCGAGAAGTCGAAGCTGAAGATCCCGCGCGGCATGAACCAGCTGTGGAACGCCGGTGGCGTGCAGTATGCGCCGCCGATGAGGTAAGGGTGGCGGTCTAACCACGCTCTCAACTGTCATCGCCCGGCTTGACCGGGCGATCCAGTACGCCGCAGCCTCTCCGTAAAACTCTGCTGTCTCTGGAATACTGGGTCGCCTGGTCAAGCCGGGCGACGACACCGCCTATAAGGCGCGCTCAGCGACCAAACCCGCCTCAATACCCCCGAGCGCGCGCCAGCTGCTCGGTGTGGTAGTTGGCATCCCCGAACAGCTCTTCGCACACCCGTGCGCGCTTCATGAAGAAGCCGATGTCGAACTGGTCGGTCATGCCCATGCCGCCATGCATCTGCACGCCTTCCTGCACGGCGCGGGTGGCGGTGTTGCCGGCGCGGGCCTTGGCGACGGCGACGCTTGATGCGGCCTTGGCGACGTCGGCATCCAGCGCCTGCAGCGCCTTCATGGTGGCGGCGCGGGTGATCTCGATGTCAACATAGAGCTCGGCGGCGCGGTGCTGCAGCGCCTGGAATTCGCCGATCAGCTTGCCGAACTGCTTTCGGTTCTTGAGGTACTCGACCGTGCGGTTGAACACTTCTTCGCTCAAACCCACCATTTCGGCGGCGACAGCACCGCGGCCGATGTCGAGCACGCCGTCCAGCAGCGCTGCACCTTGATCGACCTCGCCCAGCACGCTGTCGGCGTTGACTTCGACATTGGCGAGCTCGATCCGTGCCGCATTGTGCGCGTCGACCATAATGGTGCGCTCGATCGTGACGCCCTTGGCCTTGGGATTCACGAGAAACAGCGTCAGGCCATCGCGCTCGCCGGCGTGACCCGCCGTGCGCGCAGCGACGATGAAGAGATCGGCGACATGGCCGTCAACAACAAGCGCCTTGGCGCCGGAGAGCTTAAAACCGTTGCCGGCGCGCACCGCCTGAAGGTTGGTCTGAAGCGGGCGATGCTTTGCGCCCTCGTCGATCGCGAGCGTCGCGAGCAGCGAGCCGTTGGAGATCTTCGGCAGATATTCCGACTTCTGCGCAGCATTGCCACCGCGGTTCAGCGCCGAGGCCGCGACCACGGAGGTGGCGAGAAAGGGTGACGGCATCAAAGTGCGGCCGATCTCTTCCATCACGACACCGGCTTCCATGAAGCCGAGACCGCTGCCACCGAACTCTTCCGGCACGAGCAGGCCGGCAAAGCCCATCTCGGCAAAGGAATGCCAGAGCTCTTTGGAGAAACCAGTGGGGTCTTTGCTATCGCGCAAGCCACGCAGGTGAGACACCGGCGCCTTGTCGCTGATCAGCCCGCGCGCAGAGTCGCGGAGCATTGATTGTTCTTCGGTGAGGACGAGGGCCATGTGCGTGATTCCGATTCGAAAATCTAGATGTTGTCGTCGTTCCGGGATGGCCTGAAAGGCCAGGCCCGGAATCCATAATCACGATCGGGAGTATGGATTCCGGGCTCGCGCTTCGCGCGCCCCGGAATGACGGGTGGTGAGAGCGAGCCTACGCCCCTGGCAGATCCAGGATGCGCTTGGCGACGATGCCGAGCATGACCTCCGACGTGCCGCCCTCGATCGAGTTCGCCTTGGTGCGCAGCCAGGCGCGCGGACGGGCGCCTTGGCGCGACCGCTCGCTCTCCCATTCCAGCGCATCAATGCCACCGGCCGACATCAGGATCTCGTAGCGACGCTTGTTGAGTTCGGTGCCGTAATATTTCATCGCCGACGAGAACGCCGGATGCGCCTGCCCCGCCTTGGCGAGATCGACGGCACGTTCGGCGCAAGCGGCAAGCGCGGCCTCGTCGACGTCGAATGTCGCAATCTGACCACGCAGCATGGAATCATCGAGCTTGCCTTGCGTATCGGAGCCGACAGAGTCGGCCGCGATCTGGCCGAGCGGACGGCCAACGCCGCGCTCGCCCATACCCGAGATCATCGCGCGCTCGTGCTGCAGCAGATATTTCGCAACATCCCAGCCGCGGTTGACGGTGCCGACCACATGCGACTTCGGCACGCGGACGCCGTCGAAGAAGGTTTCGCAGAACGGCGAATAGCCCGAGATGAGCAGGATCGGCTTGGTGGTGACGCCCTTCGACGTCATGTCGAACAGGATGAAGCTGATGCCGTCATGCTTCTTGGCAGTAGGATCGGTGCGGACGAGGCAGAAGATCCAGTCGGCGTAATTGGCGTATGACGTCCAGATCTTCGATCCCGTGATGACGAAATCATCGCCGTCACTCTCCGCGCGGGTCTGCAGCGAGGCCAGATCGGAGCCGGCGTTCGGTTCGGAATAGCCCTGGCACCAGCGGATCAGGCCCGCAGCGATCTTCGGCAGGTGCTCTTTCTTCTGCGCCTCGTTGCCGTACTTGAGCAGCGCCGGCCCGAGCATCCAGATGCCGAAGCTTGACAGCGGCGGACGCGCACCCATTTTCGCCATCTCGGAACGGAGCACCTTGTGCTCGGCCGCGCTGAGGCCACCACCGCCATACTCCTTCGGCCAATCCGGCACGGTCCAGCCCTTGTCGCGCATGCGCTCGAACCAGATGCGCTGCGGCTCGGACGAGAATTTTGCGTTGCGTCCGCCCCAGAACACATCGCCATCCGACGTCGCGGGCTTGCGCATCTCGGGCGGGCAATTCGTTTCCAGCCAAGTGCGCGTTTCGCTGCGGAATTTTTCGAGTTCGGCGGCTTCAGATTCGCTCATGGTCGTTTCCATCAATCACATCGATTTGTTGGGCGCGACTCTGGGCCATTGCACTGCGGAATTCAACCACTTCTGTGCCGCGTCATCGGCTATAGTCGTGGCGCGATGGTGCTTGAAAACAAAGAGGAAACGAGAATGCGCCTAAAGCTTCTTTCGCCTGGCGAAATGAACGAGAGTCAGCGGCAGACCTATGACGAGTCCATTGCCGGTAAACGCGGCAAGCCGCCGGCGCCGATGATGGCCTGGCTCAACAGCCCGGACATGGCTCGCCACGCGACGCGACTCGGCGAAGTCCTGCGCTACGACACGATCTTTCCGGCAAAGCTCTCGGAGATCGCGATCCTGGTGACGGCGCGACACTGGACCGCGCATTACGAATGGTATGCGCACAAGCGCCTCGCGCTTGCAGGCGGCATGAAGGTGGAGATCATCGACGCGATCCGCGATCGCCGCACGCCTGAGTTCGACGATCCGAAGGGGAAGATGATCTACGATCTCGCAAAGTCGCTGCATGAGGGCCACGGCGTCGAGAAGGGCCTCTATGATGCGGCGGTGAAGCTGCTCAGCGAGCGCGGCGTGGTCGAGGTGATCGGTCTCTGCGGCTATTACACGATGGTGTCGATGACGCTCAACACGTTTGAGTTCGAGCTGCCGGAAGGCGAGGCACGGGAGCTGTCATAGTTTCCCATCCCCATGCGCAATTGCGCATTAGGAAACGATGGGTTTCGGGATAGGGCCGTAGCACTGTCCCGAAGTCCGGCCTATCTGGAGTGCTTTGGGAGCAGCACCATGTCGCAATCACCCGTCGCCGCCGGCACCCGGATCGGCCACGTCCACCTCAAGGTCGCCGATCTCGATCGCGCGCTCGGTTTCTATTGCGGCGTGCTCGGCTTCGAGCTGATGCAACGCATGGGCTCGGGCGCGGCCTTCATCTCGGCCGGTGGCTATCATCACCACATCGGGCTCAACACCTGGGAAAGCAAAGGTGGCTCGCCGCCGCCACCGGGCACCACCGGGCTGTTTCACACCGCAATCCTCTACCCGACCCGGCCGGCGCTGGCGGATGCGCTGCACCGGGTGCTCTCGGCCGGCATCGGGCTGGATGGCGCGAGCGACCATGGTGTGTCCGAGGCGCTTTACTTACGCGATCCCGATGAGAACGGCGTGGAGCTGTATTGGGACAAGCCGCGCGAGCAATGGCCGATCGGGCCGGATGGGAAGCTCGCGATGTTTACCAAGCGGCTGGATGTTGAGGGGCTGTTGAAGCAGCGCGAGGGGTGATGTGATCCGTAGGGTGGATTAGCCGAAGCCGTAACCCACCTCTTCTATTTCCACAGAGACAAACAGTGGTGGGTTACGCCGAGCAGATGCGCTTCGCGCATCTCCCCGACTAACCCACCCTACGCAGTTTTCGTGTGGCTGGCGCCCCGCACCATGATCAGCGCCGCAGCCGTCACCTCCAACGCGATGCAGAGATAGAACGGCATCGAATATCCGCCAGACCAATCGCGCAAGAAGCCGACGACGCCGGGGCCGAACGCATAGGTCACCTGGTTGATCGCGGTGTTCAGGCTGATCAGCACACCGAACGAGGCGCTATCGAATTCCTGCTGCACGATCAGCGATGGCAGCGTGATGAGATTGCCGACGGAGAAGCCGAACACCGCGCAGGCCGCGATCAGTACGTAGTCGTTGTGCAGGTTAATGACGACGCACAGCGCGGCCGCCTGGCTCAGGAACGATAGCGCCGACGCCAGCCGCTGGTTGAGGCGATCGATCACCATCGAGAACAGGACGCGGCCGATCACCGCCATCGCGGTCAGCACCGCGACGGCCACGGCTGCACGCTCGCGACCGATCACGGGATCAAGGAACGAGATCAGGTGCACGATGAATCCGACTTGCGCGAACAGCACGAGCGCGAAGGCAATGGTCACCGTGAGGAAGCCGATGTCGCGCAGCGCAGCGTTACGGATCTCGGTCGAGGATTGCGGCTTTGCCTTGGCCGCGCCACGCCATGCATGAAGGTCTGGCGGCCGGCCGACGACGATCAAAATCACCGGCAGGAGCAGCACCAGCATGGCGGCGGATGTGGCGAACATCGCGCTGGCGAAACCGATATGGCTGATCATCATCACCAGCAACGGCACACCGACGATGCCGCCAAAGCTGGCGCCGTTCAGCGCCAGGCTGATCGCCATGCCGCGCTTCTGGTCAAACCAGAGACTGATCGTGTTGGTGATCATGGCGAGGCTCGTGCCGGCCCAGCCGAAGGCGAGCACGGCATCGGCCAGATAAAGCTGCCAAGGCTCGCGCACCGCGCCGATCGCAACGCTAGCTGCCGCCATCGCCAGCGTTCCCGCGATCAGGCAGATGCGCGGGCCATATTTCCGGACGGCCTCGCCGACGAAGACGACCAGCAGCGCACCGAACAGATAGAAGAACGTGGTGCCCGAAGAGATCAGCGACGCCGGCCAGCCGCGTGCGCGCTGCAGCTCCGCGACATAGACGCTCTGGCCGTAGAAGCCGAGCCCCCAGCCGAAAGTCGCGAGCAGGAAGCAGACGGCGACGATGCGCCAGCCTTCGTAGCGGAGAGAGGATTCGTCGATTGGGGTGTGTTGAGGATTGTCGAGCATGCCAGTTACTCCGTCATGCCCGGGCTCGTCCCGGGCATCCACGTTCTTCGATATGCGCGTCCAAGACGTGGATGGCCGGGACAAGCCCGGCCATGACGATCATCTAAATAGCCTTCACCAGAAAATCACTTCGACAGCGATCGAAGTGTCGAGACTGCTGACAGCCTCCTGCCAGCTCAGATCGCGTCCGGGAACTCGCCCATGGCGGCCTCGAGCCGCGCCTTGCGACGGCGGGCCCAGGATGCCAGCGACAGCGCGACGAGGCCGATCGCGACCGGCGGGAACACCACCATGTTCACCGCCGACCAGCCGTAATTCGCCAGCAGCTGCCCCGACGAGAACGAGCCCACCGCCATCATCCCGAACACCAGGAAATCGTTGAAGGCCTGCACCTTGTTGCGCTCCTGCGGCCGGTGCGTCTCCAGCACCAGCGCGGAGGCGCCGATGAAGGAGAAATTCCAGCCGATACCGAGAACGATCAAGGTTGCCCAGAAGTGCATTGCGGTGATGCCGGAGAGACCGATGCTGGCGGCACCCGCTTCCAGCAGCAGACCTGCCGCAACGATCTTCGGTGCGCCGAAGCGCGCGATCAGCGCGCCGGTGAAGAAGCTCGGCCCGTACATCGCGACGATGTGCCACTGAATGCCGAAATTGGAATCGGACAGACTGAGGCCGCACATCTTCATGGCGAGCGGCGCCGAGGTCATCACCAGATTCATCATGGGATAGGAGATGACGCCGCACAGCGCGGCCGCGATGAAGCGGGGCTGGCTGACGATCCTGAACAAGGGACGACCGCCATGCAGATCGGCCGGTGCGGGCTTTGGCATGTCGACACCGGCCACGATGCCCATCGCGATCAACGCGACCGCAGCCTGGACCAGGAAGCTGAAGGCGAACAGATACGGCGACCAGACGTCCATGGTCCATTGCACGAGCTGCGGACCGAGCACGCCGGCGAACACGCCGCCCGCCATCACCCACGACACGGCCTTCGGCCGATAGGCCGCGCTGGCGCCGTCGGCGGCGGCGAAGCGATAGGATTGCGCCACGGAGCCGTAGAGGCCGCCGAGAAAGGTCGCCAGACAAAACAGCGCAAACGATCCATGCAGGATCGCGAACGAGCCGGTGAGACCGGTCAGTGTGCCGAGGCCGGTGCCGACGATGAAGGCCGCGCGGCGGCCGAAACGGCGGGAGATCGCACCGGTCGGCAGCGTGCCGGCGGCGAGGCCCAGCACATACATCGAGATCGGCACCGTCGCGAACGACATGTCGGGCGCGAGCGTGGCGCCGACGATCGAGCCGGTGGCGAAGATCACCGCCGAATTGGCGCCGGTCAGCGCCTGCGCCGCGGCAAGGCGCACCACATTGGCACGCACGCGGGCGTCGTCGGCGATCTCATGGGCTGCAGTCACGTCAATCATCGGCATTTCCGCCCAAAAAGGCTTGGTGATTCCTGGCACTATGGAGGGGCTGAAAGAGCCCGGCAACCGGCGCAAACGGGCGCAGGCCATGCCGCTGACGCAATCGGGCCGATGATACCCCGCCACGCCCTTGACGGCTTGCGTGCGATCAAATCCTATCCCGCCCCGATCTCAGGGAGTTTCGCTCATGTCCATCGACGACAGGCCTACGCTTAGCGCTCCCGACGATGATCCCTGGCTCTGGCTCGAGGAGGTCGAAGGTATCCGTGCGCTCGAATTCGTCGAGCGGCAGAACCGCCTGACGCTGGACAGATTCGCCGGCGCGGCGTTCGAACGCGACCGTGATCTGCTCGCGGCGATCTTCGATCGCCCCGACAACATTCCCTATGTCAGCCGCAGCGGTGGCAAGCTCTACAACACCTGGAAGGATGCGGACCATCCGCGCGGCATCTGGCGGCGCACGACGCTCGACGAATTTCGAAAAGCTACGCCAAACTGGGAGACCATCCTCGACGTCGATCAGCTTGCGGCAAACGAGGGCGAGGATTGGCTGCTGAACTGGACCTCGTCGCGGCCCGGCTACACGCGCGTCATGCTGAGCCTGTCGCGCGGCGGCAGCGATGCCGTGGTGCTGCGCGAATTCGACGGCGAGGCGAAAAGCTTCGTGACCGACGGCTTCGTCCTGCCGGAAGCAAAGACCAGTGTCGATTGGCTCGATCCGGATACGCTCGTGCTCTCCAGCGCCTATGGCGAGGGCATGGCGACGACATCCGGCTACGCGAGAACGGTCCGGCTGTGGCGCCGCGGGCAGCCGATCGAGCAGGCGGAGGTGATCTTCGAGACCAGCGCTGACCGCATGCGGGTTTATTGCGGAGTCGAAGACACCGACACGGGGCCGCGCGCCTGGATCATCGATCAGCTCGACTTCTTCAATACCGTGATCTGGCTGCGTGACGCGGCCGGGACACTCACCAAATTCGACCTCCCAAGCGGCGTATGGATGCAGTCGCATCGCGACTGGTTTGCGATCAAACTGCGAGCGGACTGGACCGTCTCGGGGCGCACCTATGTGGCAGACAGCGTGCTTGGCATCTCGCTGTCGGCATTCGTCGCCGGCGATCGTGACTTTGCCATCGTGTTCGAGCCCGGCGCTCGCCGCGCGCTCCAGGGATTTGCCTGGGCCGATGGCAAGCTGATGCTGTCCATCCTCGACGAGCTGCGTCCGGTGTTCGAGATCTGCACGCCGTCCGCCTCGGGCTGGAGCCGCGAGACGCTGCGAGGTCTCCCCGGGATCGGCGTCGTCGATGTCTGGCCTTTCGATCATTATCAATTCGAGAGCAACGGTGACTTGCTCGCGAACGTGCAGGATCCGCTGACGCCACCGTCGTTGATGCTGCTCGCGCGCGGCGTCGAAAGCCCTGTTGTGCTGAAGCAGGCGCCGAAGACATTCAACGCCGACGGTCTCGTGGTGACGCAGCACGAGGCGATCTCGATCGATGGCGAACGCATTCCCTATGTGCAGACGGGCCCGGCCGGCGAGACCGGCGATGCACCGGTCTATATGAGCGCCTATGGCGGCTTCGGTCATTCCGTGAAGCCGTACTACACCCCTTCGCTCGGCAAGCTCTGGCTGGAACGTGGCGGCACGACGGTGCAGGCGAATTTGCGCGGCGGCGGCGAGTTCGGCACGCGCTGGCACGATGCGGGACGATACGCCGGCAAGCGGCTCTCGCATGATGATTTCGCGGCCGTTGCCGCCGATCTCGTTCGCCGCGGCGTCACCACGCCAAAGCGCATCGCAGCCCAGGGCGGGTCGAACGGCGGCATCCTCATCACCAACATGCTGGTGCGATACCCCGAGCGTTTCGGCGCGCTGTTCTGCACCATCCCGCTGATCGACATGCGCCGCTATACCAAGCTGCTCGCGGGCGCGAGCTGGATCGCCGAATATGGCGACCCCGACAAGCCTGAGGAATGGGAGTGGCTGAAGACCTACTCGGCCTATCACACCGCGAAGCCAGGCCAGCCCTATCCGCCGATCCTGATTGCGACGACGCGACGCGACGACCGCGTCCATCCCGGTCACGCGCGCAAGATGGCCGCAAAACTCCAGGCGATGGGCTATGAGGCCTGGTTCTATGAGCCCGAAGCCGGCGGCCACGGCTATGGCAAGGACAACAAGGAGCGCGCCGGCTTCCAGGTGCTCGGCTTGCAGTTCCTGAAGGAGAAGATCGGGTGGCAAGACGGCGAGGCGTGATGGCCTCGCCCTTCACCCGCGCGAAAACACCAGCGTCAGATTGTTGGCGGGCATCTCCATCGTGTCGATCAGGCGGAGGCCTGCACCGCGCGCGAGGGCCTCGACGTCACTGAGATCGCGCACGCCCCAATCGGGATTGCCTTCGCGCAGGGACGTATCGAACACGGCGTTGCTGAGCGCGGTGTGCTTGCCGTCGCGCTTGAACGGGCCGTAGAGGAACAGCTCGCCGTCGACGCGCAAATAGCGGCCGGCGCCGGCGAACAGGCCCTCGGCCACGGCCCAGGGCGCAATATGAATGACATTGGCGCAGAACACGGCCGCGAGATCTTTGGGTCCCTGCCCGCTCTTCATCTCAGGACACCAGTCCGGATCGGAGAGATCGATCCGCAACGGCGCGCGGACGTTTGTCAGGCCCGAATGCACGCGCCAGGCCTCGATGCTCTTGACGTGGCGCTGGTTGAGATCGCTCGGCCACCAGACGAGATCGGGCGTATGGCGGGCAAAATGAACCACGTGCTGGCCGGTTCCACTGCCGACCTCGACGACGTCGCCCGACCGGCCCACGAGATGCTTTTCGAGCGCCGTCCAGAGCGGCTCATGATTGCGATGGAAGGCCGGCGCATCGAGACGGCCGTCAGATTCGACCCGCCCACCGTCCCTGCCAAATTCAACGACATATTCAGCCAATTCATGTCCCCGGAAATTGAGAAAGCAGACGAAAACGCAACAAGGGCAAAACGCCCCCAGACATTGCCGGTTAATGCCGGCTTGATGAACGATCGATCAGTTCAGTTGCAATGCGGAAGATATTAACGCCATTTCGCGGCCTGCATAGTCTTGATTGTCAGGGCATGTCCTTTGTGCTTTTGAACACTATCTTTTTCGGACATTAAGCCTCGGGACGACGCCTTGACCGCCTTTCCTCGCAAGCCCGCCCTGCTCCTCGCGCTGGTCGTCCTCACCGGCCTCGCCGCGCGCCCTGCATGGGCACAGTCGGCAATCGCCGAAGGCCAAAAGATCGCCTTCGACCGCGGCAAGGGCAATTGCCTGACCTGCCATGTCATCAAGGGCGGCGATCTGCCGGGCACGATCGGGCCCGAGCTGAAGGACCTGAAGACGAAATATCCCGACCGTAACGAGCTGGTCGCGATCCTGTTCGACGAGACCAAGCGCAACCCACAGACCATGATGCCGCCGTTCGGCCGCAACCGCATTCTGAGCGAGCAGGAGATCAACGCGATCGTTGATTTCCTGCAGACATTGTAACGGCCGGCACAGGAGAAGATTGATGACCACGCACACCGGCCCTCACCCGACACGACGCCTGATCCTTCAGGGCGCCGTCTCGGTCGCGCTGATCGGCCTCGGCAATCTGCCGTTCGCGCCTGCGCGCGCCGCGGCCAATGACAAATATCCGGAAGAGGCGTTCAAGCTGAAGAACGAGGCCGACGCGCTCAAGGCCCTCTACGGCAAGACCGCCGAGCCGTCCGACAAGATCAAGCTCGATGCGCCCGAGATCGCCGAGAATGGCGGCGTGGTGCCGATCTCGGTGACGACAACGCTGGACAAGGTCACGTCGATCTCGTTCTTCGTCGCCGAGAATCCGAACGCGCTCGCCGCAAGCTACAAGTTTCCCGACGGCACGATTCCCGCTGTCGCCAACCGCCTGAAGATGGCCAAGACCAGCAACGTGACCGCGATCGTGGAAGCCGACGGCAAGCTCTACAGCGCGACTAAGGAAGTGAAGGTCACCGTCGGCGGCTGCGGCGGCTAGGAGACTCAAGATGGCATCGAGCATTCGCGTCCGCGCAACATCCAATGGCGACATCACCGAGGTGCAGACGCTGATCCAGCACCCCATGGACACTGGCCTCGTCAAGGACGCCAAGGGCGAAGTGATCCCTGCGCATTACATTCAGGAACTGAAGTTCGCATGTAACGGCAAGGACGTCTTCGTCGCCAATTGGGGCACCGCGATCTCCAAGGACCCTTACGTCAAGTTCAGCTTCAAGGGTGCCAAGAAGGGCGACGATCTGAAGATCTCCTGGACCGACAACAAGGGCGGGTCCGACGAGATCACCGCGAAGATCGCGTGATGAAGGCGCGCACCTCCCTCCTGCTTGGCTCGTTGAGCGCCGCGCTCGTCGCGTTCGCGCTCACCTCGCCGCGCGTGGTCGCGGCCGACAAGGTCGATCCCGTCGCTGATGCCAAGGCATTCCAGAACTTCTTCTTCCAGAAATTTCCGAACGTGAAGCACGAGGATTTCGTCAACGGTCCTTATTCCATGAACGAGGACATGAAGCGGCAGTGGCAGGAGAAGGAAGAATTTCCGCCCTACGAGTTCGCACTCGACGCCGGCAAGGAGATGTTTTCAACGCCGTTCAAGAACGGCAAGACCTACGCCGACTGCTTCCCGAATGGCGGCATCGGCATCCGCCAGAACTATCCCTACTTCGACACCAAAGAGGGCAAGGTCGTCACGCTGGAGCTCGCGCTCAACCGTTGCCGCGAGGCCAATGGCGAAGCGCCCTACTCCTACGTCAAGGACGAGATGGCCTCGCTGACGGCCTACATGGCGTTCACCTCGCGCGGCAAGCCGATGGACATCAAGATCCCCGACGATCCCCGTGCGCTTGAAGCGTTCGAGAACGGCAAGCGCTATTTCTACACGCGCCGCGGCCAGCTGAATTTCTCCTGCTCGAGCTGTCATGTGCAGAGCCCGGGCGAGCGCATCCGCGCCGAGATCCTGGCGCCGGCGCTCGGCATCCTCAACGCGATGCCGATCTACCGCTCCGAATGGAGCGGCATGGGCACGATCAGCCGCCGCTTCATCACCTGCAACAGCCAGACCCGCGCAGTTCCGCTGGAGCCGCAGGCGGATGAATATCGCGACGTCGAATATTTCCTCTCCTACGTCGCCAACGGCCTGCCGATCTCGGGCCCGGGAGCGCGGCCATGAGCACGACCATGAGCGCGGCCATGAAGCGGTCACTTACCTTGGCCATGTTGCTGTCCCTGAGCCTCGCGCCGGCGGCGCGCGCGGCAAGCGAAGCAGATTACAAGGCGGCCTATGCTGCTGCGGAAGCTGCATCCAAGGAGGCAGCCGGCATGCGCAACCAATGGACCACGACCGTCTCGACGCTGGTCGCCGCCAAGAAGGCCGGCGACGGCGGCGATTACGATCGCGCGGTGGCCGCGGCAAAGGATGCCGAGGCGCTGGCGAAGGCTTCGGTCTTCCAGGCGACGTCTGAAAAGAACGCCTGGAAGGCGATGGAAATCCGCTAAACTCAATCCCAGTGGAACTGCCGAGCATCGGCGCGGAGAATGTGTGATGGCGATCCGCCGCCGCGATTTCCTGAAGAGTACAGCCGCTGTCGCCGCCTCGCTTAGCCTGCCGCGGCTTGCGCGCGGCGCTGAAGCCGCGAGCATTTACGACATCGAACGCTTCGGCAACGCGCGGATCCTGCACCTCACCGACACGCATGCGCAGCTCAACCCGGTCTATTTCCGCGAGCCCAGCGTCAATATCGGCATCGGCGAGATGGCGGGACGGCCGCCGCATCTGGTCGGTCGCGCCTTTCTCGAGCGCTTCGGCATCCGGCCCGACAGCGCCGACGCCTATGCCTTCACCTGTGTTGAGTTCGAGAAGTCTGCGGGGCGTTTCGGCAAGCTCGGCGGCTTCGCGCATCTGAAGACGCTGATCGACCGCCTGCGCAACGATGTCGGCGACAAGCATGCGATGCTCGTCGACGGCGGCGACCTCTGGCAGGGCACCGGCCTCGCCAACATCATGCAGGGCCGCGACATGGTGGAAGTCGCCAATCTGCTCGGTATCGAGGCGATGACCGGGCATTGGGAATTCACCTATGGCGAGCAGGCGCTGCGCGACAATCTCGAGCGCTTCAAAGGTGAGTTTCTGGCGCAGAACGTCTTCCTGACCGAGGAAGCTGCCTTCAATGACGCAGCCGCCTTCGACAAGGCAAGTGGGCGCGTGTTCAAGCCGTCGACCATCAAGGAGCTTGGCGGCCATCGCGTTGCGATCATCGGCCAGGCTTTTCCCTACGTGCCGATCGCACATCCCAAGCGGTTCACGCCGGACTGGAGCTTCGGCATCCGCGAGGAAGAGCTGCAGAAGCATGTCGATGCCTTGCGCGGCGCCGACAAGGTCGATGCGGTGATCCTGCTGTCGCACAACGGCATGGACGTCGATCTCAAGCTTGCAAGCCGCGTCACCGGCATCGACGTCATTCTCGGCGGCCACACCCATGATGCCGTGCCGCAGCCGATTGCAGTGAAGAATGCGAGCGGCACCACGCTCGTCACCAACGCCGGATCGAATGGAAAATTTCTTGGCGTGCTCGATCTCGCGCTCGACAAGGGCAAGGTCAGCGACGTCAGATATCACCTGCTGCCGGTCTATTCCGAACTGCTGAAGCCTGATCCCGCGATGGCCGAGCTGATCGGAAAGCTACGCGCGCCGCACGTGACCGACTGGTCGGAGAAGATCGCAACGCCGGACCGGCTGCTCTATCGCCGCGATAATTTCGCCGGCCCCATCGACGAGCTGATCTGCACCGCGCTGCGCACCGAGCTCGATGCCGAGATCGCGATGTCGCCGGGCTTCCGCTGGGGCCTCACCGCGTTGTCCGGCCAGCCGCTGACCATGGAGGATGTACTCGCGGAGACCGCGATCACCTATCCGGAGACCTATGTGCAGGAGATGACCGGCGCACAGATCAAGGACGTGCTGGAAGACATCTGCGACAACCTCTTCAACACCGATCCCTATTACCAGCAGGGCGGCGACATGGTGCGCACCGGGGGGCTCAGCTACGCTTGCAGCCCTACGAACGCGATCGGCAGCCGCATCTCCGAGCTCAAGCTCGCCAACGGCAAGACGCTCGGCGCCAACAGGCACTACAAGGTCGCAGGCTGGGCCTCGATAAACGGCCAGCAGGGCGCGCCGGTGTGGGACGTCGTCGGCAAATATTTGCGCTCGGGCCGGATGATGCCGGAGCGGCTCGGCTCAGGCGTCACGCTGAAGGGCGTCGACGGTAATCCAGGCATTGCAGGATAGGGACGACAGCGTATTTGGGGAGACGCCTGAGACCCTAAGCCGCAATAAAAATTTTCTAAAATCTCTGGTCCACACAGTGAAATGCTTCTCTTTCTATCCCCCGGCGTAGTAGAATCCTCGAAATCAGTTCACGCCGGGTCCTGCCATGATCTTCCGCCAGCTCTTCGACAGCGTTTCGGGCACCTATAGCTACGTCCTCGCCAGCCGTCCCGGCGGCGAGGCGCTGATCCTCGATCCCGTGCTGGAGAAGGTCGATCGCTACTGCCAGCTGCTCCGCGAGCTCGACCTCAAGCTGGTCAAGGCGGTCGATACCCATCTGCATGCCGACCACGTCACCGGCCTCGGCGAGCTGCGCGATCGCACCCATTGCATGACGGTGATGGGCGACCAGACCAAAGCCGACGTGGTGGCGATGCGGGTTGCAGACGGCGACAAGGTGACGATCGAGGGCCTGTCGCTCGACGTGATGTACACGCCCGGCCACACCGACGATTCCTATTCCTATCTGATGGGCGACCGCGTCTTCACCGGCGACACACTGCTGATCCGCGGCACCGGCCGCACCGATTTCCAGAACGGCTCGTCGCGCGCACAATATGACTCGATCTTCAATCGCCTCCTCAAGCTGCCGGACGAGACGATGGTTTTCCCCGCGCATGACTACAAGGGCGACACCGTCTCCACCATCGGCGAGGAGAAGCGCTACAATCCGCGGCTCCAGGTGCGCTCAGTCGACGAATATATCGAGCTGATGGCGAACCTGAAGCTGCCCAATCCGAAGATGATGGACGTGGCGGTGCCCGCCAACATGCGGGTCGGCCTGCATCAGGAAGAGCTGGAGAAAGAAGGCCGCGCGCTCAGCGCCGTCGAGGCGATCCGCTCGCTGCACCGGCCCGACATCCTGCTCGTCGATTTGCGCGAGACCAATGAGCGGATGAAGCACGGCATGCTCGAAGGCGCGCTGCACACGCCCTATCCGAGCGTCGAGGAAAGCCTGAAGCCCGGCGGCATGCTGCGCGAGGTTGCCGCCGCGACCGGCCGCCGCGTCGTGTTCTTCTGCGCCTTCGGCGAGCGCTCGGCGATGGCCGTTGCCGCCGCCAAGGAGGCCGGGCTTTCCAACACGGCCCACATCGCCGGCGGCATCGACGCCTGGAAGAAGGCGGGCGGGCCCGTGGTGCACTGACGGCGTTGTCGCAGGCTCTTGAGATAGGTCAGGAACCGCTTAGGTTTTGCGGTTAGAAGCGGATGAACGCATCACCATCCGGGATTAGCCATGGCCAAACCAGCCAAGCCGACCGAACCGCCGAAGACGAAGAGCACAGCTGACAAGGCCAAGCAGCCCCAGCCGCCGAACGACACCGACGACGATTATGAAGACGGCGACATCGCCACGCCGAAGCGTGATCGTTATGGGAATGATGACGAGCCGTTGTGAGGGGGATAGCCCCAATCACCGCTGTCGTACCTGCGAACGCAGGGACCCATAACCCCAGGGAGGGGTTTGGCGCGGGATAGTCGTTCGGTACGGCGACCTATCAGAATCGAGATATCACGCGGTATGGGTCCCTGCGTTCGCAGGGACGACAAATGACCGCCCCCAGCGCCCCCAGCCGCGCTACCTGCCATGCGCCCGCGTTCATGGACAAATAACCCGCGTGGCCGATAGTTTGCGCCTCCCCTGGGACGCAAAACGGAACTGCAATGGTCGACGTTCTCGCCGCACCGCAACAAGCCAAGGCGGACAGTGCGCTGCGCACGCTGACCGGGATTTCGATCGCGCATTGGATCAGCCATTTCCATCTGCTGGTCCTGCCGATGATGTTCCCGTTCCTGAAAGGCCAGCTTGGCGTCGGCTATGTCGAGCTCGGCTTCGCGCTGACCGTGTCGGCCGTCGTCTCCGGACTGACGCAGGCGCCGACCGGCTATCTCGTCGACCATTTTGGCGCGCGCAAGATTCTGCTCGCCGGACTGGTGCTGGGCGGGCTCGCACTGATCATGCTCGGCCTGCACCTGAGCTACGCCTCGCTGATCGCCTGCGGCGTGATGCTGGGCCTCGCCAACAGCGTCTATCATCCCGCCGATTACGCGATCCTCGCAGAGCACATGGATGAAGCGCGGATGGGCCGCGCCTTCTCGATCCACACCTTTGCCGGTTACTTCGGTGGCGCCGTTGCGCCGGGGATCGTCGCTGCGCTGATCACCGTGTCCGGCGGCGTCGGCGCGCTGCTCGCATCGGGCGCGATCGGCGTGCTGGTGGCACTGTTGCTGGTCGTCATGAACATTCCCGATGCCGGGGCGCACAAGAAGAAGCCCGGCAATGCCGACATGCCGAAGCAGGCCGTGATCACGCCAGCGCTGATCACGCTGACCGCGCTGTTCATGCTGCTGAGCCTATCGGTTGCCGGCATCAACAATTTCGGCGTGGTCGCGCTGATGAGCGGCTATGGTGCAACCTATTCCGTCGCCAATGTGGCACTGACGGCGTTCCTTGGCTTCGGGGCCGTCGGCGTACTCGCGGGCGGATTCCTCGCCGATCACACCGAACGCCACGGCTATGTCGCCGCGGCCTGCTTTGCCGCCAATGCAGCGATTGTGCTGTTGATCGCGCTGGTGACGCTGCCCGGCTGGGCGCTCACGGCGACGATGGCAACCGCGGGTTTCCTCTCCGGCGTGATCGCGCCGTCGCGGGACATGCTGGTGCGCAACGCGGCACCTCCCGGCGCGGCCGGCCGCCCCGTCGGTATCGTCTCCACC